>JBBDSB010000476.1:0-4377 GCA_040905205.1 Cyclobacteriaceae bacterium
TTTAATTTATTGTTATGAATATTTTAATTGATATCAAACATCCTGCTCAACTTAATTTATTTAAGGGCTTGGCAAAAGAGCTTGTTGTCTTAGGTTGGCGGGTAATTATCTGTTACCTTGATCGGGGAAAGTTATCTAAAATTATAGATAAAGAATATGCTGAATTTACCCGTGTCAAAGTGGGTAGCAGTAAGGGAACGAAGTGGTCCATATTTTGGAATGGGAATGTATTGAGGACCACCTCACTTTTACAAATCATCAAAAAGGAAAAAATAAATATTTGTGTCGCAGCAAGCAGTGCCCCATTGGCACTGGCTTGTAAACTTTCAGGAGTTCCCCTCATTCAGTTTTATGATGATCCGGAAAGGAAAGGCATTAATAAGATCAATGCTCAACTTTCCACAAAAATATTTTTTCCTCCTATAGTAGAACCTGATAGGCATATTGAGATTTTTAATTGCCTTAAGGAGTGGAGTTACCTAAGCCCAAGCTATTTTAATCCAGATGATAGTGTTTTAAAAAAATACGGTTTAAAGCCTCATGAATATGTTTTTGTTAGGGAAGTAAGTAATAAATCTTTTAACTATTATGATCAGGCAGATGCCATCATTTGCAGTTTTTCAAACCTCATTGATAAAAATATTCCTATTTTACTTTCATTGGAGGATAAAACCATCAAGGATAATTTTCCAGGAAACTGGATTATTTTAAAAGAACCTATTGAAGACATTCACTCCCTGATTTATTACTCTAAATTAATGGTTTCTTCCGGAGACAGTATGGCAAGGGAAGGTGCCATGTTGGGTGTGCCAAGTATCTATTGCGGAATAAGGGAGATGAAAGCCAATCAATTATTAATGGAAAAAGGTATTTTAGAACATTTCCCCGGAAATTTAGCTGTAGAACCCTTTAATAAATACATATCGGCCGGATTTGACCCTCAAAGACAATTACAAACCAGGGAAAATCTTCTGATGGAATGGGATGATATGAACCAATTTATGATCACACAAATTTTAAAATATAAAAAATAAACCATATGAAAATTTCAATTTTTGGATTAGGCTATGTAGGATGTGTAAGCTTGGGTTGTCTGGCAAAAAATGGACACCAAGTAGTAGGTGTGGATATCAATCCTTTAAAAGTAGAACTGATTAATAGTGGATTACCTACTATTGTTGAAAAGGACATCGATCAAATCATGAAAGTTGAATTTGATAGAGGTAAAATATCAGCAACTACTTCGGCATATGAGGCGGTTAACGCTACTTCCTTAAGCATTATCTGCGTAGGAACGCCATCTTCTCCACAAGGCCATCTTAACCTTGACTATATCTATAAGACCGCGGAACAAATTGGTGAAGCTTTAAAAGAAAAAGATGATTTTCATGTGGTTGTCATCAGAAGTACTGTGTTGCCCGGGACAAACCGGAAAATAGGCCAAATCATAGAATCCTATTCAGGGAAGAAAAGAGGGAAAAGTTTTTCCGTTGTCTCCAATCCTGAATTTTTGAGAGAAGGGTCTGCTGTAAAAGATTATTATTCTCCGGCCGTGACCGTAATTGGTGGTGATCACCCTGAAGCATTGGAAACAGTAGCGGATTTATATAGGGGTTTAGGTGCGCCAATTGAAATGACCGGTATAGAGGAAGCAGAAATCATCAAATACGTCAACAATTCATTCCATGCCCTGAAAATTTCTTTCGCCAATGAAGTGGGCAACATCTGCAAATCATTGAATATTGATTCTCACAAAGTGATGGATATCTTTTGTAAAGATACACACCTCAATATTTCCCCAGTTTACTTTAAGCCTGGATTTGCTTATGGAGGCTCCTGTTTACCTAAAGATCTGAAAGGGATGGTTACCTTAGCCCATGATCATTATCTTTCTACACCTGTTCTTAATGCCATACATGAATCCAATGAAAATCAAAAAAGGATGGCATTTGAATTGATAAACAGGACAGGGAAAAGAAATATTGCTTTAATGGGATTATCCTTCAAAGAAGGAACAGATGATTTAAGATATAGCCCATCCGTTGATATTTCCGAAAAACTGATTGGAAAAGGATTCAATCTTTCTATTTACGATAAAAATGTGCATATTTCAAAATTGGTAGGTGCCAATAAACAGTTTATCGAACAACACCTTCCTCACCTTTCGGACCTGATCACCAATGATCCCCAAGTAGCCTTGGAGAGTGCGGATATTGTGCTGTTAAATCATAAGAATTTTGACCCGAAACCTTATATGAATTTGCTTTCCCAAAAGGAGGTCCTGATTGATTTGGTAAGAATCCCAGATTTGGAAAAATTGCCGAATTATGTGGGTTTGTGTTGGTGATAAAAATCGGGTTTTAGATTTAAAAATATTCTTTTAGATGACTCATTTAACCATTTGTCTCCTCTTTTGTGAGGAGGCAAATGTTCAAACTTGTTGTTCCTTTAATCAGACTCAAATAATTGAATACCAAAGAAAACTTATGATAGGGCGGACAAATAAATTTCTTTAAGTTTTTCAGCTACTAAAGGAAGATCTAATTTTAGTGCAATCAATCTTTCTCTTCCATTACACTTTTTCATGGAAATTACCATTTTGATATTATCTGCCAGTTCAATGGGATCAAATCCAGTTATAGCATAGCCTTCAGTATCCTCCAGGAGGTATCTCACATCGCCAACATCGGTAAAGACACCCTTACAATTACATGCCATCCCTTCTTTTACCACATTGGGAGATCCTTCTTCATAGGAGCACATTACCAAAACATCTACTGAATTGAGGTATTCAAAGACCTGATGATGGGGGATGGGGTAAGGAGCAATTATTTCAATATTTGAGCTGGCCAATTCTTCTTTCGCAGATTTTAATAATTGAAAATTCTTTCTTGGATCTTTTCGATTTCCCAGAAACAACGCATATTTTTTGTTGTTTTCCAAACCAAGTTCTTTTCGAAAATCGCTTTGAACGGGATAAAATTTATTAATGTCCACCCCATTTGGAAGAACATGAGATTTCCTTTTTTGCCATACGAATTTCTCAATATTGGGGGATTTGGAAATAATTTTTTTAATAAAAGGTTGGATCAATAGCGTCAACAGGGTATAATAATTAAGATATAGGCGATTTTTTTTAAATTTATCTATCCTTCCATAGGCATCTGTCCCCATCAAAGACAAAACAATAGGAATGCCTGGAAAAGAAAGAACTGCCACCCAAGCTGAGAGGGTAAAATGGGCATGAATTAAATCAAAATCAGAATTTTTTAGTATTTGTTTGAGAGGGCCTATATTGGAGAAATACCCTTTTAACCCCTTTCCAGATATTTTGAAGTATTCAACCTCTACATTTTTATTGATTAAAGAATCTCCCTGGACTTTAATAAATGGGGCAACATCAAAATTTTTAAGATTACCCGAGGAAACAAATAAAACCTTTAATTTTTTGTGCAAGGTCGAATTTTCATTTTTTGACAAAACCATTCTTTGCGGGGATCAATTTATACACATAATGATTAAATATTAAAATAACGATTTTAAATAAATTTTTATAAATATAATACCATATAAATAAAATATACTTTATTCTCTCTATATTTAACTTCAATTTTCATAGGAAAATGATGTTATGAGCTGTATGCCACCTCGATGGGAATACTTTAAGCATAATTATATTTAATAAAGATTTTCATATGTTTATAATTGTCTTTTAGTGGCCATATGGAATCTCGCACCTGCCTGCCGGCAGGCAGGTGTTTTATAATCATCCTTCTGTGTGTCGCTTGCGTCATGCTCGATTTCATCTGTTTATAATTTGTTTTGTAGATAAATAGCCTGCACACCTGCCTGACGGTTGAAAAACCGTCAGGCAGGTAGCCTGTCCCGGCCCTCGGGGGAATCTCCCCATAATAATCATACTGTGTGTCGCTACAGTTATGCTCGATTTCATCTTGGTACATTAACCTGGGAAAATGATCGTATTTCTTTTTACTATCCACATTAGGTTTTTATCACCCTGGAATAAATGGATCTTAGTTTTTTGGCAATTATTCTTGAATCCAGACCCAATTCTTTAATCCTTTTTCTTCCATCACAGTGTTTCATGGTATTTACTTTATAAATTGCTTTTTCTAATTCCTCTGCATCCCAATTGATGATGGCATATCCTCTGGTATCTTTTACCAAATTCCTGACATCTCCCGCATCGGTAAACACACCTTTGCAGTTTGATGCCATGGCTTCCTTTACCACATTTGGAGATCCTTCTTTAAATGAACACATCACGATAAGATCAACCGTAGAAAGAAATTTGATCACTTGTTTGTGACTGACCGGGTAAGGGTTGATTACATTAATTCCTGATTTGCGTAAATT
>JBBDSB010000477.1:0-25690 GCA_040905205.1 Cyclobacteriaceae bacterium
AATTTTAGGAAACTGGAAATTTTTTCCAATTAAAGAAAACTTTCTTGATTATTTTAATGAATTGAAGTAATTATTCATTCCTTAAAACCAAATACCAAAGTTCCTATGAATAGGTTGAACACCGGTAAATATAAATGCTTTCCATAACATATAATTAAAAGTGTTGTAATTTTAACCATTATTATTATCATACGAAGTACCATCAATATTTAAGAAAAAAGCAACCCTATTGGATTATGAAAGAGCCTCAAATTGGCGAAATATTAAAGTTATATGATTTTACGGTGTCTCATGTTGAATTTGAACGTTTTGGTTCAGGGCATATTCATCAAACTTATCGAATTCATGCTGATGGTCGATTTTATATCCTCCAGCAGTTTAATAATACTGTTTTTAAATACCCGGACAGGATTTCTTTTAACCAACAGTATTTACTTAACCAATTTGATCCAAAGGTCCTGCCTTTTGAATTGCCTTTACCTATAAAAAATCAAGACGACCATTTTTTCTCCCAGGTAGATGGGGAGTTGTTTCGGGTTTTTCCTTTTATTAAAGGCGTGACCAAAGATGCCGTGGATAAAAAAAGCCAAGCCCGGATGGCTTCTGAAGCCTTTGCCCATTTTATAAGTGCTTTTTCAAAAGTAGATGCCAGCGTCTTACAAGAGTCCATCCCGGATTTTCATAACCTGGAGTTAAGGTATCATCAGTTTGAGGACAGTATCAAAAGCCCAAAAAACCCAATCAGCACTGAAACCCGGAAAATGATTGAATTCTATCTGGAAAAAAAAATACTGCTCGAAAAATACCAGTATTATGTGCAACATCTTCCTAAAAGGGTAACCCATAATGACACCAAAATCAACAACCTGATATTCAATGATCCTCTTGACAATGTAAATGCCTTAATAGACCTGGACACCATCATGGCTGGATTTGTTTTTTATGATTTTGGAGATTTGGTCAGGACGGTGGCCTGCACCGAAGATGAATCTTCCCTAAATTGGGGTGCCATCCATGTGGACCTGGAAAAATACGAAGGGCTTTTGGAAGGTTTTATTCCGGTATTAAGGGGCAGGATATCGACACCGGAACTAAATTCCATCACCTACGGAGGAGAAATGATGACCCTAATTATGGGGCTAAGGTTCCTAACCGATCACCTCAATGGCAATATTTATTATCATGTAAATTATAATGATCAGAATTTTCACCGTTCTAAAAACCAATCCGAGCTACTGGATTCTCTGATATACAACCGTGATTCCATTGAAAAACTAGAAGAAAAAATCAGTTGATTTAATATTATTAATTCAATTTAAAACGGAAGAGGTTTTGGCAGGATTTTTTGACACAAAAATCGAATACCTTAAAGGAGTAGGTCCCCAAAAAGGGGCATTGCTGAACACCGAACTTCAGGTATTTACCTTTGGAGATTTATTACAGCATTACCCTTTCAGGTACGAGGACCGGACAAAATTTTACAAAATCCGTGAAATCCGGGAGGACCTTCAGCAGGTTCAGGTCATTGGAAAAATCCTTGCTTTTCAAATGGTTGGAGAGGGCAGAAGTAAACGATTGGTTGCCCAATTTGCTGATGAATCTGGCAGTATGGAACTTACCTGGTTCAAAGGAGTGCAATGGATTGCTAAAAAGTTGATAAAAGGGGTCCCTCTTGTGGCCTTTGGCAAACCAGTATCATACGGTAGAAAATTCAGTATTGCCCATCCGGAATTGGAGCCATTGGGGAACCAACAGGAAGAAAAATCTTTTTTTCACCCTGTTTATCCCACTACCGAAAAGCTCCGCAATAAATTTTTGGATAGTAAAGGCTTATCCAAAATCATGGCCGTATTGGTGCAAACCGCCCTGCCACATATTCCTGAAACCTTGCCAAAAGGCCTATTAGAAAATTACGGACTGGTCTCCAAGAAGGAGGCGATCAGCCAAATTCATTTCCCTGGGCAACCGGAATTTCTCAAAAAATCACTATTCAGGCTAAAATTTGAAGAGTTTTTCTTTTTACAACTCCGCCTACTAAAATTAAAATTAAGCAGAACTGAAAAATACCGGGGTAAAATTCTAAGCCAAACCGCTCTACTGACCCGATTTTATAAAACGCATTTGCCATTTGACCTTACAGAAGCCCAAAAAAGGGTGATAAAAGAAGTTTATACCGACATGAAATCCGGCAAACAAATGAACAGGCTGATCCAGGGGGATGTGGGTTCTGGTAAAACCATTGTCGCTTTTATATGCCTGTTAATCGCCATTGATTCAGGAACCCAATCCTGCTTGATGGCCCCCACGGAAATATTGGCCATCCAACACCACGAAGGATTAAAGGAGTTTGCGGAAAAAATGAACCTAAAAATAGCATTACTTACCGGGTCAAGCACTAAGAAAGATAGGATAGCCTTGCACGAAGCACTCTCCTCCGGCGACTTGAATTTCCTGATAGGAACCCATGCATTATTGGAAGATGTGGTCCAATTTAAAAACCTGGGCTTGGCCATCATTGATGAACAACATCGATTCGGGGTAGCTCAAAGGGCCAAATTATGGGCAAAAAACCAGGATTTCTATCCCCATATACTGGTAATGACAGCCACCCCGATTCCCAGGACTTTGGCCATGACCCTATATGGGGACTTGGATATTTCTGTGATCGATGAATTACCAACCGGCAGGAAAGCCATTCAGACTGTACATCGGTATGACAAAGACAGGCTTAAAGTATTTGGCTTTTTGAGGAAGGAAATATTAAAAGGAAGACAGGTGTATATCGTTTATCCCTTAATTGAGGAGTCAGAAAAAATGGACTTAAAAAGCCTTATGGATGGGTATGAAAGCATATGCAGGGCATTCCCGGAATTTCCCATTGGTATTTTGCACGGTAACATGAAAGCAGTGGCCAAAGACTTTGAAATGAGCAGATTCACCAGAGGAGAAACTAAAATCATGGTGGCAACTACCGTGATTGAGGTTGGGGTCAATGTGCCCAATGCCTCGGTGATGGTCATTGAAAATTCCGAACGGTTTGGCTTGTCCCAATTACACCAACTTAGAGGAAGGGTAGGAAGAGGTTCTGATCAATCTTATTGTATTTTGATGAGCAAATACGAATTGAGCAAGGAAAGCAGGGTCCGTCTCAATACAATGGTCAGAACCAATAATGGCTTTGAGATCGCAGATGTGGATTTAAAATTGAGGGGACCTGGAGATCTTTCCGGGACCCAACAGTCCGGGATTACGGAATTAAAATTGGGAGATTTGGGAAAAGATGGTGGCATACTTTCTCAGGCGAGGGAAGCTGCCAAAAATATTCTGGCGACGGATCCCTCTTTCATCCTGGAGGAAAACAGGCCCATCCTGGATCAGATCAACCGGCAAAAGAAGCATACACTGAATTGGAGTAGAATTTCTTAGGTTTATTTTTTAATAAAGGCAATAGCTCCGGTATATCTACTAAATTTGGTATGTTTTTAGCTATAGCATTGTACAAACATATAATATGAAGAAGTATACAGGTACCCTTGCCCTCTTGATGATTGTTTTTTTGATCACATTTTCATGTGTGTCGAAGAAAAAATTCACAAATGCCAATATAAGAATTGCCGAAATGACACGTTCCTTAGGGGATACCCAAGATGAATTGGAAGCCACAAAGCTTGAATTGCAAAATACCCAGGAAGAAGTAAAGGACTTGGAGGCAGCCCTGGTAAGGGAGAAAGCCCTGAATGAAAACCTCGATGAAAGATTGGAAAAGGCACAATCGACCTCCACATCAGTTCAACAACAACTTTCGGAAAAGGAAAGAACGCTGATGGAGCAACAACAAAAGCTTGATCAGTTGCAAAGCCTTTTAGATGAACAAAGAGCTGTAATGAACCGGCTAAAAGAAACCGTAGATAAGGCTTTGAACCAATATCGGTCTGATGAGCTCCAGGTTTATGAACAGGACGGCAAATTATATGTTTCATTGCAAGACAAGTTGCTTTTCCCTTCAGGAAGTGCCAATGTCAATAAAGATGGCATTGAGGCCTTAGGAAAACTTGCTGAAGTTTTGAACAATAGTGAGGATATTCAAATAATGGTAGAGGGACATACAGACAACGTACCCATCAGTGGGCGATTTGAAGATAATTGGGCATTGAGTACAGCAAGGGCCACGGCTATTGTAAGGATCCTTACCGAAAATTATGAGGTAGATCCCATTCGGGTTACCGCTGCCGGAAAAAGTTTTTATGAACCTAATGCAGATAATGAAAGTCCGGAAGGAAGGGCAAAAAACAGAAGGACTGAAATCATTCTTACCCCTCAGTTGGACGAGTTATTTAAATTGCTACAATAAAAAATTTGTTTCGGTATTTTGTTATTTATAAACCATTTGGCATTCTTAGCCAGTTCAGTGGAGAAAAGGAAACCTTAAAAAGCCTGGCCGACTTTCCCGAGGATGTTTATCCTGTAGGGCGTCTGGATAAAGACAGTGAAGGCTTTTTGCTCATTACCAATGACAAAAAGCTGAACAATTTATTATTGGATCCTGATCAGGGGCATAAAAGGGAGTACTGGGTCCAAGTGGAAGGGATGGTTACAAAGGAAGCTTTAATTGCATTACAGCAAGGTATACAGATAAAGATAAAAGGGAAAATGCATTATACGGCCAAGGCCCAAGCGAAAAGTTTAGATAACCCTGAAAAACAATTACCCGAAAGGATCCCACCCATAAGATACAGGAAAGATATTCCTGATTCCTGGATTTCACTTACGCTGAAAGAAGGCAAAAACCGTCAAGTGAGAAAAATGACTGCCCATGTCGGTTTTCCAACATTAAGGTTGGTCAGATGGTCCATTGGAAACTTGAATATCAAGGGATATCAGGTTGGGGAAATCAGGGAAATGGACCAGAAATCCATTTACCGGGGTTTAGGATTGGAAAGGATCTAAATTAGTCACGGCAGTGACCTGTTGTTGAGCCTGTTCTAAAATGATTGCAATAAAAAAATAAGAAACCCCTCTAAATTGTGATAAAGGACTATTTATCCTAATTTAGGCTTTTATTTACATGAAAATCAGTAAATGATCATCTTTTATTATAGCAAATAGCAACGTACAATTCATTATGCATCAGGAGAAAATACAAAAAGTAATCAATGAAGTGAAAAAGGTGGTGGTGGGCCAGGATAAAATGGTAAACCGTTTATTAATCGGGTTATTTACCAATGGGCATATTTTATTGGAAGGAGTGCCGGGATTGGCCAAAACCCTGACAGTTAACACTTTGTCCAAGGTTTTGCACCTGGATTTTAAAAGAATACAGTTCACGCCGGATCTCCTGCCCTCCGATTTGGTAGGTACGATGATTTATAATCAGTTGAATGCCAATTTTGAGGTTAAAAAGGGACCTATCTTTTCAAATATCATATTGGCCGATGAGGTAAACAGGTCCCCGGCAAAAGTCCAATCGGCCTTGCTGGAAGCGATGCAGGAAAAACAGGTGACCATAGGGGAAACAACATATTCCCTTGATCGGCCCTTTTTGGTTTTGGCTACCCAGAATCCTGTTGACCAGGAAGGGACCTATCCATTGCCTGAAGCACAGGTGGACCGGTTTATGATGAAGGTAAACATTGATTACCCATCCAAATTGGATGAATTGGAAGTGATGAGAAGAATGACCGACGCCCATTTTATTTCAGAAGTCAATGCCATTTTGGATAAAGATGATATTTTTTCCATCAGAGATGGCATCAATGAGGTTCAGATCGCAGAAGCATTGGAAAATTATATCATCGAACTGGTGTTTTCCACCCGTTTTCCGGAAAAATATGGCATGCATGAGGAGGCGAAATACATTCAGTTTGGGGCTTCACCACGTGCATCGATCAACTTAAATTTGGCAGCAAAGGCAATTGCCTTTATGGATGGCCGGGATTATGTGCTTCCCGAAGACATCAAAGCAATAGCAGAGGATGTGCTCAACCACAGGATTATCCTCAATTATGAAGCAGAAGCAGATAACATCAGCACAAGAGATTTAATACATACAATTTTAGAAAAAATTCCATTAAATAAGACTGTAGGCATCAAATAAACTTAAAAAGGCCTGACTTTCGCCCATTGTCCTAAAAGATGGATAAAAATAAATTATATTGGCTTTTACAGGTATTCGGTTGGTTGAGTTTTGCATTGGTCAACCTGTTTTTTGTATCGATGGCAAGAGGAATTACCCCTATTCAGATCGGGGCTTACTTTTCATTGGCTATTTTTTATTTTTTGTCCACCCATTTTTTCCGTTTCCTAATCAAAAACAAAAATTGGCTTAATTTTCCAATTGCCAGGTTGATCAGTCATGTCCTCGTTGCAGTTTTAATCCTCAGCCTACTCAATACACTTACCCAGGTACTCATCAATTGGATATTTGGAACCTTATATCCCCGTGAAGACCTTAGGCCTTTGGTCATATTGGCCAATCTTTTTACCAGTTTTTTATATTATTCTCTGTGGTCCCTGCTGTATTTCCTGTTTTATTTCCTGGACAATTATAATTCCAGCCTAAAATTCCAGGCTCGTATCAACGAAATCAAATTGATTCATCTAAGAAACCAATTAAATCCTCATTTTATTTTTAATGCCTTGAACAGTGTCCGGGCCTTGGTAGACGAGGATCCTTCCAAAGCCAAATCTGCCATCACCCAGCTCTCCAATATCCTTCGATATTCCCTGATTATGGACAAGCACAAGACCATCCCAATGGCGGAAGAGCTGAACACCGTAAAGGACTATTTAAACCTGGAATCCATTCGGTTTGAAGAGCGCCTAACGGTGCACTACGAAATAGAAAAAAAGGCGTATCAGTACAGGATACCACCCATGATGCTGCAAACCATCGTGGAAAATGCCATCAAGCACGGTATTTCCAACCTTATCAAAGGAGGTTTGATAGAGGTAAAATGTACGGTTGGCTTATTGGATGATTTGTATATTTGGGTCAGAAACAGCGGACAACTCAAGATGGACAGAAAATCCAAAAAAAGTGGGGAGGGCCATGGCCTTGCCAATACAGTCCAAAGGTTGAAATTGATATATGGCAATAGGGCTTCCTTTAAAATTTTCAACTATGGACTAGATTTTGTCGTTACAGAAATAAAAATCCCAAAACAAAACCTTAATTTAGATTAAAATTTAAATGGTATGCGTGTATTAGTAGTAGATGATGAAAGATTGGCGAGGAAAGAATTGATTAACCTTCTGTCCCAAAATGAAAATGTTGAAGTATTAGGTGAGGCCATTAATGTGGATGATGCGAAGGAAAAAATTGAATCTTTACAACCCGAGGTTTTATTTCTTGACATTCAGATGCCTGAAAAAACAGGTTTCGATTTATTGGAAGAGCTTGACTTCGTCCCCCTGGTCGTATTCATTACTGCCTATGATGAATTTGCCTTACAGGCTTTTCAGGTAAATGCATTGGATTACCTGCTCAAGCCCATTGAACCGGAAAGATTGACAGAAACGCTTATTAAGCTGGAGAAAAAACTTGAAGCACTCCAAAAAGAAGAAATAGAGGAATCCCAATTGCCGGGAAATAAACTTTCACTGAATGATCAGGTATTTGTTAAAGACGGAGATAAATGCTGGTTTGTCAAATTATCGAATGTGCGCTTATTCGAATCCGATGGAAATTATATTAAAGTTTATTTTGAAAACAATAAACCCATGATCCATAAATCCCTCAATGCCCTAGATGAACGGTTGGATGAGAAATCATTTTTCAGGGCAAGCAGAAAACATATCATTAATTTAAGCTGGGTGGAAACCATTGAGCCCTGGTTTAACGGAGGCTTGGTGGTGACCTTAAAGGGGGGAGATAGAATTGAAGTAAGCAGGAGACAGGCGGCAAGATTTAGGGATTTGATGAGTCTATAGGCCTTTTTTAAAAAAAATCATAAATTAATACCAAAATGAATTCAATTCTACACATTTATTCGTATTTTGAAATGAATTTTCGATAAAACAGCAAAATTTTAAATTTTTCAATTAAATATCTTAGCATGAAAGAAGAACGGATATTAATAGTAGAGGATGATATCAACATTTCAGAAAACATTGAGGAGATTTTACAGCTCCTCGGTTATGTCAATATTGATATCGCCAATTCCGCCAATCAGGCCATCAAAGTTGTGAAAAAGTATCGTCCGGATATGGTTTTTATGGACATCAAACTCAAGGGGGATAAAGATGGTATCGAATTGGGTGAAATTATCCAACAAATGGTAGATGCTCCAATTGTGTATGTTACCTCTTACAGTGACCCGGACATTATCGAAAGGGCAAAGAGGACCCATCCTGCAGGATTTATTGTTAAGCCCTTCAACAGCAATGATATCCATGCCATGGTTGAAATCGTTCTTTACAATCAAAGAACAAGGCCAAGTTTCACGGAAGGCAGTACCAAAGTGCCTGAAAGCCCCTACCTGGTGGTTGATGCAGTTTATATCAAAGCGGACAATAGCTTTGAAAGAGTGGATTATAGGGACATTTATTACGTGGAAGCCAACGGAAACATGGTGACCCTTTTTACAAAGGGCAGAAATTTCACCATTAGAAAATCCATGAAAGACATGGAAGAGAAATTACCGTCCAATTTGTTTTTAAGGGTTCAAAAATCCTATATTGTTCAATTGGACCAAATAGAAAATTTCAATACCAAGGAGATCAATCTGAAAACAGGAGATGTCGTACAGGTGGGCCGTCAATATTACAACAGTTTCCTGGCCAAACTGAACACCATTACTGAAAGTTGATTTCCAGAAATTTTACAGCAAATCATTGGCAAGGTTAGCCAGTTCTGATCGCTCCCCCTTCTCCAGTTTGATATGGGCATACAAGGGATGGTGTTTTACCCTGTCAATAAGGTAGGAAAGGCCATTGCTTTGACTGTCCAGATAGGGGGTGTCGATTTGAAATACATCTCCGGTAAAAATGATTTTAGTGTTTTCACCGGCCCTGCTGATGATGGTTTTAACCTCATGAGGGGTCAGGTTCTGTGCCTCATCCACAATAAAGAAAATGTTGGACAAGGACCTTCCGCGTATATAAGCCAAGGGTTGGATCACCAGTTTTTCCTGGTTGACCAAATCCACGATGCGTTGATATTCCTTGTCACTCTCCCGGTACTGGTTTTGGATGTATTTTAAATTATCCCAGAGTGGCTCCATATATGGGTTGAGTTTCGATTTGATATCTCCAGGCAAATAACCAATATCTTTATTACTCAAGGGCACAATGGGCCTGGCCAGGTATATTTGTTTGAAGTCCCGTCTTTGCTCCAAGGCTCCTGCCAAAGCCAATAGGGTTTTACCCGTTCCGGCAACCCCTTGAATGGAAACCAATTTGATTCTGGGGTTCATTATGGCATTGAGGGCAAAGGCCTGCTCTGCATTTTTTGGGGCAATGTTGTATGCTTTTGATTTTTCTATTTTCTGAAAAGTCCTATCCTCTGCCTGGTAGTAAGCCAGAATAGAGACATTAGGGGTAGGGCCTTTTAAAATATAAAAAGTATTGTTTTGGGGTACCGAATTCCTTTTCCTGCCAAAGATCTCTTTGGCATCAATTACCCCATTTTCATATAATTTATTAATTAAATCAGGATTGATGCCCTCCATCAATTCCTTGCCGGTATTTTCAATTTCTGAAATATTTTTAATTTTTCCGGTCTCATAATCCTCAGCCAAAATATCCAAAGATTTTGCCTTAAGTCTTAAATTAATGTCCTTGCTAACCAAAATCACCTTTCGGTCTTTTATAGATTGTTTCAGGCTTAGCGCGGCATTAAGAATTTTATGGTCATTCTTTTCCTCTCCAAAAATATCATTGGCATTAAGGGTAATCTCCGGATTCATCATCACCTTAAAACTACCCTTTGTTTTGCCGTTTAAAGGGGTCCAATTATGGATCATTTGATCCTTGGAAAGATTATCCAATTGCCGGATAAACTCCCTGGCTTCAAAGTTTTTAATGTCATTGCCTTTTTTAAATTGATCCAATTCTTCCAATACAGTAATAGGGATAACTACATCATGTTCAGCAAAATTCATGATGGAGTGGTGATCATATAGAATAACAGAAGTATCCAAAACAAAAATCTTTCTGTCATTTTTAGAATGGGCTCTAGGCATATCTCAATATTTGGTGTAATTGACAAATAATAACTAATAATAAATATTTTATACGAAAAAGCGGGGCAACCAGTGAGAATAATAATCCATTAAAAGGTGCTGATTGCTTATGCCACTGATTTTCAATTCGCTAAAATTAAAAAGAATCAATTCCTCCTGGAAGAGCAATAAACGGTTTTTACTTTCCCATAAACCTTAAAAATATAACGAAGACCGAAATAAATTCTATTGCCAAATTTCCCAGGAAGCTTCTGCTTGTAAATGTAACATCTCCATACCATTTTTGGCCGGGCACCCTCTTTGACCTGCCAGTTTCATCAGCAAGGTCTCCTTGGGATTATAAACCAGATCGTATACCCAGTTTTGGTGGCCGATTTGTTCGAATGGAATTTCCGGCGCAATATCTACCTCTGGGTAGGTCCCCAGGGGAGTGGTATTGATGATTAATGGATAATCCCAAATCAAATGAATCTGATTTTTTAAATCTGCGTAGGTGATCATTCCCCCTATTGATAATGAATTTTTCCTTGTAATCTTTAAATAGTCCATATTCAGGCTTTTCAAAGCCTGTGCTACAGCCCTGGAAGCGCCACCTGTACCCAGAATCAATGCCTTGGGCCTTTCCTTTCCAAGCCATTTGATCAACGATTCTCTGAATCCAAAATAATCCGTATTATAACCAACAAGTTCCTTGCCTGCTATTTTAATGCAATTTACGGCGCCAATTTCCTTACAGGCCGGGTCGAGTCTATCCAGAAAGGGAATTACCTGCTCCTTATAAGGAATAGTGACATTCAAACCTAAAAGATCAGGTTCCCTGGCTAATAGTGCGGGCAGTTCCCTAATGGAAGGAATTTCAAACAAATCATATTGACAGTCTGCCTGATGCTCCCGACTGAACTTATCAGAGAAATATTTTTTTGAAAAGGAATGTGTAAGCGGGTAACCTATTAAGCCGAATTTTTTCATTCCTTGCTATAATTATTTGTTAACCGTTCTATACCGACCACCAAAATCACGCCTATCAAGAATGCGAGGATCGCCAATAGAAACTGTGATTCTTGCCCAGTTTCCATCAGGTAAAGATGAGGAGAAATATTTTCAGTCAACAGGGGTTTTTGTATACCTTCGCTTGATATGCGGTAAGTGAGCACTCTTTTCCATGGCCAAATTTTGTTGATAGAGCCCAACATAAAACCAGACAAAAAAGAAAGGGTAACGGCATGAAAGTTTTTCAAAAAATAGGAGATCACCCTACTGAACAATAGTAGACCTGAAATACATCCCAAGGCAAAAATCATCAAAACCATAACATTTTTATCATTGACCGCTTGAAGAATAAACTCATACTTTCCCAAGATCAATAATAAAAAGCTACCGGAAATCCCCGGTAAAATCATAGCACAAATCGCAATGGCCCCAGCAATAAAAGTAAACCATAATTCATCAGGTGAAGAGATCAGTGGCAATTCGGTAATATAATAAGCAATAACAGCTCCAATAGGAAAAAGGAAGATGGCCAGGATGGTCCATCGCCGGATATCCTTTAATATGATAATGGCACTGATCAAAATCAACCCGCAGAAAAAGGACCATAAAGGAATCGGATAAGTATCAATTAGGTAAGTAATCCCTTGCGCAAGGGTAAAAATACTGGTTAAAATACCTAGCAGCACCGTCAATAAAAACCGTCCGTTTATGGCTTTCCAAAACAGGAAGAATTTTAAATTAACCAACAAGTTTAGGGCCTCCAGATTTATGGAATTAATACTATCCAATAATTCTTCATAAATTTTGGTTACCAAAGCAATGGACCCGCCGGAAACACCGGGAACTATATCTGCACTGCCCATGGCCATTCCTTTTAAAAACAAAAGAATTTTATTTTTAACTCTATTCATAAGGTGAAAATATGAAGGATTATTTTGGGCAAAGGTAAAATATACAAAACCTTACAGAAAGAAATCAAAGGTGTCGCCCCTAAGCCCAAGTCTTAAAGTTTCCAAGGGAATAAACTCATTGGGAGAAATATTGCCCAAATTGACATTTGAACCCAATAATTTTATGAACCAAACCTGTTGCTCTTTTTGAGGAGCCTCCCATATAATTTTTTCCTCGGGAACCTGGGTTAAAATTTCTTCCACCAGCCCCTGTCTAACTTCTCCTGAATCCCTGAAAAGACCAACTGTTCCACCCTCTCTCGCCTCTCCAATCACTTTCCATGCCCCCGCGTTCAGCTCTTTCTGCATTTGGTCTATCCATTTGTAGGGCGGAATGATTTTGGCAGCGTCTTTAGACCCTACCTCGGAGAGCACCGTTACATCTTTGGCTAAAGTATCAATATAACGGCATTTTTGATCGTGGTCTAAGGTTATGGATCCATCAGACACTTCTGCAAATGTGAGCTGGTATTCATCCAAAAGCCTTCGGTAATCTTCAAATTGATCCCGGATGACAAATGCCTCAAAAAGTGTCCCACCAAAATAGACGGGAATACCATATGAACGGTAAATCTCGATTTTTTCCCTCAGTCTTTTGGTCACATAAGAGGTGGCCCATCCCAATTTGACAATATCAACAAAATCGCCACTTGTTTCAATAAAATCCTCTACTTCCCTCAAACTTAACCCCTTATCCATTGCCATAGTAAATCCTGCATTCCGGGGTTTGGCTGTTCGGGAAGGAATGCTCTTAAGAACGTAATTCATTCAATAAAATTTTGATAAAATTGGTGATTAAGGTCTTATTTCTTAAAATCCTCTCTGTATTGATTAATTATTTTATATATGGCCTTTTGTTGTTCCAATTCCGGCATCAACTCAAATAAAACCGTATGCTTTTCAAAGTCCAAAGTTAACGCATTTTCCAAATTTGAAAAGGCTTCTTTGTATTTACCTGTTTTGATAAGGTAGACCACCAATCGGTAATACAGCTCCGCCTCATCCGGCAACTCTTCCATTCCCTCTTTGATCACATCCTCAGCTTCCTCAAACCTGTTTTGATCAAAATAAATCAGGGAAAGATTAATATAAGTCTCCAATATTCCTGGTTCAAGGTTGATGGCTTCTTCATATGCCTCCGAACTGGCTTGCAAATTTCCCAGGTTATACTCTGAATCTGCGAGACCCACCCAAAAATTAGCGCTTTCAGACGAAATTTTTAGGGCTTTTTTAAAATAATGGATCGCCTCAAAAAACTTCTTTTTCTTCAACATGCACATCCCCAACCCAAACCAAGCGTCTTCGTATTCCGGATCAAGTTTAGCTGACTTTTTAAAGTATTTGAAGGCCATATCAATCTGGCCCAGCTTTTCATAGGATGCAGCCAGATAACAGCAGTTTTCCGCATTGCTGCCCTCACAGTTGATGGTGTTCTGGTAAGCCTCCAGGGCTTGCTCAAACTGGTTGGTGTTCATCAGGGCATTTCCAAGATTGAAATAAGCCGAGGCAAATGAATCATCAATTAAAAGCGCATAATCATAGGCATTTATGGCTTCATCAAATTTCCCCAATCGGTTAAACACCACGCCCAAGTTGTACCATGCTCCGGCATTATAAGGATCCTGATCGATAAAGTCCTGGTAAAACAGCAAGATTTCATCAAAGGAACCCTCTTCTTCTGTGATCATGGCCAACTGAAATAGGGCGTCCTCATGATTGATTTTTAACTTAACCACCTCCTTGAAGCTTTCAATCGCCTTATCGTTCATTTTTTCCACCCGATAAAAATTGCCCAGCAAATAATATACCTCCGCCTTGTCTTCAGCCAGGGGAAGAAAATCCTGTAATAAGGCAATGGCCTCAGCATTTTGGTCCAATAGGGACAAAGCATTTGCCCTGGACAAAATGATTTCCTCATTATTGGGGGAAAGGTTGTTCAGGTTTTCCAAAATCTCCAATCCTTCCTCAATTTCGTCCAAATAGATAAGTGATTGGGCCATCAAAAGCTTCATTTCCAATGAAAACGGAAATTTTTCCAAGGCCAATTCACAGGTTTTGAATGCCTTTTTGAATTTAAAATTATCATGGTAATACCTGACAATGTCTTCTAACTCCTCTTCACCAAAAAAGAGATCGTGATTAGTTTTAAGGGAATTTTCAAACCTTTGAACCAAATCTTTCTCCTGTTCCGAATGATTATCAAAATCTCCTGTCATTGATTTGATTTAATTTTAGGTTAAGATACCAATTATTTAGAAAGCTTTACGCCTTTGGTAAAATTAAATATATTTAAATAATTGTTTTATTTGACCCCCTAAGCAGGCTGCTTAGCCCAGTGAAAAGTCTCTTTCAATGGGATAAACCGATGGCTTAAAAGGCTTTGAATTTTTGAATTGTCATAGGCGATTTTCATTTGTGCAAGCATTAATTTTTGCCTGTTCAGAGGCAATTTTTCTCTGGAAAACAAATTGCGGACTGATGCCCAGGCCAGTGCCAAATACGCAACCCGGCCACTGAGTGGTTTTTTTGGTGGGGGAATGCCCAATATCTCAGCCATTAGGCTAAAAAAGACCTTGTATGGCAGACTTTCTTTACTGATGATATACCGTTCATTCCATTTACCCAATTCAATGAGCGGCCCCATGATTTCTACGGCATCCCTTATGTCGATATAATTTATGTTTCCCAAAGGATAATAGTTGCTGCCTTGTAACACAAATTGGTAAATCTCCGAACTACTTCTTCGGTCACTTATTTTACCCAATAACACAGAGGGGTTGAATACCATAACCTGTAATCCTTCCTGTGCACCTCTCCAAACTTCCAATTCTGCCAGGTGTTTGGAAATGGCATAGGGAGAATTAAGCTCTGAATTACTCCATTTAAAATCTTCGTTGATGACAAGATGGCCAGCTTCCCTTCCCAAAGCCGCCACTGAACTGATGAATACCAGTTTACCCCCTCCAATTGACAGCATGGCATTGACAATGTTAGTGGTCCCGTAGGTATTGGTTTTCAGCAATTCCTCTTTCCCGGAATTTTCAAATGAAACCAAACCCGCTGCGTGAATGACAAAATCCATTCCGGAACAGGCATCTTCCATCAACTGAAAATCATTGATGTCTCCTTCAAACCAATGAATTTTTTCGGAAAGTTCTCCCAACAGATCAACATTACTGCCTGGTCTTTTTAACCCAAATATTTCTGCCTTTCCTGAGAAATACCTGGCCATATAACTCCCCAATAATCCGGTAATCCCTGTAATCAGAATTTTCATTTCCGCTTTATTTAATTATAACGCCAATTACAGTTTGGTGTTCCACAAATCCCTGCTCATTAGTTTCTGATAATATTTTTCATGAGGCAGTTTTTCCAACGCATCCAAATAGCGTGGATTATGACAATCAGTCCCCACTAATTTTACCAAATCAAGGTCGATTAATTTCTCGGCAAATTTTTTCACCATTTTGGAATAATATCCTGTCAATGACAATAAATTCATCTGAAAAAGAATATTCCTTTCCGCAAGCGCTTCCAAAAGATGACTGTCCTGGTGCAGGTACATGTACCGCTCGGGATGAGCGAAAACCGGTTGGTAACCGGCCATTTCCATTCGGAAAAAAGCTTCCAATAAAATGTGTGGCTTACTCATAAAACCCGTTTCTACCAAAACCATTTTATTTTCTCCAAAAGAAAGCAATGGCTCCGCCTTTTCGACCTTTTCGAAAAAAATTTCATCCAGATAATATTCTGCCGCAGCCTCTATTTCTATATCCAAATCTTGTGCTTTCACAGCTTCTCGAAGAGCCTGTAAGCCCTCCTGAATGATTTCGGGGGTGTTTTTAAAGAACTCACTCATAATATGGGGGGTAGTAATCAATTTTTTTAAACCATAACCTTTCAGCCTACCCACTAATAATAGGGATTCCTCCATGGTTTGTGCCCCATCATCTATTCCCGGGATCAAGTGGCTGTGCATATCAGCATGCATCCATTCCAGATCCAGTTGATCTATTTCCTGCTTTCCATGTTTACTGAATATATCAAATATAGACATTAAAGTCCTCCTTTGCTTTCTTCCTGAAATGATTCCAAACTCGGCCAGGATTGATCCTTTTCAGACAAAATCGGATTTCCAACACCCCAATCTATGCTTAACTCCATATCATTCCAAATAATTCCACCTTCACTTTCTTTGTTATAAGGTTCCGAGCATTTATAGATAAACACCGCATCTTCCCAAACGGCAAAACCATGGGCAAAACCTTTGGGTACATAAAGCATGTTTTGCTTGTCCTCATCCAAAACCACCGCATGGTAATTTCCGAAGGTAGGTGACCCTTTCCTCAGATCCACACAAACATCCAATACCTTGCCCGAAATAACCCGAACCAATTTGGCCTGAGCATGAACGCCTTTTTGAAAATGTAAACCCCTCACAATTCCTGCCTGGGAAAAAGATTGGTTATCTTGTACCCATCTGGTAATTAAACCATGTTTTTTAAAAAATTCTTCCCGGTAGCTTTCCAAAAAATAACCCCTTTTATCTTTGGTTATTTTAGGATAAATTTCAAAAACATCGGGAATAGGTGTTGCTCTGATTTCCATTATTAAATTATTATTGCTTTAACGTTGCAATTTGGCAAATATGTATTGAAATATACCAATTTTGGCGGATTTTTGCCTGTTGATACCCTGGTAGTAGGTGCTCTCCCATTATTTTTCCTGTTTTTGTAATTATTCTAAAGGAATCGGTTTCAATATTTTAAATATTTGAATCTATTGGAAACAAGTATCGTTATAAAGAGTAATATTATCCAAACCCTAAAATTGGCCAATGAGTAAATACTCGAGAAAATTAAAAGATCTATTAGATACTGCTCCCAAGCAGGAAACGGCTGTATTGATTGCACTTATCCATCAGCATGAAACCGAACAGCTGGTAAATGAACATTTGGATGAACTTGCTTTTTTAACAGAAACCATGGGTGCCAAAGCGATACATCGTTTTAGCCAAAGGTTGGCAAAACCAGACCCTAAAACTTTCGTTGGTTCCGGAAAATTAGAAGAGGTCAAAGCTTATATTGAACACTTTAATGTGGATATGGCCATCATTGATGAGGACCTTAGTCCATCGCAGGTTAAAATCCTTGAAAATGAACTGAAAATCAAGGTTTATGATAGATCCATGCTCATTTTGGACATTTTCTTAAACCGGGCACAAACCGCCCAGGCCAAAACCCAGGTGGAACTCGCAAGGTACCAATACCTGCTTCCAAGGCTTACCAGAATGTGGACTCACCTTGAAAGACAGCGGGGAGGAACCTCCACCAGAGGTGGTGCAGGTGAGAAGGAGATTGAAACAGATAAAAGGGATATTCGCCAAAAAATTGACCTCTTAAAGGATAAATTAAAAAAAATTGAAAAACAGGGTAAAACCCAGAGAAAGGGGAGGGCAGGCATTGTAAGGGTTGCATTGGTAGGCTATACGAATGTAGGAAAAAGTACCCTGATGAACCTGCTGACCAAGGCTGATATATTGGCCGAAAACAAACTGTTTGCAACGGTTGATTCCACCGTCAGAAAAGTGGTATTGGAAAATATACCTTTTTTGATTTCCGATACCGTGGGTTTCATAAGGAAACTACCCGCCCATTTAATTGAATCATTTAAATCTACCCTGGCAGAGATTGAAGAAGCCGATATTTTGGTTCATGTTGTCGACATTTCACATCCTGCCTTCCAGGACCAGATCAATGTGGTCAACCAAACCCTTAATCAAATGGGTGCAGGGGACAAGCCTACTATCATGGTTTTCAATAAAATCGATCTGGCTCCAAAAATGCCGTCTGAAGAGGATTTGATGCAGATGTCAGCATTAGAAGTAGAAGAAGCAGAATTCATTGATTTTGATAAACTGGAAGATAGTTACTCAAAAAACTCTTCCATCCAACCGGTCTTTATGGCAGCAGAAAAGGGGACCAATATAGAGCAGTTTAGAAGTGTAATCACGACCGAAGTCAAAAAGATTCATCAGAAAATCTATCCCCACTATCTGGAGGATGAGGTTTTGGACTTATCCCAGTTTGGAGAAAACCATTAAAACCCATTCTTTCTTTATATTAAATTGGAAAAATATTTTTGCGGTTTTCAGGTGATTAAGTGTTTTTATAATGAGTAAAAAACTGAACAGGTTAATAGTTTGGCCTGCACGAATTTTTCTGGGTCTTTTTCTTATGTCTGTCTTGCTGGTAATCTTTTACCGCAGCGTTCCGGTATATTTTACCCCCCTAATGGGAATCAGATGGACTGAACAGGTCTTGGATAAGGAAAGACCGGTTAGGATGCAAAAAAAATGGGTGTCTTTAGAAAATATATCTGAAACCATGGTTTTGGCAGTCATCGCTGCCGAAGATCAAAAATTTACCAGTCATAAGGGCTTTGACTGGGAAGCTATCCAAAAGGCCCTGGAGGGCAACAAAGCCGGGAACAGAATAAAAGGGGGAAGTACCATCAGTAATCAAACGGCCAAAAATGTCTTTTTATGGCCAGGAAGAAATTTGCTGAGAAAAGTCATGGAAGCCTATTTTACCGGGTTGATAGAGTTTTTCTGGTCAAAAGAACGGATTATGGAGGTTTACCTCAACGTGATTGAATTGGGGGATGGTATTTACGGGGCGGAGGCTGCTGCAGGGAATTTTTATAACAAATCTGCCTCTTCACTTTCCCGCCATGAAGCCGCCTTGTTGGCTGCTGTTTTGCCTGGTCCTTTGCTGTGGAACCCATCTCAACCTACCAATTATATTAGAGGCCGACAAAACTGGATACTGCGAAACATGAATAATTTAGGGAATATCAGTTGGGAGCATACCGGCAAGGAATAACTCATTTCCTTATTAAATTTCTTAACCTCGTAGTGAATCTCGGGCGGTCTTCCATAACATTTAAATCGTCTTCACTGATCTTTTTTACACTTTCAATGGTATAAAATGCTTTGCTGTCACTGGCTTTTACCTGGTTGATAAAATCCTTAACCACATCTCTTTTCATCACCGTAAACAAAAGGTTAACTTTTCCATACCTACCTTCCGCTCCCACAGAAGTAAACCTAAAGCCTTTTTCTTTCATGTATTCCAATAAATCAGGAAGCGGGACAGGTGTGATGACCCTAACTAAAACTCTTCCCAATGCCAACCTTTCTTCTATGACCATCCCTACAAAAGTACCCATGGCAAAACCACCCGCATAAGCCAAATAGGACATGGGATTGTTCAAGTTCTGAATGATCTGCCCAATGGCCAATAACCAAATTAAAGCCTCGAAAAAACCCAATACAGGGGCGACTGCCTTTTTCCCATTTAAGACAAACATGATGCGGAGTGTATTGATGGAAACATCGACCACTCTCGCTAAAAAAATCATCAGTGGCATGATCAGGTAATTAAATACCAAAGCCGAAATACCCAACGATGTAATAAATTCCTCCATGTGATCGCAATATTATAGGGGCAAAATTAAATGAAACCCTTGGATAACCAGTAGTTTTAGAGAAAATATTGGCGGTTTTACCATTAAACCACATACAATTAAGATAAAAGACTTTTAAACATTTCCATCTGCTACCGTGAGCACCAATTAGGGTTAAAATTTTTCAGATAGTCTTTTCTCTACCTGCATAAAACCCAAAAAGCATGAATAAAAGGGTTGCCCCCAGCATCAGGTAAATCAACAGGTCCCAATTTTGCCAGAAATCCAAAGCCAGTCCAAATAGCAAGGGTCCCAAGGCAGCCAGAAAATAACCTGTAGATTGCGCCATTCCTGAAAGCCCTGCTGTATAATTTTCATCTTTGGTCCTAAGCGCAATGATCGTATAGGCAAGGCTGATACTTGCCCCCATACATAAGCCAATTAGGGCTATGCCCAAGATATTGACCAAAATAAGCGTAGAAAACAAAGCACTGAATCCCATAAGGTAAGCCATCCCGATGATCAAATTTAGGAAGGATTGTTGTTGGTAACGCATGGCAACCACTGGGGAAAATAAAGTACCTACAAGTCCTATCACCTGCATCATAGAGGCAGTCAGGCCTGCTTTGACAGGATCAAGGCCTTTTTCAATCATCATGTCGGGGAGCCAGGTTATCATGGTGAAAAACAACAGGGATTGTATGCCCATATATAAGCTTACTTGCCAAGCCAAAAGGGATTTCCACATCCCCTTGGGTTTTTTGGGATTTCTTTGGTGACTTGACTTTTCCAACCTGAGCTGTGGCCACCACACTAAAAGTGTCACACTCAACAAGGAGGACCAAAAAAGCAATGAGCCTCTCCATCCCCATCCCAATTCCTTGGCAAGTGGTACACTTACAGCGGTGGCAATGGCTGCCATAAAGGTCATTCCGGTGCTGAACATACCGGTTACCCAGCCCGTTTTGGTCTGCATTTTGGTCTTTAACAAGGGGATAATGAGCACATTGCAAATGACAATTCCTATTCCCGTAAGGGCCGTACCAAAATAAAGAAGGAATGGTCCACCAGAAATCCTGACGACTGAACCAATTCCTAAGACCAACAATCCCAGAAATATGGCTTTGGCTTTGCCAAAAAAATTTCCAATTTTTGCAGAAAAAAGAGAAAAGGTAGCAAAAGTTAATAAAGGGAGCGTAGTCAAAAACCCCGCCCATCCATGGGTCAGCGCCAGGTCCTCCCGGATAAAAGGGATCAATGGACCAACCGCGGTAATGGAAGGCCTAAGGTTAAAAGACACCAGTAGAATTCCCCAAATCAGCAACCTCCCAGGGTCAGGACTTTTTGTTTTATTCATGCTCATTCAAGAAGATGGAAATTAAAATTTTCCGGTACTGACACCAGCCAACTTTGGCTATTAACATACAAAAAATACATTCACTTCCTGTTTATCCTATATACTCCCGGCGAATCTCGTCAATTTCTTTCTTTTCTCCTAAATTCAAAATGAGATCTATTTTCCGATTTACGTCTATCCCGAAATTACCCTATATGAATGGATGGCAAGGCTCATATAAAATATATTTTCCGGATTTCTTGCATTTACCCCTAAATTTGATTTGTTTTGAAATACAAATTATATTATTTGAAAAACATTTTAAATTATATGTTATGAAAAGCATTGCTTTTTTTGCTTTTATTTTTAGTTTGATTTCGAACAATACCCTATCAGGTCAGGACCATTCTTGCGGGTTGGGCGAAGAAAGGCGCCTCCAGGTGGTAGCACTCAATGATGGGAGTAGATTTTTGGCAAAATCATTCAAGGACAAGGAGTTGATCACCCGGGTTGACTTAAGTGGTAAGGTCATTTGGCAAAAGGAGATTAAAGTACAAAACCCTGATACCTTCCTGGACAGAGTCTTTGCCACAAGGATTACAAAGGAAAAGAAAGGCTACCTGGTAGTATCCAAGGATGGTTCAAATGCCTTTTTCATTGAAATGCATGTGGGTTTCTTTGGGAAATCCAGCGCCCATGTTACGCATATCGATGAACTTGGGGAAATGAGGTCATTTAATTTTCAGGACGATAACAAGGTCATGGGAGAATCGCTTCAATCCACTTTTTGTGACAACGAGTATTTGTATTTCCTTACTACCAGTAGAAAAAACCGACCCATCCATAAAAAAAATGACCTCAATTATATATTGAACCGTTTCAGTATAGCCGATTTTCGGTTTGATCCCCTGGTCCTTGATTTACCTGCTCAAGAGGAGCCGGAATTCGAATCCATTTGGACCTTTGCAGGCCAAAAAGACCAGGAAAAATATATGATTCTGAAAACCGTCAATACCCTGGACAATACCTATACAGGAAAAGTGATTAGCTTTGATTCGCACGGAACCATAATTAAATCATTTGATATAAAATCCCAACCTGCCCGCCATTATCTCCGACCCTCAAACCATATTTCCCGGAAAAACTGGAACGCCATATTGAATACCAATAATGATTATTATCACCTAATCGGAAACAGTGCTTCTTCAAGTAATATAAATTACAGAATCGGCGCTTATTTCAACTTTTTGTTGGATGAAAATTCGGGTGAAATTTATATCAGCGGGCTGTTAGGCGAAAAAATTTTCGGAAAAAACCCCTTCAAGTTTCAGAATCAGGAATATAATGGTTTTTTCATCAAAAAATTTGACCAGGAAGGAAAAGAAATTTGGAGTTTAGACCATATCGTTGACAGTGAAACCTTCTGCGAAGATGATTTCGTAAAACGGTTTCCCCCGGGCTATAAAAATACCCATTTGGACTACTATCCTGAAGTAGGGCTGCTAAATTATACCATTCAGGTAAAGGACAAGTTAATCAACTTTGCGATCAATGAAGATGGGGATTTATTGGGGCTGAGGAAAAAAGAATCTTTTCAACAGAAAGTAGACAATACTGCTTTTGTACCGGAGGAAAAACACAGCGAAGTATTTGGATTGGGTTCTTTCCAGGAAAAAGGCACCCATGCCGGGATGAGATCAGTTGCCAATTTCCCGGATCAGGAATTAGCACCTGGTAGGAGACAAAATATTTCCAAACAAAAAGATATGGGGGCTTATTGATCCATCAGGAAAGTATTTCATTAATTACCTTTCCATGAACATCTGTAAGACGGAAGTTTCTTCCCTGAAATTCATAAGTAAGTTGTTCATGATCAAATCCCAACTGATGGAGAATAGTGGCTTGTAGATCATGGACATGGGTACGCCCCTCAGTTCCATAATAACCTATTTCATCTGTTTCTCCATGGATATGTCCTTTTTTCACTCCGGCACCAGCCATCCACATGGTGAAAGCTTCCAGATGGTGGTCTCTTCCGTCAAATCCTACCCCTGTCCTGGCTTCCATCATAGGGGTCCTGCCAAATTCCCCCCCCCAAACGACCAATGTTTCATCCAGCAAACCCCTTTGTTTTAAATCCATCAACAAAGCTGCAATCGGTTTATCGATCGCTTTGCAGGACCTTTTCATGCCTTCCCCTACGCCGTTTCCGGCACCAACACCATGCGTGTCCCAACGGTTGTCAAAGAGTTGAACAAAACGAACGCCCTTTTCCACCAACCTTCTTGCCAAAAGACAATTATTGGCAAAGGAGGCCTTCCCCTTCTCTGTACCGTACAATTGATGAATGGATTCAGGTTCCTCATTAATATTCATGATGTCAGGAACCGCGGATTGCATTTTAAAAGCCAGTTCATATTGTGAAATTCTTGAAAGAATTTCAGGATCAGCCGCTTCTTCATATTCCAGCTGGTTGATTTCATTAATGGCGTCTATGGATTTTTTGCGCAAGTGGGCATCAATTTGATCGGGATTGGATAAAAACAGGACAGGATCTCCCTGTGAGCGGCATTGGACCCCCTGGTATACCGTAGGCAAAAAGCCGCTTCCCCAGATGCTTTTACCTGCACTGATGGCTCCTCCTCCCGAGGTAAGCACCACAAAACCTGGTAGATTTTCATTTTCGGAACCCAAACCATAAATAGACCAGGAACCTATGCTGGGTTTACCCAGCCTGGGGCTTCCTGTATGCATAAAAAGCTGGGCTGGGGCATGATTAAACTCATTGGTATGCATGGCTTTCAAAAAGCTGACTTCATCCACCATTTTGGCAAATTCAGGCATGTAATCGGATACAAAAGCACCTGATTGACCATGTTGATCAAATTGAGATTGGGGTCCCAGAAGTTTGGGTATTCCTTTCAAAAACGCAAATTCCTTTCCTTCCATCAGGGACTTAGGGGTGTTTTGGCCATTTAATTGCTCAAGGGTGGGCTTATAATCAAATAACTCCAAATGGGAGGGGCCTCCTGCCATGTGCAAAAAAATCACACTTTTGGCCTTTGGGGCAAAATGAGGACCGGTATTGAAACCACTGCCGGAATTGGCAGCCTTTCCTGTGCCCGTTACCAATTTATCACATCCCATTAATGATCCCAGCGCCAAAGCCCCGATTCCGGAAGTACATTTTTTTAAAAAATGCCTTCTGGTATTATAGTTGGCGCGTTGGACAAGCGCTTCTTCAAATAAGTTCATATCATCTTCTGGTTACGAATTCGTCTAAATTAAGCATGGCATTACTGACTAACCTCAGTGCGGCCAATTGTGGATCCTCGTCCAGTTCCGGCTTTTCTTCCTGATAATAAGCCAAAGACTCCCTGTATAATTCCACCAATACCTTAACCTTCTCCTCTTCCGGTGGTTTTGCGGTGATCAACTGAAGATGCTTTTCAATTGATGCCGGTATATTTTCGGATCCATCTGCCTGGATTCTTTTGGCAAAGGCCGTAGCGGTCTCTACATATGCGGGATCATTGAGCAAAACCAGGGACTGCAATGGGGTATTGGTCCTTATGCGTCTGGAAGTGCAAACTTCTCTGGAGGGGTTGTCAAAGGTGACCATGGAAGGGTATGGATTGGTCCTTTTCCAATAAGTATAAACCGCCCTCCGGTACCGATCCTCGCCTTCACTTTCAAACCAAAACCGTCCCCCAAAACTAATGAGGTTTTCCGGCTGATAAGGCATCACGCTGGGGCCCAGCTGTTCTTTATTCAGCAAACCACTAATGGCCAAAGCCTGATCACGGATGGTTTCGGAAGGCAACCGGGTTCTGGATCCCCTGGACAGGTATTTGTTGTAAGGGTCCTTATTCAGCCTGTTTTTATCGGTATTAGAACTTTGCCGATAAGCTTCGGACATTACAATCATTTTTATCAATGATTTGGTGGACCAATTCAAATCATCCCTGAAAGTTACTGCCAGCCAATCCAATAGTTCCGGGTGGGTGGGAGGAATGCCCTGACTCCCAAAATCTTCCATACTTTCGACCAAACCATACCCAAAAATCTGCTCCCATATGCGGTTCACAAACACCCTGGCTGTCAAAGGATTTTCTTTGCTGACCAGCCATTGGGCCAAATCCAATCTATTGGGATTTTGGGTGTCTATTGTACCCATGATTTCCGGAATTCCAGGCTGGACTTCTCTGCCTTTGCTTCTCCAATCGCCCCTTTCAAATAGATGGGTCTTCCGGGATTGATCCCCGGTTAAATCTTTCATAATAGGGGTTTGAACCGGTTCTATGGTAAGAAGGTCCTCCAATTTATCCTGTACATAGACCGGATATTTTTGCTTTAATGGGGCTTTTTCATGGTAAAACATCCAATCTACCCGAACCAGGTCTTGTGCAAATATCCTGTCCTTTTTAAAATAATAATAAATGTCCCTTTTACCCTCAGCAGGTTGTATGGGGATCCTTATTTGTTGCCAGTCTTGTGGCTTGTTGCCGGGAAAACTTTTTTCGGTTTTGCCTAAGGTGCCTTCTCCGATTTTTTTCCCAAAAATAGAGTCCAACCGTACCTCTACTTTTGCTCCGGTGGGCGAGGCATACCTCAGAGATATGGCCTCTACCTTGCTGAGATCAACCTTTTCAAACATTATCCATGAACTGTCTTGAACCTGCCAGACAGATTTTTGATCATGCCCCACCAGTTCGATAAAGCGGCTTTTGTTTTGAAACTCCTCTGCCTCCACCTGGCGGTGGCCA
>JBBDSB010000478.1:0-25478 GCA_040905205.1 Cyclobacteriaceae bacterium
GGATCGGTGGATGATGGCAAAAGTACCCTGATAGGGCGGCTGCTTTTTGATTCCAAATCGATTTTTGAAGATCAGATTGAAGCGGTAAGGGCTTCCAGTGAAAAAAAGGGATTTGATTATGTTGATCTTTCTCTCCTTACAGATGGATTAAAAAGTGAAAGGGAACAGGGGATTACCATTGATGTTGCTTACAGGTACTTTGCTACTCCTAAAAGGAAATTCATTATTGCAGATACCCCCGGTCATATTCAGTATACAAGAAATATGGTAACGGGGGCCTCTACGGCCAACCTGGCCATCATTCTGATTGATGCCAGGAAGGGTCTTCTGGAACAGACATTCAGACATTCTTTCATTGCCTCCTTATTGAAGATACCTCACGTCATTGTCTGCGTAAACAAAATGGACCTGGTGGAATACGATGAAGAGGTATTCCATAATATTGTTCGGGATTATAAAGCTTTCGCCAGTAAACTGGAAATTAATGATGTGCAGTTTGTACCGATTTCTGCATTGAAGGGCGACAATGTGGTGGAAAGATCCAAAAATATGTCTTGGTATGAAGGAAGTACGCTCTTGTACATGTTGGAAAATGTACATATTGCCAGTGATTTAAACCATATCGATTGCAGGTTTCCTGTTCAAATGGTCATAAGACCGCATACCCATGAACACCAGGATTTCAGAGGCTATGGGGGAAGAATAGAAGGTGGCATATTTAAACCTGGAGATGAAGTGAAAATCCTTCCTTCAGGATTTGAATCCAGAATTAAAACCATTGAATTAGATGGAGAGCTGATAGAAGAAGCTTTTGCACCCATGTCTGTCACCATGACCCTGGAGGATGAATTGGATGTAAGTAGGGGGGACATGATGGTAAGACCTAATAATGTTCCCAGAATCGAACAGGATATAGAGGTTATGGTGTGCTGGATGAGTAAGCGTCCGCTAACCGGTAAAACCAAACTAATCATCAAACATACGACCAAGGAATGTCAGGCCCTGGTTAAAGAAATATTGTACCGTGTCAATGTCAATACCCTTCATCGGGAAACAGGGGTGGCCCAGATCGGCATGAATGATATTGCCAGGGTTGCAATTCGTGCTTCTCAACCTTTGTTTTTGGATGCTTATCGACGCAACCGGCAAACCGGCGCCATCATACTAATTGACCCCAATACCAATGAAACCGTTGCTGCGGGAATGGTGATTTGAAGGGAGGTGGAGGCGAATTCATTGCCTGAAAAAAGGAAGCACTTTATCCCTTGAATCATCCCCTTATTTACTTCTTGCACCGCCACCTTTTTTTCGAATTAAGATGGTAAATTTAAATTGAATAAATAGGTCAATCCCAATGTCCAAATTTAGAACACAAAAAAACTTTTAATTTTTCGTGTCCGTTGAATACGGGTTTGGATTTCTTTCAAGTTTCTAATGATCTCTAATTTGAGGGATTTTATTTTTGACATCCCAAATTTGAAGCCCTTCCCGTTTATGAAACTTGGGGAAGGAGGATACTTAGAGATTAAAGAAAAAGCGGTGACCAATTTATTGAAAAATAATATAAAGTTAATGAACCATGATCAATATCAATAAACTTACACAGATAGCGAAGGAGGCTGCATTGGCAGCCGGAGCAGCCATCATCAAAATATACGAATCCGCAGATTTGGGCATCGAATACAAAAAGGATGATTCCCCGCTGACCAAGGCGGATGAAGCGGCACATGAAGTGATCCTGGAACACCTAAAAGAAAGTGGATTGCCGGTCCTGTCAGAGGAGGGCAGGGATATTCCCTACGAGGAAAGGAAAACCTGGGAGTATTTCTGGATGGTGGACCCCCTGGACGGGACCAAGGAATTTATTAAAAGGAACGGGGAATTCACGGTCAATATCGCATTAATCCATCAGCAGATTCCGGTTATAGGGGTGGTTAATGCACCGGTACTTCAATGGCTGTATTGGGGAAATTCCGTTGAAGGGGCCTGGAAAAAGGAAGGCGACCTCCAGCCCATAAAATTAACCCCGCCAAAGGTCAAGCATATAAAAACCATCGTGGCCTCCCGCTCCCACCTTAGCCCTGAAACAGAAGAAATCATCAACCAATATCCAGGAGCGGAGGTGATCAGCATGGGATCATCTTTGAAATTCATGCTGGTTGCAGAAGACAAAGCCCAACTTTATCCGAGACTTGCCCCAACCATGGAATGGGATACGGCTGCAGCGCATGGAGTGGTCCGAGCCATGGGTGGGATGGTATTGCAGATCCCGGGAAATTCGCCTTTAGTTTATAACAAAGAAAATTTACTCAATCCAAATTTTATCTGCCAATTAATCTGAAAAAGAAGATTAGATTGTTTTCCCAGGTCCGTAAAATCAAAAATACTACCAGCAAACCTTTTGATTCTCAACATGCCGGGATGATTGATTGGTGGGGCTGAGGTGGCGAAGCTGTAGAAATTTCTTTTAATTAATATTTTAGTGTTAGAGTTGGGGTTATCCTCGTGTTGGGATCTTTTTTATAAAGGATAAAAAATTTCCAAGCCAGTAAAAGAAGGCATCCTATTTCGTTATTTGAATATTTATGTGCGGTTAGCCTTTCGGTAAATTTATGAAATTTGGGTGGCCTGTATCCTTATTTTCACCAAAACCATGGAATTGGAAATAAAGGTTTCTGTGCTTAACCAAATTTTAATTGGCAATAAATACCAATATAATCATGATCAAAAGAATATTAAGGGTAATTGTGACCATGGATCCCGCCTATGGTGGTCCTTGCTTAGGGATAAGAATCAGCATTCCTGCCATGGCTGAATTAGGTGTGGAAAATGAAGTGGTGTGCCTGGATGATCCCGGCAGTGATTTCCTAGGGAAGGATAAATTTCCCATTCATGCACTTGGCCCCGGCTTTAAACCTTTACAATATACAGCTAAACTAGAAACCTGGTTATTGGCGAACCTGAGCCGGTTTGATACCGTTATCATTCATGGACTTTGGTTTTACCATAGCTATGGAACCTACCAGACCTGGAAAAAATTTTCCAATGCCAATTCCAATTACCCTAGACTATATGTTATGCCACATGGCATGTTGGATCCCTATTTTCAAATAACCAAAGGAAGGAGATTAACCGTGCTACGGCATAATGTCATTTGGCGCATATTTGATGGAAAGGTGGTGAACGGGGTAGATGGTGTTTTATTTACCTGTGAACGGGAAATGGAGCTCGCAAAGGAAGCATTTCAACCCTATGCACCAAAAAAAAAATTGAATGTTGGGTATGGGGTGTCTCCTTCTCCTGCTTTCAGAAGCAATATGGTTTTGGAATTTCAAAAAAAATGCCCTTCCATGGTGGAGAACAGCTACTGGATGTATTTAAGCCAAATCCATCCCAAAAAGGGTTTGGACTTATTGATCAAATCCTATTTACAGTTAAAAAAGGAAAATCACAAATTGCCGGCTTTAGTAATTGCAGGTCCAGGCCTGAATTCGGCTTTTGGAAAAAAATTACAGGAAATTGCCGCTGGTGAAAGCCATATTCATTTTCCCGGCCTTTTACAGGGAGAGGCCAAATTCGGTGCTTTTTATGGTTGTGAGGCTTTTATTCTTCCCAGCCACAAGGAAAATTTTGGTGTTACGGTGGTAGAAGCACTGGCTTGTTCCAAACCGGTATTGATTACTAAACAAGTGAATATTTATAGGGAAATTGAAAAAGGTAATGGTGGAATCGTAGGGGAAGATTCAGAAAATGGGGTCTACGAAATGCTGAAAAAATGGTTGGAAATGACAGAACTTCAGCGGCAAGAAATGGGAAAGAAGGCCTTTATGGTTTTTGAAAATAATTTTAATGTCCATCAGACAGCCAGAAAAATGTTGAATTTAATTTATCCGGCCTCAACATGAGTTTTTAGCTAAGTTGGTACCCGGGTTTCCCCAAAACAGGGGTTGGACCTGGATTCCGGAAAAAAATGGAGTGGATTAAAGTTTAATTTTATGGTTTCTGTGGAATTTGGAGTTTAAATTTAGGATCTATCAAAGCCCAACTCCTTGTGCGTATAATGATTACCTGTTTTTTGCTTTTTGCATTATGGCTATACTCCCTTTCTTTGGATGGCCAGGTCCTTCCTGCAGGTTATCCGGTTTTGGAGGAAAGTTTACGTAGAGACCAGTTGTTTTCCGATGATTCTACTTTTTCTTCTTTTTTAATCCGACCTGTGGCTTTTCCCTTGAAGGATGACAGCCTTCTCAAGGAAGATCTGGCAAAAGGGGAGTGGGCTATTCGAGCCACTCCTTTAAGGGGAACCGGCATTTTGAATTCCAAAAAGCCCTATTGGCACAGCCCTAATGGGATGATTCCCGGAAAAGGGGGACAGTTTTACCTTTCAGGGGGAGTAGAAATAAGCAATGAGCATTTTCATTTTTTGTTTCAGCCTGAGATCATTCTGGCTCAAAACCAGCCTTACTTTGGATATGGTTCTTTGGATAGCCCCGGGGTAGACCAAATTAGGTTTTTGCAATGGAGCAGGGGAGACAATCCCGAGAGGTATGGAAATGGTCAATATGCCAGAATGGGTTTTGGCCAATCTAAATTCACTTATGTTTTTGGTTCATTTGAAGCAGGTTTTGCAACCCAGAATATTTGGTGGGGACCGGGACAATGGAATGCATTGACATTTTCAAACCATGCACCTGGATTTCCCCATTTCACCTTCAATACGCACAATCCGGTCAAAACCTTTTTTGGGATGTTAGAAATGCAATTGATTTCGGGGGCATTGTCACCCAAAAGGTATCCAGTTTCGCAGGATGATGTGCTGAATCAGCAATACCACCGACCCAGAAGGAAAAGCACGAAATACCTTAATGCCCTGAATGTGACAGTTCAGCCAAAATGGATTAAAGGCCTTCACCTGGGTGGCAGCAGAACAGTACAGACCTTTTCAGATTCCCTGGAGGTGGGGTTCATTGATATTTTACCGGTTTTTTGGGGGCTTACTAAGGAATCGGTTGGATCTGATTTGATAGGTGAGTCGGATAAAGGCCGTGATCAACAAATCACCGTTTTTTTCCGCTATGTTTTACCGACCGGCCATTTTGAGTTTTATGGGGAATTTGGAAGGAGGGATCACGCTCTAAATTGGCGGGATTTTACCCTGAATCCGGCTCATGCCAGGGCATTCCTGATTGGATTTAACAAGTTGATCCCTCTGACAGAAAAGAAATTCATACAGTTGAGGGCAGAAAGTACCCATCAAAAGGAATCCATGGATGTTTGGGTCAGGGAGAGTGGCAGTACCTCTTGGCATACCAATGAATCTATGGGGGGATTCACACATTGGGATCAACCACTGGGTGTTGGCATAGGTTTGGGAAGCAATGTACAGGTTTTGGAGCTGTCTCTGGTCAAGGGCTTGAATAAAGTAGGATTGCTTTTTGAAAGGCTGGAAAACAACACGGACTTTTATAATAACGCCCAATTAAGCACTATAAACAGAAGGCCATGGGTGGATCTTGGTGTTGGCTTGTTATTTGACCAGCGCTGGGACCGGTTCCTGATCAGTTCTAAACTTCAAATGAACCGAACCAACAATTACCAATGGCGGTTTGAACCTCATAGTCACCCTGATTTTCCTACTGGGAACTCCTTTAATTCTTTTCATTTTCAGACCAGCCTCATTTATTTTTGGGAGCAACCTTTGAAAAAATTTATCCTTAGGGATTAATGCTGTCTGCGGCATTCATCTCTTTTTCCGAATATTTTTTTGATACCAGGCCTTCAATGCCTCAGATGATCACAAAAACAGCCAAAATTTATAGGACAATAGATGAATTTCAACCCCATTCATTTGGATGAATGGCCCAATTATTTTTTAATAGGCATTCTCGGGTTAAGTACTATTGAAAGATTGTTAACAACCATGGTACCCGTTTATAAAAAAATATTTATAGTTATTTTGTTTTAAATAATTGATTACTACTTTTGCAGGGTATTATTTTAAAAAAGAATTGAAATTTGTTAATAGATGCAAATCTTAACTTTATATTTGAGGACTTAAAAAAAATTTGATGTACCTAGGTTAAGATTTTATTTTTAATCCCTTTTTTTATCAATTTTATAAAAATGAAAATCAAAAATATTTGTTGTATTGGAGCAGGGTATGTGGGTGGTCCTACCATGGCAGTGATTGCCAAAAAATGTCCCGAAATCAAGGTTACCGTTGTAGACATGAATAAGGCCAGAATTGAGGCTTGGAATGATAAAAATGTAGAGAATATCCCCATTTATGAGCCAGGTCTTAGTGCAGTGGTTTCCGAAGCCAGGGGAAGGAACCTTTTTTTTACCATTGATGTAGATAAGGCCATCGATGAGGCCGACATGATTTTTATCTCGGTGAATACTCCTACTAAAACCTATGGCGAGGGAAAAGGACAGGCTGCCGACCTTAAATGGATAGAGCTTTGTGCCAGGCAGATAGCAAGGGTGGCAAAAGGGGATAAAATTGTGGTGGAAAAATCGACCTTGCCTGTAAGGACTGCCAGTACTTTGAAGGACATTCTTACCCATTCCGGTAATGGATTAAATTTTCAAATCCTTTCCAATCCTGAATTCTTGGCTGAGGGTACCGCTGTGGAGGATCTTTTGGCCCCTGACCGCGTTCTCATAGGTGGAGATCAGGATGAGGAGGGAAAGAAGGCTATTAAATCCCTCGTGGATATTTATTCCCATTGGGTACCCAGAGAAAGAATTTTAACGACCAATGTGTGGTCCTCAGAATTATCCAAATTGACAGCCAATGCCTATTTGGCTCAGCGGGTTTCTTCAATCAACTCCCTTTCGGAATTGTGTGAACATACGGAGGCGGATGTCAGTGAAGTAGCCAGGGCCATCGGTACGGATAGCAGGATTGGACCAAAATTTTTAAAGGCTTCTGTAGGATTTGGAGGGTCCTGTTTTCAAAAGGATATTTTGAACCTGGTTTATATTTCCCGCACTTATGGGCTCTATGAAGTGGCTGATTATTGGGAACAGGTCATCATAATGAATGATCATCAAAAGCGCCGATTTGCGAAAAAAATCATCCGTACCCTATATAATACGGTCAGTGGTAAAAAAATAGCTTTTTTGGGCTGGGCTTTTAAAAAAGACACCAATGATACCAGGGAATCAGCTGCCATCTATGTGGCAGATCATTTGTTAAACGAACAATCCCAGATCGTTTGTTATGATCCCAAAGTAAATGCAGAACAGGTCTATGCGGATTTGGACTACCTTAATACCAGATCTTCAGAGGAAAACCGGGAATTTTTAAAGGTAACGGCAGATCCCTATCAAGCCTGTGAGGGAGCACATGCGGTGGCAGTATTAACCGAATGGGATGAGTTTAAAACTTATGATTGGCAAAAAATTTATGACAGTATGCTAAAGCCTGCGCACATTTTTGATGGGAGAAACCTTTTGGATAAAAATCAGCTGACAAGAATCGGATTTCAGGTTCATGCGATTGGGACTTCTAATTAAAATTAGAATGAATATAAAAAAACCTCTCCGAATTAAATTTGGAGAGGTTTTTTAATTTAGGGGAAAGTTTTCTCTTAAATCAATTCCTATTGATGGCATTTAGCATATCAAAAGCCATTTCTAATCTTTTACAAAAATTTTCCTCTCCTTTTCTAAGCCAGACCCTGGGGTCATAGTTTTTCTTGTTGGGGCTATCAGATCCATCAGGGTTTCCAAGTTGGGTCTGCAGGTAGCCTTCTTTTTCTTTGTAATATTTTAACACCCCTTCCCAAAAAGCCCATTGTAAATCAGTATCAATATTCATTTTAATAGAACCATAGCTGTTGGCTTCCCGGATTTCCTCTACAGTAGAACCTGATCCGCCATGAAACACAAAATTAATCGGCTTACCGGTAGTGCCGTGTTTCTTGTTGATATAGTCTTGGGAATTTTTAAGGATGGTAGGTTTGAGGGTAACGTTTCCTGGTTTGTAAACACCGTGGACATTTCCAAATGCCGCAGCAACAGTAAACAGGTCATCTACTTTTTTCAACTCCTCATAGGCATAGGCGACTTCTTCTGGCTGGGTGTACAATTTGGAACTGTCGATATCTGTATTGTCGACACCATCCTCTTCGCCTCCTGTTACACCCAACTCAACTTCTATCGCCATTTTTAGCTTGGCGAATTCCCTGAAATACTTTACGGAAATTTCAACGTTTTCTTCCAGTGATTCTTCTGACAAATCCAACATATGTGAACTGAATAAAGGTTTCTTGAAAGCCTCAAAATAGGCTTTTCCTTCGGTCAACAAACCATCTATCCAAGGCAGTAATTTCTTTGCAGCGTGGTCTGTGTGAAGTATAACTGGTACACCATATACTTCGGCCATTTTTTGAACATGCATGGCACCAGAAACACCTCCGGCAACGGAGGCCTGTTGTTTGTCATTGGGTAATCCTTTGCCGGCAAAAAATTGAGCACCTCCATTTGAAAATTGTATCATTACCGGGGAATTTACCTTTCTGGCTGTTTCCAAGACTGCGTTGACTGTATTGCTATTGATGCAATTGACCGCTGGCATGGCGAATTCACTTTCTTTGGCATAAGCCAATAAATCTTTTAATTCCTCGCCAAACTTAACTCCAGGTTTGAATTTCATATTGAATAATTTAAGGTTTAACTATTTCGGGGTTGCCGATATCAAATTAATCATTGGGCAACCAGAACCCAAAGATATAAATACCCCCTTACAATTACCTTAAAAAGAGAATGAAAAACACGCAAAAACGAAACAATGCATTTTAATGCAGGTTAATTTTACCAATCCCAAACTATAAAATTTCTTATATTTGTTTTATGGAAACAATCAATATCATTGGTGTACCTGAACATTTTAATTACCCCTGGACCCAACTGGTAAGCCGGCAACCTTTTTTGGATAGGGATATACAATTGATCTGGCATAACGAGTCCAAAGGCTCCGGGGCTATGAATCGGGCAATCAGAGAGGAAACCGCTGATATGGCCATACTTTTGACAGAAAGCTTTGTAAAAGATAAAACCGAGGGAAACTCAGGTAAGATTATAGGTTTTCATGTGCTTTCCTCACTGACCTGGGGTATTCACGTTCCTGTTGGCTGCCGGATAGCAGAAATTTCTGAATTGAAAAATTTACCTTTTCTGGTGAGCAGAATGGGGTCTGGATCTCATTTGATGGCCTATTTATTGGCAAGGCAAGAGAGATGGGATTCCAGGGAATTGGAATTTGAAATTATAGGAAACCTGGATGGGGCCATCCAAACCTTCAAAAAAAATACCCCAAAGGTATTTTTATGGGAAAAATTCACTACCCAACCCTATGTCGATAAAGGATGGTTTCGAAGAGTTGGGGAAATTCCCACCCCATGGCCCTGTTTTGTCATAGTGGCCTCAGAAAAAGCCTTGACAGTTTATCCGGATGTGATCAAAGCAGTAAGGGATGCCCTTTATGATTTGAATGCTGAAATTATGGGCAACCCAGCCCTGAAAGTAAATTCAATAGGACTGCAATATCAATTAGAAGAGGATGATGTAGCGGAATGGATCAATCAAACTTGCTGGGCAACCGATGGAATCATTGAAAAATCGGCGTTACAAAGATCCATAGACATTTTGATGGACCTGAATCTCATTAAAACGAAAATTGAGTTGAATGAATTGGTAGATTTGAAGATGGTGGAATGGCGTTGAGAACAGGGAAAGTTGAGTACAGGGAAAATTTAAAAAAGAAGGGGGAAAAGATTTCCTTTTTTCCCCCGGCATTCTCATCAACCTTAAAAATTAAAACTTTGAATATTCGGTAGGTCTCAATAAGCGGGTATCGTTTTTAGAAACAGTATTTTGATATTCTTCCAAGTCTTTCATGGCCTCCCAATCAGGATCGGTTCCGAAGGCCTCCCAATGTGCATTTCTTTCGTCCAGATTTTCAAAAGTGGTCATGTACATCAGGTTGGGCATATTTGTTCCAGCCAGGGTTTCGGCATAAAACACCGGATTAAATTCCAGTTTACTGAAAATGTCTATCTCCCCATTGTTAAACATTTTTACTTTTTGACGGTAAAGTCTTTCCGTAGCGGCTTCATAACTCCTCAATTCATAAACCCTTTCCTTTTTGGGTTGGTCAAGATCAGGAGTAGCCATTCTTGGATGTCCGGAGAATGCCTGTAGCAATACAGTTTCTATTCGCTTAAAAGGGGGCTTTTCGTGTGAGGCATGAATATAATCCTTTCCTTCACTTAAATAAGTGGGGTCTTTATCCAGTTTTGCCTGGAAATTAAAGTAGGATTTGGGATTTTTAAATGGCAGGAATACATAAACCTTTTGGCCCGCATCCTCCTCAGAAGGGAGTGGTTTGAATACCCCCACATTTTCAATACCAGCCCGGTTGGCAGCAGGTATAAATGCCTTTTCCAGGAATTCATCTATTTTGCTTTCCTGATCCTTGTTTTCAATATGGTATATTTTCAATTCATACAAGTCTCTTTTCCCAGCTTGTGAGAAAGTTTGGTTTAGGGTGCAAAAGACCAAAAACATAATTATAACTGATGGGTGTAAAAGACGGATTTTCATTTTTTAAAATGGGGTTTTGATGAATTAATGTTTCTAATTATTCTAAATTTTAAATTACAAAAATAAAATAATTAAAAATAACTTTGGGTAATAATTATATAGATGGAAAATATATTATTATTTTTGACAATTATAATCAATCACACTTGATATTTTATTAAATATAATATTTCTGTTCAAATTTCATTATGAAAAGAATTTTAGTTACCGGCGGTGCCGGATTTTTGGGAAGCCATTTATGTGACAAACTTTTGGGAGAAGGGCATGAGGTACTGTGTGTAGATAATTTCTTTACAGGGAGGAGAAGAAACATCCATCATTTACTTTCAAATAAAAACTTTGAATTATTAAGGCATGATGTCACCATGCCCCTTTATGTGGAGGTAGATGAAATCTATAACCTTGCTTGCCCTGCAAGCCCCGTACACTACCAATTTGACCCGGTCCAAACCACCAAAACCAGTGTATTGGGCGCCATTAATATGTTGGGATTAGCCAAACGGTTGAAAATAAAAATTCTTCAGGCCAGCACAAGTGAAGTATATGGGGATCCCGAGATTCACCCCCAACCTGAATCTTACAAAGGCAGTGTTAGTGTGACCGGTCCAAGGGCATGCTATGATGAGGGTAAAAGGTGTGCTGAAACTTTGTTTTTCGATTACCATCGTCAAGATCAACTCAATATTAAGGTGATGCGGATTTTTAATACCTATGGTCCAAGAATGCATCCTTCAGATGGAAGGGTAGTCAGCAATTTTATTGTTCAGGCACTCAGGGGTGACGAAATTACCATCTTTGGTGACGGAAAACAAACCCGGAGTTTTGGATATGTCAGCGATTTGATTTGCGGAATGCATAAGTTGATGAACAGTCCCAATTCTTTCATTGGTCCGGTGAACATCGGTAATCCAGTAGAGTTTACCATGTTGGAATTGGCTGAAAATGTGCTTGACCTGACAGGTTCCAAAAGCAAATTGAAATTCCTCCCCTTGCCTCAGGATGATCCTATGCAGCGAAAACCGGTAATAGATTTGGCCAAAAAGGAGCTGGGATGGGAACCCAAAATCCAATTGAGAGATGGCTTAATAGAAACCATAAAGTATTTTGAACTGATTTTAAAAGAGAATCAATTTTAATTTTTCAGTATCATTATCTTACTCAGAAAATAAATAAAGTTGTGGAAGGAATCTTACTTTCCACAAATTTTTTTTAAAGCCAATAATAAGTTTCTCAGATATAATATTTTGTATTTTATTATAATTTGATGTAAAAATTATTTTTTTTTGACATAAAAAATAATTTTTACATCAAAATAATCTTTAAAACCCTTTTTTATTTGCTTAGTCGGTAATATCTTTATAGAGAAAAAAAAACAATAAGTATTAATCACACAGCAATGAAAAACAGCTTTAATATTATTGCAATAGATGATGAACCTTCTGTTTTGTTGATCATACAACATTATTTCAAAGAAAAGTTTGAGGTGGAGGTATTTAACAAACCCGAAGAAGCAATGGCATGGATGCATGAAGGTAATTTACCGGATTTGATCATCTGCGATCTTAACATGCCCGGACTAAGTGGCGCAGAATTCGTGGAACTGATCAGGTCCAGTGGTTTTTTTTCTTCCATACCCTTGATTGTTTTGTCTGCTATAGAGTCTTCAGAAAAAAAGATTCACATATTGAACTTAGGGGCTGATGATTTTATGGTAAAACCATTTAACCCCAAAGAACTTGAGGCAAGGATTAATTGTATATTAAGAAGAACAGGTAAATTGTCCCTGGCAACAGTCAATAATTGACAGGTCCATGATAATAGCATTGGTTTCTGAAAACAGGGAGGTCATTCATCATGTAAATCTTTCTTTAGACAAAGCTTACGATGTGCAGGTGTTTTCAAATGGGGTTACCCTTTATAATGCATTATTAAATTCCAAGGAAGATTTTCAGGCCATTTTAAGTGATGCATCCCTGAGGGACCTTCATGGGTTATCTTTAAAAGAAACCATAGATCAGCTTGGTTTTGGGTCCATCCCATTTTTTTTGATTTTGGAAAAAGCCAGTCAAGAGGAAGTAAAGACTGCCCTAAAAAAGGGTATAACGGATTTTTTTTTCAAGCCCCTTAACCAAAACCAATTAAAGAAGAGGGTTGATTTTCAAATCATCCATGCCAGAAAATTAGATCAAACCGGAAAATCCGACCTTAAGTCATACAAAATGCCACTGGAAAAAAGGCTATTTGATATTCTTGTTTCAAGTGCCATTCTTTTGGTTTTATCTCCACTTTTTTTGTTGGTGGCGATTTTGATTAAGCTTGAATCAAAAGGCCCAGTTTTTTATTATTCCCTCCGTGTCGGGACGGGTTACGATATTTTTAGATTTTACAAGTTCAGGTCCATGGATCCGGGTGCAGATTCCAAACTTCAGGGGCTCAAGCATATGAATCAATATAAGCAAATGAGTAAAGATGAAGGGGAAAACCATTCCCCCTCATATGGAAATAAAGTTAAAGAGCTTTGTGAGTTTTGCGAACAGGTGGGAGGAGCTTGTTTACAACCGCTTTATGATGATGAAAAAATGGTCTGTGAGAAAATTTTCATGGCCAAAAATAAGAGTAACCAGGATGCTGCTTTTATTAAAATTAAAGACGATCCCAGGGTGACCAAAGTAGGGAAATTTATCAGGAATACCAGCATTGATGAACTGCCCCAATTATGGAATGTGCTTAAAGGTGATATGTCTCTGGTAGGAAACAGACCTTTACCCTTGTATGAAGCTGAAAAAATCACAACTGATAAATACGCCCTTAGGTTTTTAGGGCCTGCAGGTATTACCGGGCTTTGGCAGGTTGAAAAAAGGGGTAGGGGAGAAATGTCTGAAGAAGAAAGACTAAGTTTGGACAACGATTATGTTAAAAATTTTTCATTTTGGTTCGATTTAAAAATATTGCTCAGAACCATTCCTGCTCTTTTTCAGACAGAGAGTGTTTGATGAAGCAGCTTCCAAAATAATTGTATCCTTCCCTCCCAGGTATTATTTGATGCGGCATCGTACCTTTTTTTTGCTTTTTGACTATTGTTTTCTTTGATCTCTATATTGATGGCTTGGGCAAAAGCTAAATGGTCCTCCTCCAACCTTATTAATCCATCAAAGGACCGCATGTCTTCAGAAAAGGGGGTGGCGACTATCGGTTTGCCGGAGGCCAGGTATTCGTTGATTTTAAGGGGGTAAATGCTCCTGGTTACCTCATTGCAAAGGAAGGGTAATATCAATAAGTCGAAATAGGCCAGGAAATTTGGTAATTCTTCTATTTTTCTTGGACCTAAAAAATATAAATTTCCTATGGTATCCAGGTCAATTTCCGTATGCCCCCAGTGATTTCGGGGGCCTATCATGACGACACTTTTGTCGGGATGATGTTCACAGATGGATTTTAATAAATCATAGTTGATTCTGTGGCAGATATTGCCGGTATATCCAATAATAGGTCCCGGTATTTTTTCCAGGCCTGTCGGCCTTGGGAAATCGGGTTCATAGGCTTTTTTAAACAGGTTAAAATCTGCGGCATTGGGAAAATAAGCCACCTCTTTACCTGATAATTCCATCAATTCTTTTTGTAGCAATTTTGAGGTGGCCAGGCTGAGGTCAGCTTGCCTGATGGCTTTGATTTCGTTTTCAGCACCATGTTTTCTAAGGTAAAATTCTAGGGCTCTAATGTTGTCCCTGGATTGATAAACGTAGACCTTGGCCTCCAAAAATGGATCTATTTGACTCATGTACAAGGGATTGAAGGAGTTGAAAAAAATAAATTCCTTTGCATTAATAAGGTTTAGGCCTTTTTTAATGCTTTTTTGTAGCCTTCGGTCATTCCATTTTGCAAAGAAATCATACAATTTTCCTTTTGGCAACCAATTGATGGGTAACATTAGCAATGGCGTTAAGGCAAATAAAAACCTTCCAAATTCAGGTAGGGGCCTGATGGGATTTTTTCCCCATACCAAAGCCGGCTTTCTTTTGATCAGGGAAGGTTTCTTCCTTTCTCTGAAAAAATCCAAAATTGTATAGGGATAATCTACATAAATCACGGGTTGGGTTTGGGAGAAGGTTTTGGCCAGCGACCAGGATGCAGATGAAAAATCTCCATCCCACCTTGACATGCTTGTCATGACGATGGGCATATTTTTTAATTCAGCAATCGAAAAATCCATATTAAAATGTTGAAATAAAATTGTTAATACCTAAAGATAAAACTAAATTAGTCCATTGTATTTAAAATAAAAATAAACATTAATTTTTATAGCTTTGGTACTATTTGAAATAATTGTATGGGTGGGTTGTTTTTATTTATTGTTTCCACTGGTCAGCTCAATAATAGCCTCTCTTCTTTCTGAAAACCTGCCTGATATTTCTGGTGAGCAGGAACCTTCTGACTTCGCCTGTGTGATCACCGTATATAAAGAACTGGAAATTTCATGGCCTTTGGTACGGGCACTTTTGAATCAAAAATACGGAAATTTTCATATCTATCTGGTAGCAGATGGCATTACTGATATCATTGAAGGCATACAAGATCCAAAACTGACGATTATTCAACCCAAAGCCTTTTTAAAAAGTAAAGTAGCTTCTTTAAATAGGGCATTGGAAAGTATGGATCAAAGGCATTCTCATGTGGTTGTTTTTGATCCGGATAATTTGGTTCCCGATCATTTTCTCGGTGTTTTAAATCAATACCATGCCTGTGGATTCAAGGCAGTTCAGGGCAAGAGGATTGCAAAAAACATTGAAGGCACCTATGCTGCATTGGATGCACTGGGAGAATATTATTATGATTTTGCCGTACGGTACGTACCCTATATGCTGGGATCTTCTTCCACCATAGCGGGATCTGGAATGTCCATAGAAAAGGCCATTTACCAGAGGAATATTAATATGGAGATGCAGGAACTGCATAAGAAAGGAGTAGTGGTGGCAGAGGATAAATCCTTACAGTTGGATTTGGTCAGGTCCGGGTTTCGGATAGCCTATGCAGGCGCTGCCATTATTTTTGATGAAAAAATCACCTCCTCTGAGCAGATCGGGAAGCAAAGAGGCCGTTGGCTGAACAGTTATTTTGGTCATAGTGTCAAAGGTTTTATTGCCTTGGGAAAGGGATTGATCAGTTTGGACTGGAATCTGCTTTTTTTCTCATTGGTTGTATTGATGCCCCCAATGGTTATTTTGGTGGGCATTTCGTTCTTGGCGGGAATATTGGCCATCTGGATAAAATTACCTTTGTTTTTTTTGTTGTTGGGATGCCTTACCATTTTTGTTCTTGGCTTTGGAGCAATATTGGTCCTGAATAGGACTCCCCTAAAGGTAATGGCTGCAATTCCTAAAATCCCCCTCTTCGTATGGGGCCAAATGTCAGGAATTATGAATATCAGGAGAGCCAATAAGGATTTTATGGCGACCAGTCATCAGGAAACATTGGAAATCGATACCGTTTGGAGGAAAAGAAGAGGGGAATTTAGCCGATTTTCCCATTGGTGGAAGGTAAAACCGGAAGAATAGGTTGAATTTCTGTGCAAATTGGCTCAGTTCTTTTTAAATTTTTTAAGCAGTATTCTCCAAATTTCAGGAAAATTGGCGGCCGCTTGATACATACAATTCTTATTGCTGATCGGGATATATTTTCTTAGCATTATTTGTTTGATTATGGCAGTAATCAGTACGGCCAAAACCAAGCCATATGCAGCTCCCATAAAACCAAAAATCTTAATTAAAAAATAACTCAGTGCAGCACCATAAACAAAGGTGCCAAAAACCATGATCATGTTCAAAAATGGTTTGCCGATGGCATCCAGGAAAACACCGGATTGCCTGTCAAATGGTTTGATTAATGCCAAAAGTGCCATAATCCTTAGAAATGGTGCAGCATCCAAATAGGCTTCCCCGGCAATAATCAAAATAATATAAGGTGCAAAGCCTAAAGTGATTAACCAGAAAGGGAAGGTAAAACTCAGCATGATTCCCACGGTCTTATCATATAATCTGCCCACTTCCTGAAGCTGTGCCTTGTCGAAAGCTTCAGATGCCTTAGGGTAGCTGATGGATGCAATGGAATTCACGGGAATTTCCACCATATTCATTACCCTTCCTGCTGTATTGGCCATGGCTACCTGGATAGGAGAAAGGAGGGCCCCAAGTAAAAGCTTATCCAGACTATTGGTCAGCATAGATACCAGGTTGGTACCAAATACATATTTTCCGAAATGGAAAATCTTTTTGTTCCAATATCTATTCCATTTCCATCTAATGTGTAAATGTTTTTTAACCTGGATAACCGACATGAGGCTGGCCAATATTAATGCCCCATTGTGGAACCAGGCGAGGGTGCTGAGTTGGAGGATGGATTCTGAAAAAAAGTAATACAAAATCACTAAGAAAAATGGCAGGTTTTTGCTTATCCCAGCTATGAAATAAGCCCTAAAATCATATTTAGCCTGCATTAAAACCAAATTATGGGAATGAAAGATCAGAAAAGGAAGTACCCAGGAATATATTTTTAAAATTTCAGATAATCCAGGGGCATTTAGCATCTTTTCCAGCCAGGTAGCAGAAAACCATATCAACGCAAAAAAAATCAGGGTCAAAACACTGTTTAGATACAAGGCGGCTCCCTGGATTTTGGCTTGGTTAGAAGGATTTTTACCTACCAGGAATTTAATCATTCCATTCTGTAAAAAACCATTTCTAGCCATATCCACTATGGCAATTAAGGTGATCAGCAGCACCCAAACACCAAATTCCTCCGGACTGAATATTCTTACCAGAATCATAAAACCTAAAAAGCCCAGGAAAAAATCCATTCCGCGGTGTAGCATGGTAAAAAAGCCACTGGTAAGCCAATATTTTTTATCCGTCATGATGGCCATAAATTTCTAAATAGGTTTCCATTACTTTTAAAGCCCCCTCACGATAATTGAAAAGTGGCGGCCTTTTAAAGCCCTTATTTATCCAATTTTCCCGGACCTCTGTGGAAGACAATAGTTCTTCAATGGCCGCTTTAATCTGTTCTGGTTGGAAAGGGTCCACCAATAAGGCTGCATCTCCGGCTACTTCAGGCATGGAGGAAGTATTGGAAGTGATGACAGGACAGCCACAGGCCATGGCTTCCAAAATGGGTATTCCAAAGCTTTCCCTTAAGGAAGGGTAAAGAAACAATTTGGCCTGGGCATAAATTGCCGGCAGGTCTTTATTGGGAATATAACCGGTTAACTTTATTTTTGCCAGAAGAGCGATGGCTCCGATATCATTCAGCATTTTTCGAAGGACAGGTTCACCAAAGTCGGGCATTACCAGATCAGGAAAGGAGGATCCACTCTCATGCAATAATTGCAGGGCACTTAATACGCCTTTCAAATTCTTTTTGGGATCGGTATTTCCCAAAAACAACATAAAGGATTCTGGTAATTGATATTTATTTTTGATTTCCAACTGCACTTGGTTGCCGACAGGTTTAAAATGAGGACTCACGCCATTGTAAGTAACCTTCACCTGGTTTTCATTCAATCCGAAATGGGCCATGATTTTTTTTTGCTCATAATGGGAGACCGTAAAAATCATATCCGCCTTTTTTACGATGCCAGGCACGTTCCATCTTCTGTAAAGGTTCCCCAGTCTTTGGTACCAGGTGCCGGCATTAAATTTGATTTTTTCAAGATAAATGATGTCGTGAAGGGTTAAAACCAATTTTGAGCGACAAGACCATGGGGCGGTATTACTGGTGCAATGTAGGATGTCGATTTGGTATTTTTCTGCCGCTTTGGGAAGATGAATTTGTTCCCAAACGGGATAGGAGGATTTTTTTAAAGGAATAATTTTAAAGTTGTGTGTTTCAAGGATTATACCGGGATCTTCCATTTCATTGACGAAAACGAAATAAGAATTGGTTTTATCCAATGACTGAAGCTGTTGGATCAGTTCTATGACGACCATGTCCATGCCATGTCTTTTTTTTCTGAAAATTCGTTGGGCCTCGATTCCTATTCTCATCATTTTAAAATATCTAGCGTGGGATTTTCATGAATGTTTTTTAAAAAAATACTGTCTTTAAATCCTTTAAAATAAGCTGTCAGGTGTTGCCATTCTTTTTTTAAGGCAAAAGACAATAAATTTTTGGGTAATGCTATCATGAGGAAATAGGCGGCAGTAAGGATAAAAACGGGCCATTCCACATTTCTCCGTAGAAATATCCAACGGTTTCTGCTCATATAATAGGTTTTTAGCAAGGAATTTTTTCCAACACTCATGGATTCTTTGTGTAAAATATTACTTTTTGGTTCATACCAAATCTCAAAACCTGCTTTCTTGATCCGCTCACAATAATCCATCTCTTCATAATATAGAAAGTAAAGTTCTGCCATCATTCCAATTTTTTTCACGACCCTTTTGGGAATGAACATGGCTGCACCATGGGCCAAATGGGTGATTTCAGCCTCTTGGTATTGGCCCTTATCTTTTTCCTGATACCCTTTACCGCTGCCCCTTCCGGTTATGGGGTTGATGGCCGTAAATCCGGCATATTGAATGATGCCGGGATGCTCATGATAAAGGATCTTTGGACATACCAGACCGATATTGTTTTTGAGCGCTGCCCTTTCCAAAAGCACGTCCAAGATATCGGGATTTACTTCGGTATCATTGTTGATTAGAAAATAATATTCGCCTTTTGCGATTTCTATCCCCCTGTTATTTCCTCCGGCAAATCCTTCATTGAGTGGGTTTTTTAAGAGTCGGACGTGGGGAAATTGATTTAATAGGCTACTTGGGTCCTCCTTTGAGGCATTATCCACCACGATGATTTCAAAGTTGGGGTAGGATACCTTTTGGAAGGATTCCAATAAGCAAAGGGTATGGTACAATCCATTATAATTAATGGTGATCACGGAAATAAGTGGCTTATTCATCGGTTGAAATCGTTTTTTGGGAGGTGATCTCCTTGTCTAAATCCTGAGATAAAAAGAAATAAGCCCATGACATGTAGAGGATAATTCCTGTAGGCATCTGGCCCAAAAGTGGATTGCCATAGGAAGCTATGGCAATCCCTACATACCCTGAAAGCAATGCGAGTAATTTTTGACGTAATTTTTCGTCTTTTATTTTCCAAATCTTGATCAGTGCCATTAATCCAATGTATGCCAATATCCCCAAGTGAAGCACTAAACCAACAATACCCATTTCAGCCCAGATTTTAACATACCAGCTATCATTTGGGGTTTCGGCTAAAAATGTTCCCGGGCTGAACCGCTGTCCCCAGGAGCCTGAGGTACCTATACCTCCTCCAAAAGGCCGTTCAGAAAGGTAAGAAGCAAATTTCCGCTGGTTTTCGAACCTCACGTTGAGGGAAGGATCTTCAGGGTCAAGTGCTGAACGCATTCTCCTGATTTGATAGTTTTCATTTCCGATATTAGAGAATTTTAAAAAGACAAAGACCATTCCCAAAGCCAAAAGGCCCGCCAACATGATTTTAAAGTTTTTTGAGGCAAACAGGTAGGTCAGTATACCGGCTATGGGGACAATCAATGCGCCCCTTGTCCCACTGAGTATCATGAGGTAAAAAAATAATATTCCTCCCAGGGCGAACAGTATTTTATATTTATATTTAAATGGCCCCAGGGCTAAAACCGTTGCGATCACGCTGGTGTGGGCTATGCCTGCCCCAAACTGGCCGGCATCCGAAAAAAAGCTGAAAATTCTAAGATTGCCAAATAATACATGGGTGGACCTTGATCCCTCATTTAGCCACCTGTTTTCTGAAGCATCTACACCAAAAAGGTATTGTCTCAAGCCCCAAATGGCCGCAAAAAGAGAGAAAATAAGGATAATTTTAATAAACCGGTTGAGGTCCTTGTAACTATGGGCAAAAAGAAGGGTCAAAGGAACTGTCAAAAACATGTAAATGGCTGTACCCCTAACGGCATAAAACCAGGCGGTGATGCTTTTGGCTTCCGGATTAATAAGCTGTGCCAAATTATAAGCCATCCATATCAATGTAACCAGCATCAAACTGTTTTTGATTTTGGAAAAATCAATCTTGAATTTCGGATGAAAAAGAGCACTAAAAATGGTCAATACCAATGCAAAATCTACCGTTAGACCCAATGGGAGACTTGGCATGTACCTGATCATCCCAATGGATATAAAAGCAAAGACCAGGGTAATGGCAAGGGCATTGGCGGGGTGAATGAATACGAAATAGAAAAATAAAAGGATAAATGGGAACATAATCATGGCTCCAATCCCAAAAATTCCCGAAAATAGAATAAAAACCCCAATGACAACTGCCAAAAGTAATCCGGTAAACGGAAGCAATAGAGTGGATTTGATATTTTCCATTTAGGAAACCAGGTTTTTTATTCTCGTCCTCATCAAGGACCTTTTTCGGGGAATTTCGCCATTCAGGTCCTCCAATTCATCCCCTTCCATTTTATTCAACCAGACCAAATGTGGAATTTCCACCATTTCTTTGAAACTGGAAAGGTATTCCATATCTGCAGCATTCCATTTTCTGCTACTGTCCAATACCATGATCAGAATATGGGCTTTATTGATCAAGTGGTAATTCAGGTGAGTCTCTTCCATATTGGGGTACTCCCAAAGAATGATATCCTGTGGACTAGATGCCATCTTTTCCTCCCAATACATATCATGACTATCGAAGAAATGTTTTTCTGGAGCATAAAAGGTATGCTCGCAGTCAAGGACCTCACTTTTATTTTTGGGTTCCCAAAATGCCACCGATCTGTTTTGATCCTGAAATTCAGGTATCAGTTTTTTTATTAAAAAGGATTTCCCCTCCCCGGGCTTTAAACTGTAAAAAACAATAATTTTTTTACCATGCTGAGGAAAATATTTTTGAATATGGTTGTAAAATTGCTTGATCTGCTTGTTCTCTAAATTCACCTTATGAATGTTTTTATTTAATCCATTCTCATTAATCCATCCACCAGCAACCTTCAACCCGGTGTTTTCCTCTGCCTTGGTTTTGGATTTGATGGTTCTATTAAGGAAAAATGAAACAAATACCCCAGTCAACACCATGAATCCGGCTCCTATGAAGCTCCCTGCTACAAGAAACATCCGTTTGGACGGCAGGGGAATTTTAGGGAAATAAGGAACATCAATTAATTTTTGCGAGGAGGAAGTCTCAAGATCATACTTGGTGAGAAAAGCCATGTTTAATCCGTGAAGAATGGATAGATACTGCTCCTCATTGACCTCCACTTCCCTTTCCAGCTTATTCAGTTCCGCCCCAAGAGGGGCAAATTCCTGGATTTTTTCAGACAGGTATTTTTTTCTGCCTTGCATTACTTCCAGAGCCTGGGTTTGATTTTCATAAAGGATTTTAAGTCTTAACCATTCTTCCAGTATGGTTTCACGCTGTATGCCCTGTAAGCTGTTGCTGTTTTTGAACAGTTCGTTTGATTCATTTTGAATTTCTTCCTTTAGAAAATCAATATCATTTTCAAGAGCTAATTTCAACGCATCCTGAGGGGATTGCAGACCTAAACCCTGTAATTGAAGGTTTTTCCGCACAATTTTCTCTTGAAGAGCGGCGATCTTTTGAATGATCAGTTGCCTTTTATCAAAATTATCAAACATGGATTCGATTTCCTCCAAATTGGAGATGGTTCCTGAAAGTAATCTTTTGGATTTTTCTTCATCCTGCTCCTGCTCCAGTTTAGCAATGTCCAGGTATTTTCCCTGTTCATAATAATTAAGAATACGATTATTGGACATGAAATCTTTGAGCTTATCTTCCGCATCCCTTAATTTGGTCTGGGCCATGACCAACTGGTCTTGAAAATAATGGATAGAATTGATGTTTTCCAATTCTTTCATTTTAGAATAACGCTCCATAAATGCTTCTGTTAAAAAGATCAGGGTTTGATAACAGATACCGGGATCGCTGGTTCTATAAGAAATTTCCATCATGTCACTGGAAGCTTTTCTGGCTACAAACAGCCTTTCATTGATCTTGGTGGTAGCATATTGTGGATGTTCTCTCAAAAGGTATTCAATAGGGGATTCGGGATAGGTTTCAAAATGAGTTTTAACATTTTGAAAAGTAGCTTCCTGATTGCCTGTTACGGCCAGGCTTTCCCATAGTTTTTCTGAAATGTGAACAGAAAGTTCTTCGTAATCTTTTGCTGAAATAAATCTTGGATCAGGCGCAGTGAGTGAAAGGTGCTGCCCCAATAACTTTAAGGCCACGGTTTCTAAAGTTTCCCTTGATTTTACAATCAAAGTAAGGTTATCGAACAAGTTGTTGGAAGTATAAAAATCCATCCGGACTACCCAGCCTTCCGTGGCACCTCTATTGGTGGTAGGGTTGGTAAAAATGATGGATTTACTTTCAAACTGTTGGGGTTTGTTTTCTGTGAAAAAATAAATTCCCAATGCCACCAAAATCGGTACTAAGGTGATCGAGAATTTATTTTTCCATAGAAGACGTATAAGCTGCTTAATTGTCATTTTCCGAGATGAGGTTTTCTATTGGTTGGCCGATCAAGACTTCTAATTTCTGGGCGGCCACCAAAAATTGCATTTTGGCACTTTCGTACTCAGATTGAGCGATGGTATGTATTTCTACATTTCTCAGGAAATCGCCACCATCAATGTTGCCCAGATTATATTCCATTTCCATTAGGGCTAAATTGCTTCTTGCCTTCTCCTGCATTTGAAACCGAATGGTAAGAAGCCGCTGTGCCAGCAGCAAATTGTTATATTCTTCAATAACCTGTTCAGAAATAACCAATTCCATTTCCTTGGTTTTAAAAAATGTGGCAGCCAATTCATGTTTGGATAAATTTATCCGGTCATTCCTGGTGAAAATTTCAGATAATGGGATACTAAGGTTGGCACCTGCCCTGTATCCATTGGCTATATTGGAGAGATCTCCACTTTGCGAACCAGTGGCAATAATCGCTTGGTTTCCATATCCATAATCCACGTATCCCCTAAGAAGATTGGACCAGGATTTCCGTGCTATTTTTACCCTTGCCTCTGCGGAGCCGATCAATTCCTGGTTGAGTTTGATCGTAGGATGATTGGATAGGGCTTTTTCAATCAATTCCCCAAGTGTCGGCAATTGGACAGCCAGACTTTGGTTCAGGTCAAAGTGGCCAAGTTGGTTTTCAATTTCCTGTGCGGGAAGAGAAAAACAGAAAAATAAAAATAATTTGAATAAAAATACTTGGTGTATTTTATAGTAAATATTTCTGGCACGCATCAATTTCATTTATTTATATTTCAATTACATTTATCAGTTTATATAAAATAAACAATAGTTTTATGTACAAATATGAAATAAAATTAATAAAAAATTTTATTTATCCTTTATTTTGAAAATATAATTTCAGACCATATATTGAATAAATTTTTAAAAACCTCATGATTAAGGAAAGGATCCGGGAAAAAATTTCCCAAAAAAGTGTGGCGTTATATGGAAGACCTTTTCAGGGGGGCTATGAAAAATTCAGGGTATATATTGGATTTTCATTGGATCTTTTCAATGTCTTTTTAAGGTTGTTGAATGGAAAGATCAAGCTTCGGAAATGTCAAGTGGGAAAATTTGTGACGGTTAGGGGAAATTTAAGGGTGGAAGGAAGCGGGAATATCAGGATCGGGGATCATTGCAGGATTTGGTCTCATATGGGTGTCACTCAGCTTTATGCTGATCGTGGAGCCTCCCTGATCATTGGCGAAAATTCTTTTATCAATACCGCCACCATCATTTCTGCTTGTCATCAAATCCGGATTGGCAAAAATTGTCAGATTGCCAATCAGGTTATCATTATGGACGGTGATTTTCATGGGGTGGATGACCGGGATACAGCTTCCAAACCTCAGGCGATCATTATTGAAGACGATGTATGGCTGGCCACCAGGTCCATGGTTTTAAAGGGTGTTAAAATAGGAAAGGGGTCAACTGTTGCAGCTGGAGCAGTAGTGACCAAAGACGTACCTCCATATACCTTGGTGGGAGGGGTGCCTGCCAGGGAGATCAGGAAAATTTCTGTGCCAACATCGGAAATGCCCCTACTTTAAATTAACTTTGAAAGGTATAAATTTATTCTCAAATGATCAATTGCGTTATCATTGACGATGCTGCAGAAAGCATTGAGGTTTTATCTTATTATATTTCCAAAAACAAAGACCTCTCTTTAATGGCCTCATTTACAGATGCCATTGAAGGGCTCAATTTTCTCATTGAAAATAAGGAAAATATTGATCTGATTTTTTTGGACATTGAAATGCCGGAAATGAATGGGTTTGAAATATTGAAATACAGCCAATATGATGGCGCTCTGATTATCATTTCCGCCAATCATGAAAATGCTATTTCTGCTTTTGAAACCAATGCCTGTTTTTATCTACCTAAGCCTTTTGGATACCCACAATTCCTGAAAGGAATAGAAAAATACAAAGAAGCAAAAATTAAAATAGATCCCAATTCTTATTCCAAGGATTTTATTTTTGTAAAGGACGATCGTTTGTATAAGAAAATTCTATTTTCTGAAATAAGTTTTTGTGAGGGAAAAGGAGATTACATCAGCCTGAAATGCAAGAGTCAGACCTTCACCACTAAATCTACCATAGGTAATTTTTTGGAAAAACTTTCCGGAAATCCGGAGTTTGTCCAGGTACATCGTTCTTATGTGATCAACTTACATTTTCTCACTGATTTTGATAGCGACACTGCCGTAGTGGATGGTAAAATCATTCCGATTGGGGCCAAATATAAAGATCAACTGAAAAATAGTGTCAATTTTTTATAAATAACCTATCATCTAACTAAACGCCTATCTTCATGATAATCTG
>JBBDSB010000479.1:0-4324 GCA_040905205.1 Cyclobacteriaceae bacterium
TTAATAGAAATTTTATTTCAAATTCGAAATCAGCTTATTAAATTTTGGTTTACCTGGGGATATGGAAGCATTTGGTGATTTTTCTCCTGAAAATTTCAATTTCCCTTCGTATTACTTTACATGTTGGTTCCAGAAATGTTTTATTGTATTTATCCAAAAAAAACGGACAGATGCTTTTATTTGAGAAAATATGGTTCTAAATTTTGCATCTGCCAAAATAAGCATGATTATTTTATTCTTGACCCGAAATACCTTTTCCAGTTCATAAATTAATTTATAAATTCTAATAAAATGATAAAAAACCTTTTTAAGACCTTAATTATAGTGTCGTCCGTTTTCTATTTGGGTTTAAACCTAAGCCAGGCACAAGATGCTGAAGAGCGGCTTAAGCAGCTTGGAATCGATCTCGCCAAACCTGAAGCACCAACGGCTAACTTCGTTTTAGCTGTAAGGGTAGGGAACCTGGTTTTTCTTTCAGGGCATGGGCCCGTGATGCCGGACGGGGAGTTTATGACCGGAAAAGTAGGTAGTGAATTGACTTTGGAACAGGGTAATGAAGCGGCCCGGTTAACGGGCATTTCTTTGCTATCCTCCCTTAAAGCGGAAATCGGTTCTTTAAACAGGGTCAAAAGACTTGTCAAAGTATTGGGGATGGTCAATGCCGTTCCGGATTTTGATAAACACCCACAGGTAATGAACGGTTTTTCAGATTTCATGGTGGAGGTTTTCGGGGAAAAAGGCAAGCATGCAAGGTCAGCAGTGGGCATGGGATCCCTGCCCCATAATATTCCGGTGGAGATAGAAATGATTGTGGAATTGGTTGAATAAATATTTAATTGTCAATTTCTGTTCGCAAATTATTTTCTAGTCACCATCTGCCTTGAAGGTTAAAATGACAAAAATTTATAAATGGGCATTGGCAATGGCCGCCTTGTTATTGTTCATTGCCTCCATATTGATTATCACAGGAAGAATTGCGCTGGCAGGCCCTTTTCTGATTTTGGTTTTTATTACCCTGGCCATCGGGGTTAGGGGATTTTCTTTGACAAAAGGCCTGACCTTTACACTGCTGATCCTTTCAGTAGTATCCACTGCCTTGTATTATCCGGGTTATTTCATTGAAATCAATGGCTTTGAAATGGCCCTTTTAATTACCCCCTTGATACAAATGATCATGTTTGGTATGGGAACATCAATGGGTGTTAAAGATTTTGTTGCCCTGGCCAAATCTCCCAAGGCGGTAATTGTAGGTGTGCTGGGCCAGTTTACCCTCATGCCCCTCCTGGGTTTGGCATTGGCAAGTATCAGCGGGTTTTCTGCAGAAATCTCCGCTGGAATTATCCTCTTGGGCTGCGCCCCTACCTCTGTGGCCTCTCCGGTGATGAGTTACCTGGCCAAAGCCAATATTGTGCTGAATATTACCATTGTTTCTGTTACCACATTAATTGCTCCTCTTTTAATTCCCTTTTTGATGAAAATATTTGCAGGAGGTTTTATTGAAATTGATGTGATTGGGATGATGTGGGACATTACCAAAATGGTTTTGATCCCTATAGGTGCAGGCCTGCTTTTCAATAAATTCTTAAGCGGAAAGGCAAAATGGCTTGATGCCGCAATGCCCCTGGTATCCATGGTAGGCATAGCCCTGATCGTCGGCATTATCATGGCAGTGGGGAGGGAAAGCCTTCTAAACATGGGTTTGATTCTTATTTTGATCGTACTATCACATAATTTATTGGGGTATTTTACAGGATTTTGGATGGCCCGTTTTTTTGGCTTAAATCAGCAGGATAGCAGGACCATTGCCATTGCCACAGGCATGCAAAATGCCGGGCTGGTCTCTGGAATTGCGAAAGAAATGGGTAAAATCGCAACTGTAGGCTTGGCTTCCGCCGTATGCGGACCCCTGATGGGCTTTACTTCTTCTGTGTTGGCATCTTATTGGAATAGTAAGCCACTGCCTGATGAGGAGGTCCATCAATTAAATCAACGGAAAAAAGAAACGGTGCAAGGAGGTTAATTTATTGTCCCTCCGATTAAGCGAAAATGAAGTTAAAACATCAAAATAAATCATGAAAGAAATTAAAAAATTGGATATTTCAATTAAGATGCTTGGCCATACGCTAACCTGTTTTCTGGTTTTAAGCTTCATGCTACCAGGCTACGCACAGGTAGCCAAAGAGAATTTACGGCCTGCCTCAATGGGGAAATCAGGGATGGTGGCTTCCGCCAATCCCCTGGCAAGCCTGGCAGGCCAGAAAATACTGGCCAAAGGAGGCAACGCCATAGATGCGATTGTGGCTACAGCGGCTTCCCTTAATGCCGTAGAGCCATACATGTCCGGGACAGCAGGGGTAGGTTACATGCTTTTTTACTCTGCCAAAGAGAATAAAGTTAAGTCCCTCGTATTCGGAGGATGGGTTCCCCAGACATTTCAATCACAATCTTTAGAGGAGGCTTCCAAAGCGGCCGATGGTGCCGGGCATGGTGCCATAGAAACGGTGGGACCTAAAATTGTCGCCGTACCTGGAAACCTTGCGGGTTGGAACAGGGCCTTAAAAGATTATGGTACGATGTCCCTGGCTGAGGTTTTTGAAACTTCCATTGATTACCTTGAAAACGGGGTTCCCATTACAGAGTTTGATCAAGCCATGTGGGAAGGGACTTTGGAAAGGGTTCTTCCTCATCCAGAATCTGTGAAAATTCTATTAAAAGAGGACAATGCCCCCTATAAAATAGGCGACTATTTTACCAATAAACCTTTGGCCAAAACCATGAGGAAGATTGCTGAGCAAGGGATAGACGTATTTTACAAAGGTGAAATTGCAGAGGAGATTGCCGCTGCATTTAAGAGAGATGGGGGCTTTATCACTATGGAAGACCTGGCCATGGTTCCAGAAAAAGTACAATGGGTGGAACCGCTTTCCATTGATTACAGAGGCTATACAGTTTATAATAATCCACCTCCGGGTATGGGCATACAGCAACTTCAGACGCTCAAGATCATGGAAGGATTTGATTTGAAGTGCATGGGCCATAACAGTGTGGATTACCTGGCCCATTTAATGGAAGCGATTTACTTAAGCAGGATTGATACGGATAATTATATTGGTGATCCCGACTTTGTCGATGTTCCTGTTGACAGACTTCTATCTGACCGCTATATTTCTCAACAAAGAGATAAAGTCATTGCCAGGGTCAGGGAGCGAAAGGAAAGGCTTAAAGAAAAACAATCCCATTTTAAAGTTCCGGAAGGTTTGAAGCAGGCTATGGATCCCAAATACCAGTATGCCACGACCAGTTTATCTGCCATGGACCAGTGGGGCAATGCGGTAGTAATTATCCAAACACATGGAGGAGGATTTGGATCGGGTTATATAGCAGGAAAGACGGGTTTGATTTTTAACAGTGCTTTGGATTGGATGACAAAAACCCCTGGCCTTGCCAATAGTGTTGAACCCGGGAAGGCGGTAGGCTGGTGCGTAGGGGGAATGCTTCAATTCCATAAGGAGGGCAAACCCGAACTGATCATAGGATCTCCCGGAAGTTTCGGGATACTACAGTCCGTACCCCAGGTGGCCATGAACGTTGTCGATTTCGGGATGAATATCCAGGATGCCATCAGCGCCCCGAGATTTAGATGGAAAGATGAACTTGGTTCCGTTCCAGCTGAGGAAATCATCATAGAGACCCGCATAAACAAAGAGGTTTTGGATACTTTAAAGGCCATGGGCTATGTACTGGATACCAGCCTGGGAGACTGGTCCATGACGGTAGGAGGTGCCCAGGGAATTACGCTTGACTACCAAACCCTTTGGATGATGGGAGGAGCAGACCCAAGGAGGAATGGGTATTCAGTTGGTTGGTGAAAAGGGCTTTTGGCTATTCCCCTGATCATTTTCCTGCTAACCCTTAGGATGATGGCAGGACATCAATTTCTTTAAGATAAACACGCACTAACAATCATGAAATCAAAAAAATCGAATCCCCGCCGAAATTTTATCAAAAAGTCCGTTTTGGCAGCCTCCGCTTTTTCGGCTCCTGACATGCTATTCGGAGCTAATTCAAGATTATCACCCAGAAATATTGGGAATTCAGGTAAAGGTAATCCCCCTGCACCAAAGCGCATAGCCCTTATCGCCAATATATATAGGAACAGCGCCCATGCGGATGTCATAGCAACCAAGATTTTTGCAGGTATTCCTACCGATGAGGGGATGGTAGATCCTGAAATTAAAATTGTCTCGGTGTGGATCGATCAAATAGGAGATAATGATACCGGTATTCGTATTGCCAAAATGAACGGTGCCGAAGTCTATTCGAC
>JBBDSB010000480.1:0-25364 GCA_040905205.1 Cyclobacteriaceae bacterium
TGGTTCGATGGATGGTACTGCTACTGCTTATGGCTGGAACGGATTTAAAAGCGCAGGAATATTTTGGAAGTCAATATGCCGGCGTTTGGGAGCGCCAGCTGGCTTATTCTAAAGCTGTGGCAGAAGCCATGCCTGAATCAAACTATGGCTTCAAACCTACAGCCGAGGCCATGTCATTTCAAGGGCAACTGCTTCACATTGCCGACAATATTAGTTCCCTTACCCCAATCATTACCGGAAACCGTAAAAACTTCTACCATAAGGAGGATGCCACTAGCTTAAAGAAAGCAGAAGTCCTGGAAATCCTTGACAGGGCCAATGACTACGTGATGGAGTTGATCCGGAATGCCTCCGATTCCCTTTTGAACGAAGAAATTGAATTTAGGGGCGTTTCCATGACGAAGGAAAATATTTTTTACCTGTTGCGAGACCACCAGGCCCATCACCGTGCGCAGTGTTTGGTTTACCTTCGGATGAACGGTGTTCGGGCTCCAGGATACGTGGGCTGGTGAAAATTTCAACAAAAAATCACCCTTCGGATAACATTTTGGCGGTTTCGGGAAATTATTGCCTGGAAAAGAGTGTTTAAATATCATGAACGCAATCTTTATACGATCACTCTTCGTTTTATTGTGGGGCTTTTTTGCAGTCCCTGCTTTTGCTCAAAGCCTACCGTTTAAAACCTTGTTATATACTACCTATGAGAAGGATTTTCCGCTGGTCTATCCCGAGCAGAAAGACCTGCTGGAAGATGCGGTGATTTTGGATACCCGGGAGCAAGAGGAGTTTTTCGTCAGTCACCTGGAGGATGCCCGCTGGGTAGGTTATGAGACCTTCTCCATGGCTTCGGTTTCGAAAATCCCGAAGGATGAAACCATTGTCGTTTATTGCTCCATCGGAGCAAGGAGTCAGGAAATTGGCAAAAAATTAAAAGCCGCCGGTTTCCAGCATGTTTACAACCTTTACGGAGGTATTTTTCATTGGGTCAATGAGGACAACCCGGTCTTTACTCCCGATTCCGTACAGACCGATTGGGTACATACCTACAATAAAATGTGGGGCATGTGGCTGAAGAAAGGGGAAAAGGTGTATTGATTATTCCTTCGGTTACCACATCACCCGGGCTCCAAAGTTTCCAGTAATGTAGGGATCAATTCAGCTACTGTGGGGTGTGGAAAAACCCCGTCTCTAATGACGGTATAGGGACTTTTGGCATACATTACATTCAGAATGCTACTAATGATTTCATCTCCTCCTACGCCAAGAACGGTGGCACCGAGAATCTTATTTGTTTTCTTATCGACGATTACCCGAATGAACCCATCCGTTTCCCCCTTTTCCTTGGCCCTGGCAATGCGGTTCATGGCGCGGTAACCGACCAGAACGTCTAGGTTTTGATTTTTTGCTTCTTGTAGCGTGATTCCTGCCCGGCCCAGGGGTGGGTCTACAAATAAGCCATAGGTGAGAATCCGGTCACTTACTTTTCGGTTTCCCTGTTCGAAGAGGTTGGCATAAACGATTTCAAAATCGTTGTAGGCGGTATGCGTAAAGGCACCTTTTCCATTGCAATCTCCCAATGCATAAACACCAGGGATGTTGGTTTCCAAGGTATCGTTTACCTGTATGTATCCCCTTTCGTCTGTTTTAATGGCTGCTTTTTCAAGCTGAAGCTCATCCGTGTTGGGGGTCCGGCCTACAGCCAGCAGCACATGTGATCCCCGGACTTCAGGGAGTCCGTTTTCGCAGGATACAGCAACAAGCAGCTGTCCTTCTTTTTCTTCTCTTGCATCAATACATGTTGCATTTAACCGAAATGACACTCCCTCTTTTTCCATCACCTGTTGTATTTCCCTGGACACATCTTGATCCTCTCTGGAAATGATCCGGTCCGCCTTTTCTATGATGGTCACTTTGCTGCCAAAACGCCTGAACATTTGCCCAAACTCCAGGCCAATATAGCTTCCACCGATGATGATCAAATGTTCTGGCAAATGCTCCAGTTCCAATATACTTTTGTTGGTAAGAAAATTGATTTTTTTCAATCCCTCCGGAATAAAGGGCCTGGCACCGACATTGATGAAAATTTTTTCGGCAGACAATTCTTTTCCATTCACCTCAACGGTATGGGAGGCTGTAAATTTGGCCGTTCCTTTGATCAAGGTGATGTGTTTATTTTTTTCTATGCCGGCTGTCATTCCGTCAACTGATTTTTTGATCAATTCGTCCTTACGTTTTTTTACCTGGACCAGGTTTAGGCTGGTACCTTCCGGAATGTGTACACCCAGCATTTCCCCATTGTGGGCATCAAACATTCTGCGCGCACTTGCCACATAGGTCTTGGTGGGCGTACATCCTTCATTCAGGCAGGTCCCCCCCAAATGCTCTTTTTCTATTAGGACCACTTTTTTGCCCTTTGCTGCGAGTTTAAATGCCAAAGGAGTACCGGCTTGTCCTGATCCAATAATGATTGCGTCAAATTTCATGTTCATTCGTTTAATTTTCTACTGATCGTTCTGGTATTAAAAGGCAAGTGCCAATAAAAAAGCAATAGCGGAGATTATCAATCCGTACATAAAAACATTGTAGCTTTTTTGTAGCAAGGCGTATTTTTTATGTAACACCTTTCCCAGGAAATAAATATCCTTGATCATGGTGGAATAGAGAAAATCAGAATCTTCCATCATCTTTTTCATGCCTGACTCGTAATCCTGAAGCTCCATTCGGTGAAAATTACCAAAATAGAGGAGATTGGATGTTTTTTCCTGGATGTTTCTTTCCGTGACGTATCCATCTGAGACCTTTGGGCGGGTAGCCAATACCGCAAAAACGATGGTGGCTAAATTGGTCGCTAAAAGAAGAATGGTAGGGAAAATAAATTGGATTTGTTGGTTTAAATTTCTTACCAATACAGTAATTATGATGGAGACAATAATGGCATTGACGGAAATCATGATATTTGCTTTGTTGTCTGCGATCGCAGAAAGCTGCAAATGGTTTTTAGAGGTGGTCCGAAACATGGTCTCCACACCTCTTTCCGGCAAGGTTTTTTTGTAGATCTTCCATTCTTTTTTTGACAATTTTAGGGTTGTGTTTTTTTTCAACTCAACTAATTTATTTTCAAGATCAAGTATTGTTTTAAGTTTTCCAGTATTGTAGGCGGTCTTGGCCTCTTCTGTATGGTACTCATGTGCTTTTACCAACTCCAAAGTTTCTTTGATCCAATCCAGTTCCTTTTTTTTGGGCATCCCAAGATTTTCCATTTCTTTTCTTAGGGCCATGGACTTTGCTAAAAAATCGTTTTGAGAAAAATGAGATAAATCCGCATCACAAAGAATACGATGCAAAACATTTTGGGGCTGTTGCGGAATCCTTGTGGCGAGAATACATGCCTCTACTTCCAGGATAGTGGCTTCTGCTGCCCCATTTTTTTCAAGAAAATTCCGTGCATGCGCCTGACTTCGGAGCTCGTGGTTTTTCAGTTCATGGTCCCAGCAGCCTGTATCATGAAACAAAGCCGCCAAAAGAACGATTTCCGTATTTTCAGAAGATAATTTCATCGCATCTGCCAAAAGCCCGGAGGCTTTCTCCACATGCAGGGTATGTTCCAAATTGTGGTAGGTATAGGTTTCTGCATCTTTAGTGGAAAAATAATTTTTCACCCAATTTTCAGCCAAAAGCACGCACTCACTTTTTTCGGATACCATATATAAAAGACATATTATTAAAAATTCAATCTAGCATAAATTTATCTATTTAAATGTAAAGTTGCCGACATTTGCTGAATTATAATTTCTTGATATTTGTCCAATTAATTCGTTATGAAAAGATATTTCTCATACAGCTTATTTTTTTTGCTTTTCTTCATTTTTGTTGCTCCGACCTTTGGTCAGAGAGATAGCGACCGACGAATTGTTCTGGTTGGAGATGCGGGGGAATTGACGGAAGGAAGGCATTTGGTCATGGAAGCCATAAAAAAGTGGATGACAAAAGATTCCGAAGATTCGCCGACAGATTTTCTGTTTTTGGGGGACAATATCTATCCCCGAGGGATGCCAAAGGTATCGGAAAAATCATACCAGGAGAGTGTTCGGATACTCGGAAAGCAAACAGAAGCAGCGGTTGACCTGAATGGGAATCTATACATGATACCTGGAAATCACGATTGGGAGCAGGGAAGGCCGGACGGTTTGCAGGCAATCCTGCGGCAGCAGACGCACGTGGACTCGCTTAATCTTCCTAACATTTATTGGCTGCCCAGGGATGGTTGTCCGGGACCCGTGGAAGTACAAATCAATGAAGAAATAGTTTTGGTTGTCATCGATTCCCAATGGTGGTTACACCCTTTTGAGAAACCAGGGGAATTTTCCGATTGTGAGTTTAAGTCGAAAGATGAAATCCTTGCTTCATTAAAGGATGCCATCGAAGGAAACAAGGATAAGTGGGTACTGCTGGCACTTCATCATCCGGTCAGGACCTTTGGTGAGCACAATGGTGGGTTCTCAATTAAAGATCATCTTTTTCCATTGTCGGCAGTCGTTGACCATTTATATTTTCCGCTCCCGCTGATTGGCTCGATTTACCCGCTTTACAGGTCTTATTTTGGTAGCTACCAAGATCAAGCCCACCCCCTTTACCGTTCTTTAATCAAAGCTGTAGACCAAATCGTCCAGGGACAGTCCAATGTAATTTTGGTTTCGGGTCACGAACATGCCATGCAATACCTCCAAGAAGGGGATGTCCACTTCGTAGTAGCCGGTTCCGGGTCCAAAGCCACTCGCCTAAAAAGAAAAAATCCATTGGAATTTGGAAGTGCGGAAAGAGGCTTTGCAGTGTTGGACTTTTTGGATGACCGCAATGTGACCTTAAAATTTTATGGATTGCAAACGGAAAACCCTTTGTATGCAAAAACGCTCTCCATGGGGGATATTCCAAAAGAGGATGATTTCACCGTAGTAAATACCACCCCTATTGATACCGTTCGTACGGCCATCACGTACCAATACCAGGCTTCCAGGTTTAAACAGAAGCTATTGGGGAACAATTACAGGCGGGAATGGGAAGCGGAGGTTGTTTTTCCCGTGATTGATTTAAGGGCCAAAAATCTGGAAATCATAAAGCGGGGTGGAGGGATGCAGACGAAATCTCTTCGAATGGCTGACCGGGATACCGGCGAAGAATTTGTACTACGGTCCATTAATAAATACCCTGCCCTGGCAATTCCTGAAAAGTTAAGAAAGACGGTGGCCAGGGATATTGTACAAGACCAAATAGCCGCATCTCACCCTTACGGTGCCTTAATAATCCCCCCTCTGGCCGAAGCAATGGGCGTTTACCACAGTTCTCCGAAATTGGTATGGTTGCCGAACAGTCCCTTGCTTAAAAATCATGGTGCCGAGTTTGGGAATAATGTTTATCTTTTTGAAAAACGATTTGTCCACCCCTCCTCCATGAAAAAAGAGGACTATAAATCATTCACTACGCATAAAATGATCGCTGCCATTCGTAAGGACAACGATTATATTGTCATCCAGGAAGAAGTGCTTCGGGCAAGGGTGCTGGATCTTCTTATCGGCGACTGGGACCGGCATGACGATCAATGGACCTGGGTTGGAGTGGAAACCAAAAAAGGAAGGGAGTACCTTCCCGTGCCCAGAGATAGAGACCAGGCTTTTTTCGTGAATGAAGGACTGATTCCAAAAATAGCGAGTAAGGACTGGATCATGCCGAAGTTACAGGGGTTTGACCACGATCTAAGAAATATTAATGGTTTTATGTTTAATGCCAGGTATTTTGACAGAAGTTTTCTTAATGGCTTGGAAAAAGACACCTGGGAAAATGTTTTAAATGAGGTAGTTGGTTCTTTAACCGATCAGGTACTGGAAGATGCTTTGGAAAATTTACCCGATACGCTCCAATCCCTTCAGGCAGCGGAGATGCTGTCAAAATTAAAATCCAGAAGGGCCTGGTTAAAGGAAAAAGCCCTGGAATATTATGATTTTTTGGCCGAGGAAGTGGATGTGGTGGGCAGTAATAAAAGCGAACTATTTGAAATTACCCATTTTGAATCCGGTAACATACAGGTGAGCGTAAGCAAAATTTCAAAAAAAGGAAATGTAAAGCAGACATTACTGGAACGAACCTTTCGTCCGGAGGAAACCAAAGAAATCAGGCTCTTTGGGATAGGAGGCGAAGATACCTTTCAGATAGATGGAAAAGGCCCAGGAAAAATTAAAATTCGACTGGTGAGTGGGGAAGATCCTGATAGCATTGAAAATAATGCCATAGTAGCGAACAGGTCATTGATTATTTACCAGTGGGAAAAAGAGAGAGACGTAGTAAACAGCGGAAAGGGAAGCAAAATTATTTTATCGGAAGACGAAGCGGTTTTTGATTACAACCGAAACGCATTTCGCTACGAAAAACGATCTCCCCTACCTTCCTTTGAATACAATGCTGATGATGGGATTTATATAGGCACAGGTTTTCAATGGGTTCGCCATGGATTTAGAAAAGATCCGTATCGGTTGATGCAATCCATTAAAGGAAACGTAGCCTTTTTGACAGGTGCATTTAATTTTTATTACCGGGGGCATGCAGTAGATGTTATAAACCGATGGGATGTGGAATGGAAGGCAGATGTTCTTGCCCCGAATTATATCAACAATTTTTTCGGGTTTGGAAATGAGACCGGGGGGATTGGAACTGAAGGCAGGGACAAAGATTTTTATAGGGTACGTTTTAATCGGGTGAATCTGGGAGCTTTTCTCAGAAGGGAAATAGGTCAGTTTGGACACCTCTCCCTTGGGCCTGTAGCAGAATATACTCAATTGGATGACGAAGATAATGACGACAGGTTTATCAACGATGCCGCATTAAGCCGATTGAATACCTTTGAAATCAACCAAAGAAAAATTTATTCAGGGGTAAAATTGAACTTTGAACTGGATAAAAGAGATAACCCCAAGCTCCCATCACGCGGTTTGCACTTTCTTGTCCAGATGAAGCACCTGGAGGGTCTCAACACATTTAGCAAGAGGATAAATAAAATGAATGCGGAACTTTCCCTCTATTGGACATTTAAAGAGGCTTCCCGGTTTACCTGGGCCACCCGTTTCGGTGGGGGGCATACTTTTGGCGAATTTGAGTTCTTTCAGGCGCAACACCTGGGGGGAAATACCAACTTTCGTGGATTGAGAAGATTCAGGTTTAGCGGAGAAAGTGTGGTGTTTGCCAATACAGAACTACGCATGCGATTTAATGATGTGGAATCTTACATTCTCCCTTTTTCTACTGGTATGCTACTGTTTCACGACCTGGGCAGGGTATGGTGGAGGGATGAAAATTCCCAAAAATGGCACCGGAGCATAGGGCTGGGGTTTTGGGTAGCTCCTCTTGACCAGTTGGTAGTCACTGCTGTTCTTGGTATCAGCGAAGAGGAAATTTTACCCGCCATTACATTTGGTTTTCAATTTTAATCCTACCATTATTCAAATGAAAAATTACACTTATTTTGATAGAGATTTAAGTTGGTTGTCTTTCAACGAACGCGTGATGAAGGAGGCACGCTCGCCTGATATTCCACTGATAGAGGCCATTAAATTTCTTGGGATTTATTCATCAAATCTGGACGAGTTTTACCGCGTGAGGTATCCTTTGCTCAATGCCAGAAAAAAGCTGGACCAACATCATGAGCAAAAGGAGCATACCAATGCGGTAGATCAGTTTATTGAAAAGCAATTGAACGAATTTGGTGAAACGATCCGATTTCTGGTCGATCAACTTGCGAAAAAAGACATCATTTGGCTGTATGGAAAGCCTTTCCCAGAAGAACTCTACGCAAAAGTAGATGCGTTTTTTTTGACTGAAATGCTGGCACACATCCAGCCTGTTCAGTTATCTAATCGGAAAGGGGGTTTTTTTCCGGAAAACAACCTGATTTACTTTGCCATTCAGGTAGCCGGAGAGGGCAGGCAGGATTTTATTCTTCCCTTACCCATGATAAAGCTGGAACGGTTTCAGGTAGTCAAACAGGGAGGAAAGACCTATGTGGTTTTTATAGATGACATTTTAAAAAGAAATTTGAATTGGATATTCCCCCAGGCGAAGGAAATAAGTGTCTTTAGCTTTAAAGTCAGCAGGGATGCTTCCTTGGATCTGAACGAGGAGATAAACGAAGAGACCCTTAAAGAGATTCCTTCCTTATTGGAAAAAAGAGAGGTGGGCTTTGCTACCCGGCTGTTGCATGAACCCCGGGTTTCAACTGAATTTTTACACCGAGTTAAATCAGCGCTAGACCTTGGATCGGCTTCGGTAGTAGAAGGAGGTAGGTACCATCAGCTTAAGGAGTTGATGAAATTTCCAAAACTTAGCACCCTGGAAAGCGAAAAAACCCAATGGCAACGTTCGGCGTATCCATTGAACGTTCACGAAAGCATTTTTTTGCAGATTGACAGACAGGATGTATTGATTCATACCCCCTATCAAAAATTTGACCCCGTGCTTCGGTTTTTTAATGAGGGGGCTATAAATCCGGCCGTGGAGGAGATTTATCTGACCATCTACCGGGTAGCGAATAACTCCCTCATACTGAATGCCCTTGTTTCGGCGGCTAAGAATGGAAAACGGGTAACGGTATTTGTGGAGCTAAAGGCGCGGTTTGATGAAGAGAATAATCTGGCCTGGTCTAAACGAATGGAAAGGGCAGGCATTCGTGTCATTTACAGCAATCCCCGGCTAAAGGTACATGCAAAAGTAGCACTACTAAAAGTTCGCAGGGAACAAGGCGTAAAAATTTATGGCCTGTATGGCACAGGAAACTTAAATGAAGGAACGGCCGCTTTATATACAGATCATTTTCTTTTAACAGCGAATCCCTCCTTAAATAATGAATTGCAAACGGTTTTTACTTTTCTGGCCAGACGCAAAAAACCCGGAAAATCGGATGCTGAAAAATTCAAGGTACTGCTCGTCTCTCAGTTTAACCTTCAGGAAAGATTTTTATTCCAAATCCGGAGAGAAATGGAAATCGTTGCCACAGGCGGTAGTGGATCCATTTTTATGAAGATGAATAATTTGGAGGAACAATCGATGATCGATGCCCTGTATCAGGCTTCCCAATCTGGCGTGCAAATCCGCCTGTTGGTAAGAGGGATTTGCAGACTGGTTCCCGGGATCAAAGGTCAAAGTGAAAATATCCGCGTGCGAAGAATCGTCGACAACTATCTGGAACATGGAAGGGTATTTATCTTTGAAAACCAAGGAAAGCAGGCTGTTTTTATGGGATCCGCCGATTGGATGAATAGAAATATTTTCCACCGGATAGAAGTTTGTTTTCCCATCCTGGATCACAAGCAAAGGATCTTTTGCCAAGAATTGATGGAACTTCAATGGAGAGATACTGAAAAGGCAACCGAACTAGAAGAGGGATATAGCAATAATGCAGTGGTGAAACCAGGAGTACCGATCAGGTCTCAGGAAGCAATTGGAAAATTGTTAACGAAGTCACATGAATGAGTCCAACTCTTTTGGATCGACTAATTATTTTTACTCGCGTCCCAGATAAAATTTCATTTTTGAACAATTAAAAACAAATAAGGCGGAGGACCCTGCATCCTATTCGTCTATTTCCTAAGGTTGCGGTCTACCAAAAACTTAACCCAACTTGAAAATTTTGGTCTAACTCAAGTTCCGCATAATGGGCTCTATTGAGTTGATAGGGCCATTGTAGTTGCTACCATACCATATTTCTGCCCCACAATATTGAAAGTAGGATGAAAAATTAAAAAATTGACAATGATCTTTCTTTATCTCTTCAAAAAAGTCAAATTCGTAGCAACTACATGGCTGTTTTGAGGAACTTGAGCTAAAAAACAGGCAGACGATTTTTCAACTTTGGTTCAGGTTGCCGCAAAGAATATGTGCTCATAAGCGGATCTGAAGCTTTTCCTGACCCAAACCGAGGATTACTGTAAGTCATGGTCTAAAAAAGAAGTTGGAAAAATGCAATGGGATATATGGGTAAATGGGAAGAGAAGTGTTTTTGACAATATCAGATAGCCGACTGAATTAGAGCCTAATCCAATATAACTCTTCAAAAAAAGTTTTAGTCGGACGACAGTAATTCTAAATCAAAAATTTAAAAAATCATCAGGTCGTAGTCAGGTTTAATTACTTTCTCCGTCTAATATTAAAGTTTATAGAATAAACATCATTATAAATACCAGATATTCAGTTTTACTGATAATTTCTAGATTCAAGTTACCTGAATATAAGGAGCTGATCGGTCTTTTTAATGTACTATATAGGCAGGTGCATGCAAATTTTGAAACTTACGAACTCACTAATAATAAACTGCTGTAGGCAAGGATTTAATAACTAAGAAGAAAGTGTGAAGAATTTATACGACCACTAAATTTTAAATATGAGCGCTGTGAAAGTCACTGATATTGCCATTATAGGCATGGCCTGCCGTTTCCCCGGAGCCAGCAACTATCAACAATTCTGGGAAAACCTGCTTCTTGAAAAAAATTGTGTAAATGAAATCCCTTCAAGTCGCTGGGACTGGAAATCTTATTGGGGTGATCCTAAGGTCGAGGCCAACAAGACCAACAGCAAATGGGGTGGTTTTATAGAGGCTATTGATCAATTTGATCCGCTCTTTTTTAATCTTTCTCCCAAAGAAGCCTCTTATATTGACCCTCAGCATCGACTGGCATTGGAAACGGCATGGCATTCTATTGAAGATGCCGGCTACAGTGCGTCAGAGCTTTCTGGCCGGAAAGTGGGGGTATATATAGGTGTATCTAAAAATGACTATGCCGAACTGATGCGGGAGAAACAGCATCCTATAGCTTCTTATGTTTCTACCGGAACAGTCCATTCAATTCTTGCCAACAGGATTTCCTTTTTTATGAATTTTAGGGGCAAAAGCGAAGTAGTAGACACTGCTTGCTCAAGCTCACTTGTGGCACTTCAAAATGCTATTAGAGATATACAATCGGGTGAATGCGAATCCGCAGTAGTAGGCGGAGTCAATGCGCTGCTTTCGCCAACGATGTATATCTCTCATGGACAATCCGGCATGCTTTCCTCGGAAGGAAAATGCAAAACCTTTGATAAGAAAGCGGATGGTTACGTGAGAGGAGAAGGAGTAGGCTTTATTTTTATCAAGTCCTTAGAGCATGCAATAAAAGATAATGACCATATTCACGGGGTAATTAAAGGCTTAGCGGTCAACCATGGAGGTCGATCTAATGCTTTGACATCCCCAAGCGTAAAAGGCCAATCGGAGGTGATTCAGGAAGCATTAAAAAAATCAGGGTTAACTTCAGATACAATTACTTATGTAGAAGCCCATGGTACAGGTACACCTTTGGGAGATCCCATTGAAATTAAAGCACTGACAGATGCTTTCAGGAAAACTTCAGGAAATGGGGAAAGGCTGCGTTGCGGAATAGGATCAGTTAAAACAAATATTGGCCACCTGGAAAGTGCTTCAGGCATGGCAGGATTGATGAAAGTGGTATTAAGTTTACAGCATCGCCAGCTTCCGGCTCAACTTCATTTCAGTGAACTCAACCCCTTTATTGAGCTTGAAGAGAGTCCATTTTATATCGTTGATAAACGGTCGGAATGGAACAATATAACCACCGAAAATGGACAGATTCCTTTAAGAGCGGGGCTAAGCTCTTTTGGCATGGGGGGAGTTAATGCCCACGTGGTATTGGAAGAAGCTCCGAGGCGACAGCGGAAAGAGCCGGAAATAGAGAAAAAAGTACCTTATATTCTGCCACTTTCAGCTAAAAGTGAAAGCGCTTTGGAGGAATATGCGAGGTCTCTGATTGAATTTTTGCAAGCTAGTGAAACAAGCGCCGAAATCCAGGATATTGCCTGCACGTTGCAACAGGGGCGTATGGAGATGGACTTCCGTGTCGCATTTTTAGCGGAGAGTGTAACAGAACTGACAGATCTTTTAAAACAATTTATTGATAAGAAACCCTCTTTAGGGTATGTTGCTGGACAAGTTTCTGATGAGGAATTTAGTTTAGAGAACAGTGAGGCTGATATGCAGTCTATTGCAAAGAGATGGGTGATGGGCCATAAAACTAATTGGCTAGGAGAAACCCATACATCGGGAAACAAAATCCCCATGGTAGTTTACCCTTTCCAAAAAAGAAGATGCTGGTTTGAGCCTATCACAAAAGTATCTTCAAATACTTCTGAGGTCCGGCAGAACGATCCAGCACATAGCGAAGCTTATTATAGTCTGAAGAAATCTGATTATTTCCTGCGGGACCACATCGTTCAGGGCGAGTCCCTATTGCCCGGCGTTGCCTCCTTTGAAATTGCTCGGCACCTGATGTTTGAAAATTTTAATGAGCCAATCGAAGCAATGCGCAATATTTTTTGGCATAAGCCCCTGAAAGTGAATAATGAAACATCCGTCTCTATTATCAGGAATAAAAATGAGTTCGAGCTAAAAACCAATGAAGGTGTATTTGCCAGTGGTGTGGTAGTAACTGCCATTTCCGCGCAGCCTTTTCTGTCGGAAGAATTGCAGAAAATAAAAGAACGCTGTCACCATACAATATCACCTCAAAACCTCTATCATCAATTTGCGCAACAGGGACTGCAATATGGTGATACATTTCGGGTGATCCGTTCTTGTTATTATAATGAACACGAAGCTCTTTGTGAAATCGCTCTATCTGAAAGCCTGCCACCTTCTGGCTCGATGAAATGGGAACCATCGGTTTTGGATGGGGTATTCCAAACAGTTGTAGCATTGCAGTTGATGGGAGAAAAGCAGGATAGTACACAATATGTACCCTTTGCTTTGGATGAAATCCGGTTTTATAAGCCTATTCCGACAAGGTGCTACGCGCATGCGTGGTTATCAGAAAAACAGGCAGATTCCTTTCATAAAGCTTTTCATATGCGGCTTTTTGATGAATCCGGAGCCTTGGTCGCCAGCTTTAATCAGTTTTTGAAGAGACCCTATATCACTAATGGAAGTCCAGTAAAAAAAGAGAAAAATCTTTACCAGTACACGACCGAATGGACGGAGGCCCCTCTTGCTATGCATAGTGAGAATCCGCATGGCATTCTCGTTTTTGCTGCAAGTACCCCGGAGCTCGTCGATTTCAGTGCCAAATTCCCTGCAAAGTCAGTATTCGTGGTAAAGCCGGGCGAACTTTTTGAAAGACTATCAGAAAATAGTTATACCGTACGCATGGAGGATGAAGCCTCATTTCGGGATCTGTTTGCATCACTGGCCGCGGGTAATGTGCTGCTTGATAGAGTTGTCTATATCAATGATTTGGATGATCCCCCAGAGGCATTTATGCTTTCATTGCTTTTTATTACCCGTGCGATGATCACCTACAAATTGCGCAAAGATGTACGCATGCTGTTTGTGTCTCCTGAAGCCAGTGCAGACACCCCCCCTTATCATGCTATGGTCGGTGGCTTTGCCAGAACGCTTCGATATGAAAACCCACAGGTTAGTCTGTATGCGGTAGAAGTGCAAAATAATGAGTCTATCTCCCTGTCCAATCTTCTTGCTTCCGAGATATGTCATTATCAGGATGCGCCTATGCAAGAAATACGGTATGAAGGTGGTACCAGAAAAGTGCGGTTGGTAAAGTCTGTTAAAGATACTTCTAATACTATCAATAAAAATCTGTTTCGCGAGCAGGGCTATTATTTAATAACAGGGGGCATGGGCGGCTTAGGGTTGGTCTTTGCCCGCCATCTGATGAAAGTATATCACGCTACCGTGATCCTCAACGGGCGTTCTGCTCCCGGCAAGGAACACGAACAAAAGTTGCGATCGCTGGAAAGCGAGGGAGGGAAGGCAATATATATTCCGGCAGATGTACGTCATCTTGATGAGATGAAGCGCCTTTACGGGGAAATAAAGGACAAAAATATAACACTAAATGGGGTGATTCATGCCGCAGGCCTGATAGAGGATAGCTACATTATAAGGAAAACGGCCACGGCATTTCAAAATGTGATAGCACCGAAGGTGCTAGGAGCTACTTATCTGGATGAGGTGATGGCTGCCGAGCCACTTGATTTTTTTATGTTAACCTCTTCCATTGCTGCGATTATGCCCAATCAGGGGCAGTGCGACTATGCGGCGGCAAACAGTTTTCTGGATGAATTTGCATCTTATCGCAACAGGTTAGGCAGGGAGAATAAGCGCCAAGGAAAAACCATCGCAATTAACTGGCCGCTATGGGAGCAGGGAGGCATTCAGGTAGCGCCGGAAGAGAAAGAACATCTTTGGAAGGTATTCGGAATGAAGCCTATGGAAAATGACACGGGTATTTTTGTTCTTGAAAGAAGTTTGGTGGACGATGAAAAGATACCAGCTCACCTGATCGCCATAGAGGGAGAAAAAACAAAGATAGACAGGCACCTGGCGGTGAAAACACCCACCAACCCTTTTTTAGGTGCCTCGATGAATAATGAGAAAGTAGTATGGGAACTTAGAGAAATGATCAGCGGTATTCTTTCGCGTAAGGCTCCGTCGGGCGATGATATTACCTTCAGTGACATGGGACTTGACTCTCTGTGCCTGATTACGCTGACAGAACAGATCAATTCTTCCTTTCATCTCAATCTCAAACCATCCGTGTTTTTTGAGCATCAAACGATTAAGCAGCTAGCCACGTTTTTGAGCAGCAAGACACCCCAACCTGCAGCTTCTCAACCGGATTCGGCATCTCTTATTGACATCAGAGACTCTGATATCGGTACACTGAATTTTCAAAAGACCTTATACAATAATGAGTTTTTCATGCGAGACCATGTGGTAGGAGGAAAATACAATGTACCCGGAGCCTGCTACATCGAGATTGGTATTCAGGCCTGTCAGTTAGCTACTCCTGATCAAGTGGTTTACAAGCTTATGAATAACTATTGGGCCAGACAGCTCTCTTCAACGGGTACTCCTATAAAAATGGAGATTGGCCTGAAACCGAGGGACGAAGGTTTTGAATATGAGATTTCAAGTATGCAGGAAGAGGGGGGCGTGGTACATGCCATGGGGCAAGTATACAGTTGCACTCCTGACGAGCTGCGAAATATTGATTTTGGCCAGATAGATATTGAGGCGGTTTTGAAGCGCTGCGCGATTAGCCGTAATTCCGAGGAGCTATATCCGCAGATAATTGCCGAAGGGCTCCATATCGGTCCTGCATTTATGCCGATGACCCGTATTCACCTGAATGAAGAGGAGGCGTTGGCACATCTGAAGTTACCTGATATCATAGGTAATACCGAACCCGACTATATGCTTCACCCAACCCTCCTCACAGGTGTACTTCAGACGGCATTGCTCAATAATAAACCTTACGGTCCAGATGGTACGCAATTTATTCCCATTGCTATCGAGGAAATACAATTCATACAGGCTATCCCCCTTGAATGCTACGTGTATAGCCAGCGACACCCGACGAATTTGAGTAATAAAGAAATAAAAAAATTCGATGTGAAAGTATTGAACCTCCATGGAGAAGTAATAGCCAAGATGCGAGGTGTTTCCATCAGACTGATTTCAAAGTCAAATTATACAGATGAGACGAATACGATGATTGCGATGAAAGAACAACCTAAACCCGAAAAACAAGATAGAAAACTTGTAGAAAATTTATTAAAAGAGGTGATGTCTGAGGGAATCGGCCTCGATCCCGCAGAAATGAATTCTCAGGCAGATTTCGAAGTATTCGGTATCAACTCCATTATGATCATTGATCTCAACAGACGGATGGAAGAACGATTCGGAAGCTTATCAAAAACACTATTATTTGAATATAAAAACTTTAAAGAATTAGCCGGCTATTTCATTGACAACCATGCGTCCATTTTAAATGATTTGCTGCCTCAACAAGCTGATGATACTCCTGCAAATGAAGAGAAGACAGAAAGCAAAACAGCAGCCAGAGAAAGTCACGACATGAGGCCTGAAAATCGCGAATTTGAACCTCAGTATAGTAAGCAAGCCATGGAAAAAGTGCCCGTTCATTCCGGTGATGAGCGGAATATTTCCGATTGCGATATAGCTATTATCGGCGTAGCCGGGCGCTATCCTGATGCGGATAATATGACTGCTTTTTGGGATTTGCTCAAAAACAAGAAAGATAGTGTGCGGGAAATTCCAAAAGAACGGTTTGATTACTCGGAATACTATAATGAGGACAAGGAAAAAAACCTTCTCTATGCCAAATGGGGTGCCTTTGTAAAAGATGTGGATAAATTTGATCCCTTATTTTTTAATATCTCTCCCCGGGAAGCCGAATTGATCGATCCGCAGGAGCGGTTGTTTTTGGAGGTGGTATGGGAAATGTTGGAAGACGCCGGCTATACCCGGGCTTCTGTAGCAGCGCAATCCAATAAGGTAGGAGTTTTTGTAGGAGCGCTCTGGCAGCCCTATATCAATCTTGGCATAGAAGAAACATTAAAAGGCAACATAGTCGGTCCGAGTGGATTATTATACAGCATTCCTAATCGGGTTTCCTACTTCTTTGACTGGGTTGGACCAAGCCTTGCTATTGATACCGCTTGTTCCAGTTCGCTAACAGCGTTGCATTATGCCTGCGAGAGCCTGCGGCAGCAAGACTGCGACAGCGCCGTGGTGGGAGGTGTTAACCTATCGCTGACTTTGAGTAAATATCTTTTTCTCAGTCAAAACGGCTTTCTTTCTACTGACGGTCGCTGCAGAAGCTTCGGGGCTGGTGGCAATGGGTATGTTCCCGGTGAAGGTATAGGAGCAGTATATATCAAAAGACTGAAAGATGCTGTTGACCACGGTGACCGCATTATGGGTGTAATAAAAGCCACGTCAGTTAATCATGGAGGGAAAACAAATGGCTATACCGTACCGAATCCCAATCAGCAGAGCGAATTGATTCGGAGGGCTTTGGATAAAAGCGGTGTTGACCCTCGTAATATTTCCTATGTTGAGGCACATGGTACGGGAACTCTCCTGGGTGATCCCATTGAAATTGCTGGATTAACCAAAGCTTTTGCTCACTACACACAAGACAAACAGTATTGTGCCATAGGATCAGTCAAATCCAATATTGGTCATCTGGAAGCAGCCGCAGGTATAGCTGGATTAACCAAAATCCTGCTGCAATTTAAGCATAAGGCACTGGTACCATCTATACATACCAGCCAATTGAACCCCAACATTAATTTTGAAAATACGCCCTTTAAAGTGCAAACCACACTTTCCGACTGGCATGCTGCGCTTCAGAATGAACAACATGAACAGGCACCCTATGCTATGGTAAGTTCCTTTGGTGCCGGCGGGAGTTATGCGCATGCCATTTTACAGGATTATCAGCCAAACGATCATTCACCACAGGAAATGCCGGACCATCTATCTGGTCAAATGCAGACGGTGTCTTCCGTCATTCCGCTTTCAGCAAAAAGCGAAGAGCAGGCCCGCGAATATGCCCAAAAGCTACTGGATTATCTCAGAAACAATGAAGGAGATACAGGTTCATCGACTTTTCTACGTGATTTTGCCTATACGTTGCAGACCGGAAGAGAAGCCATGTCATACCGTCTTTTATGGATTGTAAAGGATTTAGAAGGGCTAATGCAGTCACTGGACGATTTCCTGACTCACAAATCAGATCCCGCTGGTTTTTATGCCGGAGATCTTAAAGAGAAAGAACAGTTTTCCAACATGATCGAAGCCGATGATATTGAAGACATGGCCGCCCGATGGATGGAACGTGGAGAAATAAAAAAATTGGCCAGACTTTGGACAAAAGGCATGGAGCTGGACTGGAACCAGTTCTATACATCAGCCAGGCCGGAGCGACTCAGCTTACCTACTTATCCTTTTAAAAAAGAAAGATATTGGTTGCCAAAAGGTGAAGGCAGTAAGAAGAACTCAACCGAATCAGGATCAGAGGCCTGCCAGCATTTGCATCCGCTGGTTCATAGAAATATAGCTACGATAGAAAACCAGTGCTATGCGTCAAGTTTTACGGGTAAAGAATTTTTCCTGGATGGTCATAAGGTCAATGATGAGAAAATTCTTCCTGGTGTTGCCCACCTTGAATTGGTGCGCTTTGCCGCTGAAGCAGCCTCTGAATTTGATAAGGTCAGTTTGAAAAACATAATCTGGATAAGACCCATCAAAGGAGTCAATTTTTCCAAAGAAATAAAGGTTAATCTAGTGCCATCAAAAGACCACTTGCAGATAGAAATTTATTCCGAGCAGGAAAGGGCGAAAGTTATCCATAGCCAGGGCAAAGTTTATCAAGGTAATACAAGCGTCAGGCCCGCCGCACTGGATATCGCTACTATTCAGAAGCGCTGTAGTACAACAGTAGACGGAAAGGATTTTTATGATAAATTATGCGGCATCGGCCTTGGTCTGGGGCAGAAATTTCAAGGGATTACCAGTTTGCGTTATAATGACAACGAAGTATTGGGCATGGTAAAAAGACCGGATCATGAGCCGTACAGATCAGGTGAATTTGTATTACACCCGAGTTTGCTTGATGCCGTGTTTCAGTGTACCCTCTTATTGGAGGATCTCTTTTCACTAAAGGTTCCGGTCGAACTCAAGGAGCTCAATATATACGCGCCAATTCCTGAAAAGGCATATGCTTATGCTATAAGGAGTTCTGGAAATTCATCTTCCGCCACGGAGGTTCGTAGATATGATGGATATCTGATGGATGAATCTGGTAATGTATGTGTAGCGTTAAAAGGAATGGTAGCCCGTGCTATAAATAATTATACCCCTCCAAAGCCTGAAAAAGTGCTACCTGATAAATCAGAAGAGCAGTTGGTGATGTTTGGTCACCCTCAATGGAAGGAAAAGGCCCTTGCCACTGTCACAGGTGACAGTAAGTTGATTAATAAAGAAGAAACATATGTGTTCTTGCTTGGAGATGGGTTTAATGAAGACCTTCGTGAAGAGGTAAGCCGTATTGAAAATGTCGGAATAGATATTCTGGATGACGAAGCAGTGATAGATGATAAAACGATGGCTTGTTTTGATAAGGTATTTTCCTTAATTAAGCAATCCCTCAATATTAATCCTTCAGGCAGACGTAAAATTTTAGTGTTTGTTCATACGGAGTATAGCTTTATTACCGCTACACTGAATGGATTGTTTCGTACCGTGAGATTGGAACACGCAGGTATTCAGGGAAAAGTAATACAACTTGATTCCTCTCACGATTTAAACAGTCACAAGCTGGAGCAGATCCTTCAACAGGAAATCAATGAGGAGGTGTTTGGCGAAATTGGGGTCAGGTATCTGGCAACAGGAAAAAGAGTTGTAAACATCCTTGTAGAACAGCCTTTGGTCCCTGAAGGTCCGTCTTTTGAGTTAAAACCGGGAGGCGTATATCTCATTACAGGAGGAATGGGAAGCCTTGGTAAAACTTTTGTCCGTCACCTGATAGGTAAGGAAAAAAATATAAAATTAGTCTTAAGCGGAAGATCCCAACCCCATGGGGAAGACCAGCAGTTTTTGCGGAAAATGAAAAATCATTGCACTGAAATCTCCTGGATTCAGTCGGATGTGGGGAAGCGTGACGATGTAGATTACCTGATTAAATCCATCAGGGAAAAATATGGTAGGCTCAATGGTATCATTCATGCGGCAGGATTTATCAGAGATAAATTCATTCTTAACAAAACCAACACGGAAGCCAGTGAAGTTTTAGCACCAAAAATAAAGGGTACCATATATCTTGATCAGGCCACAAAAGAAGATTCCCTGGATTTTTTCATTCTTTTTTCCTCACTGGCTGCCATTGCGGGAAATGTTGGTCAATCTGATTATGCATCAGGGAATGCCTTTATGGACGGATATGCCGCCTACAGGCAAGCTCTGGTAGAAAAAGGGGGGCGTTCCGGAAAAACAATATCCATCAACTGGCCGCTCTGGTCGGCCGGCGGTATGCAGATCAGCGAAGAATATGTGAAGCGTCTGGAATCAAAAACAGGGAATGTTCCTATGACAACAGAAGCAGGATTGAATGCTTTTGATCGTTTGTGGCAGTTGAACCATTCTCAGGTGGTGGTATGCAACGGAAACCATGATAAGATCCGGGATAAATTGTTCGATACCGAGGATATAGTAATCACCTTAAAAACATCAGAAATGGACAATAAAACAAAAAACGGAGTGTCAGAAGTCCAGATACTCGCCGACCTTAAAGAAAAAGTTTCGGAAGTACTGAAAGTCAGACTGGAGGATGTAGACATCAACAAAGCGTTAAATGATTTTGGTTTTGAGTCTATTACTTTCACCATGTTCTCCAACGAACTGAATAAGTTATATGACCTGGATCTGACACCAACCCTATTCTTCGAATATAATACACTGACTTCCTTGTCGGCCTATCTCCTCACTAATTATGAAGAGGTGTTGAACAAACATTATAAACCAGCCACTGATGCCATGGCGGAAGAAGGTGATTCAACAGTAGAGACGCGAAATGTCAGAAATCAGAAAACTTATCAATTTTCAGAAGCGGTGGAAGAAAATGCCTTTTCAACCCGGGCTATAACTGTTGCTCAAACAGATGAGTCCGTTGCTATTATCGGGATAAGCGGACAGCTGCCAGGCTCTGCTGATCTGAATGCTTTTTGGAAGCACCTGGATAAAGAGCATGACCTGATTACAGAAATACCAGCTGATCGATGGGATTGGAAGAAATTTATGGATGGCGATAATGGATCCGGCAAGATACATGCGCGGTGGGGTGGCTTCATAGGAGATATAGATAAATTTGATGCTTCGTTCTTTAAAATTTCTCCGAGAGAGGCTCATTTGATGGATCCGCAACAAAGAAAGCTGATAGAAACCGTCTGGAACTGTATTGAAGATGCGGGCTATAAACCAAGTGAACTGGGCGGCTCCGACATCGGCTTCTTTGTTGGTGCCTCTACCAATGATTATTGGGATATGCTGAAAACCAGCGGTGTGGAAACGGAAGCACATACAGCTACCGGAAATGCGCTGTCTGTATTGGCCAACCGTATTTCTTATCTTTTTGATTTTCGTGGCCCCAGTCAGCCAGTGGATACTGCTTGTTCAAGCTCTTTGATAGCCGTTCATTATGCTGTTCAGGCTATCAGGGGCGGACAATGTGAAATGGCCATTGCCGGTGGGGTAAACGCTATTTTATGGCCGCACCTTCATGTTTCTTTTAGCAAAGCGGGTATGTTGTCTGTTGATGGTCGGTGTAAAAGCTTTGATGCCAGCGCAAATGGCTATGTGCGAAGTGAAGGTGTAGGAACAGTATTGCTAAAAAAGCTTTCGCAGGCTGAAAGAGATGGAGATCATATCTATGGTGTAATAAAAGGGACGGCTCAAAATCACGGAGGAAGAGCCAACTCACTAACTGCACCTAATCCCAATGCACAGGCAGACTTGTTAAAAACGGTATATAATCAGTATGGAATTGACCCTACCACAGTGGGTTATATTGAAGCACATGGCACGGGCACGTCACTGGGCGACCCTATCGAAGTGAATGGATTGAAAAAAGCCTTTCAGCAGATGTACAGCGACTGGGGTAAACCTTTGCCTTCTATTCCTCATTGTGGTATTGGTTCGGTGAAAAGCAATATTGGACACATGGAAGCGGCTGCAGGTATGGCTGGTATTTTTAAAGTATTACTGGCCATGAAGTATAAAAAACTACCCGCCACCATACACATCAATAATATTAATCCATACATCAACCTGAAAGAAAGCCCCTTCTATATTGTTGAAAAAGGTCAGGAATGGGAGACAATAAGCAATGAAGATGGTCATGTTTTTCCCAGAAGAGCGGGTATTAGCTCATTCGGTTTCGGAGGAGCCAATGCACACGTTATTCTGGAGGAATACATACCACTTCAAAAGGATGTTGGAATTTCTCCGGCAGCTTCAGGCCTTATTGTATTGTCAGCAAGAGATAAAGCAGGATTGCGGGAACGGATCCTAAGCCTGGATTCTTTCATCCAGGAAAACAACTTATACTCTTCCGGAGATCTGACAAGAATAGCCTATACACTTCAGGTGGGTAGAGAGGCGATGGAAGAACGTGTGGCTTTTGCTGTGGAAGACATCCGTCTGCTTCACGAAAAGTTCATGCAATATATCGATGGTGAGGCATTGATAAGCGGATGCTATGTTCGGAATGCTAATAGTAACAGCATTTCACCGGAAGAAGATGTACAGGCATTGACCCTTCGGGAGCCATCACATGAAATCGTTGACGGACTGGCAACCATTTGGGTAAATGGCACTGATGTGGACTGGAGTCTACTATACAACGATTATACACGTCCGGAGCGTATTTCTCTTCCGGGATATTCTTTTAAAAAGGAGCGTTTTTGGGGAGTGCCCCCAGATCATACCTCGCCAAAAATAAGGGAAGCTCCGGCAAACGAAACTGCATCTCGTGATGAAAATGAATCAGCGGATGAAAGTTTAAATACAAAACTCACGCAAAAAGAAATCGACTATTGCAAGGTGTTAGACCGCCTGAAAGAAGGCTCAATCTGCACAGAAGAAGCAATTTCCTTAACCTTTTGACGAAAAAAATCATGATAGACCATCAACTACACCAATTGTTTACCGCATACAAAGAAGGAAAACTGGATAAGCAGCAAGCTGCCCGTATGATCAGTCAGCTTAAAAATCAGAACGGGGAAAAAGCCACAACAAATCAATACAACCCAACGGTCTACACGTACGATGAGCCTTACCTCAGAGATCACGTTTTTGACGGAAAGAGAGTGGTACTAGGGGTAACACATGCAAGTTTAGCCTTCAACCATTTCTTTGATAAGCACCCTCATGAACACTCTGCGCAGATGAGGAACCTGACTTTCGTTCAGCCCATTATACTAAAAGAGCATGAGCAGGTGGAGGTACTTGTCTCAGATAAAGAAAAAGGAGGAGCTTTTAGTATTTCCTTCAGGCATACACCAAATGAACCGTGGAAGCCTACTGCCACAGGGGAAATCACTGCATGTTCGCAAGAAGCGTTTGCAATAGATATTCAGGAGCGGGCAAGCCAGCTCCGGCCATATATAGATATCTCTCAACTTTATTCAGCTATACGAAAGTATGAATTAGGGTCAAGTTTTCGTACAGTTAATAGCTTATATGTCAGCGAACAAGAATCACTTATTGAACTCAGGTGGCCGGTGGAGGTGGTGGATTCACGGCACCACTATAACCTGCACCCTTTGACGTTGAATAGTATGATCTTTGGTGTAGTACCTCAATTGATGCATACAGGTAATACGATTAGCTTCCTTCCCGTGGGTATTAAAACGTTGACATTTTATAAAACGGATCGACCGGTGGCATTTATCAGAACTCATACTTTAAACCAATCGGGCGATTTGATTTCTTTTGATGCCGAAGCAATGGATAGTGAGGGACGGGTGCTTGCCGTGGTTAATGGGTATACGCTGAAAAGGATGTCTCCACCTATGGCAGAAGATGATGCCTCTTCATATCAAGCAGCGTCCGGGCCGGGTAAATTACTGAATGAGAATGCTGGAAAGCAGGATAAAAACGAACAGGTACTACTTTACCTGAAGGGAAAGATAGACCGTAAGCTTTCGAAACCCCTGTCAAAAAGCCATTTGGAAAGAAACTTGATGGATTTGGGTATAGACTCCGTACGGCTGGTAGAGCTTTCTGTAGAAATCGAAAAAGATACCGGTATTGAATTGCCGCCTACAATTTTCTTCGAGTACCCGAACCTGAAGAGTCTTTCTACTCATTTATCTCAGAATTTTGAAAAGGAAATTAACCAGCTATTTTCAAAAGAGGCATCTTCAAACATTGCACCATCATCACCAGCTTTTGAAGGCCTCAAAAAAGCCGAAAATAGTGACCACATTCCTTCACCGTCCAAGAAGCCTGAAAATAGTATCCGTTTAGAGAGTATTCCTCTGCAAAACCCTGTTCCGAAACACAACGATCTTGGCAGATTCAGTGATAGCTCACGTGAGACAGCATCTGGCGATATTGCTGTCATAGGTATGGATGGCAAAGTTGCCGGCTCCGAGAATCTGGAGGAGTTTTGGAACCATCTCATCAAGCAAACCGACCTGATGAGTAAAATTCCTTCTGACCGTTTTGAATACACCTCTTGCAATAAAAGTAGTGCCGATGGCCAAAAGATCAGCTGCGAGTGGGGGAGCTTCATCAATGACGTTGATAAATTTGACGCTCCTTTTTTTAATATATCACCCAGGGAAGCCAGTTGGATGGATCCTCAACTGAGGCTGTTACTGCAAAGTGTATATGCATGTAGTGAAGATGCCGGCTATATTGGCAACTTTAGAGGGACAGATACCGGTATGTTCATAGGGGCATGTTTTAGAGATTATGCCGATAAAATAACAGAGGCCGGATTGCCAGCTGATCCTTATATGGGTACAGGAAACAGTGCCTCCGCACTGGCTAACCGTGCTTCTTTCGTCTTTAATTTACAAGGGCCGAGTATGGCGGTGGATACGGCCTGTTCGTCTTCATTGTTGGCACTCCATCTTGCTTGTAAAGCCCTGCAAAATAGGGAGTGCAGTTTGGCTTTCGTAGGAGGAGTTAATCTGATACTGTCGTCATTACGGCACCGTTATTTTTGCAATATCGGTGCCTTATCTACCACCGGAAGGTGTCATACTTTTGATGCAGCGGCAGACGGCTATGTGCCGGGAGAGGCAATCGTGTCTGTACTTTTGAAACCGCTTTCCGAAGCGGAAAAAGACAATGACCATATTTATGGAGTGATTAAAGGATCAGCAGCCCTGCATGGAGGATACACCCCTTCATTAACTGCTCCCAGTGTTGATGGAGAAGCAAATGTGGTGACAAAGGCTTGGGAAAAGGCAGGCATTGACCCCGCAACACTCTCCTATATTGAAGCGCATGGCACAGGCACTGCTCTTGGGGATCCCATTGAAATAAATGCGTTGAAAAAGGCATTTAAACAATACACCCAAAAAGAACACTTTTGCAAAATTGGCTCGGCCAAGGCTCATATCGGACATACGGAAGCCGCTGCGGGACTAGTGGGTCTGGTGAAGGTGTTACTTCAAATGAAGCACGGGCAAATTCCTGCTATGCCCGCCTTCAAACAAGTTAATCCTTTAATTGCATTAGAAAAATCGCCACTGGCAATCAATACAGAATCCCAGGCCTGGGAATCCGGGCAGATGCCGAAAAGAGCAGGGGTTAGTTCCTTTGGTTTTACCGGAGCCTATGCTCATGTTGTTGTGGAGGAATATTTATCTGTAAATCAAAAAAATACAATTGCGAAATCAGCGGGCTGGGACGAGAATCACTCCTTTTTAATTCTCCT
>JBBDSB010000481.1:0-4308 GCA_040905205.1 Cyclobacteriaceae bacterium
CATCACGATACCAATGGTGCTTTCATGGATTCAGAGCTAATTTTGGGTTATGCCTCCCGGATCAGGCTTTCTAAGACGACCAATCTTCGGTTGGGAGCAGGGATCAATTACAATGCCGTAAGGCTTGATGGCCATAACCTGAACACTGAGCAGGCTTCAGACCCAACAGTGAGTCGCTATCTGGGTAGTTTTGCCAATATGGAAATATTGGATTTTAATTTGGGCATGGCCCTGACCCATAAAAATTATTACCTGAGTTATGCAGTGCATAACGTAAACGGAGGAAAACTGAATAGAGGAGATGTTTTTATGGATGGCAAGGCCCCATCTGGAATATTCCAGGGAGGGTATCGCAGCAGGATTACAGACAAAGTAGCTTTAGCTACAAATATGATGTGGAGAACGCAGGCAGATCTTCCGGAAAACGTGGAGTTTAATTTTAAGGTTTTACTGATGGACCGCATGTGGGTAGGAGCAGGCCACCGGGTAGCCTATGCCAACAGTTTTCAACTGGGTTTTGTACTTGGGGAAATGCGGATGGGCTATATCTATGAAATCCCCATGATGCGCTCTTACTTATTACCTAACACCACACATGAATTTATGCTGACTTACAGCATTTTCAAGGGTGGAACGGAAATGATTTGGTGAGGTGAGGATAAATCCGATACAAAACTCTTTTATTAGTTACTATGAGTGTAATTGAAAGGACCTTTTTTTGCTGAGTATGAGGAATAAATTAATGCTGTTATTGATGGTTTTCTGCCTGGGTTCAAAGGCAGGGGCACAAACCAGTGTAAGTCCAACATTCGGGGAATTTAATCCCATTGTTAAGAACACTTTTTCTGTTTCTTTTGACATCTCACCACCGACAAGTGATAGCGAGGGTGCATTTTCTTTTACCAGCAGCAATCCTTCAGTGGCCACTATTTCAGGATTCACCGTTCAAATAATTGGCCCTGGAGAAACTACCATCACGGCCACCCAGGCAGCAGATGGTGATTTTTTAAGCGACTCCGTCAATACCACGTTGACGGTAGAAAACCTTTGGATTAATAATTTTTATGGTGGAATTACGAATACAGGCAACCAATATATCAATGCCCATGGCAAATCAGGGAGTTCCGTTGGCTTAACCCGATACGGAGAGAAAATGCAGGTTCGCTATAATGACGGGTTAAGCATGGAAAACGCCTCAACAAGTGCCTACCAGATCAAACAAGATTTTCCGGAAGCAGAAGATGGGTTATATTGGATCGTTCAACCTACCATCAATGAAGGTGCGCCTTTCCAAATCTATGCAGATATGACCACGGATGGTGGGGGCTGGACCCTGATCATGTGTAATGTTACGCATGAAGGATGGACTTACAACAATGCCATTTTACGAAATCAAAATTCACCTTCCTTGTCCACCAATTATTCCATAGTTGCATGGGCAGATGCCATTAAAAAGAGTGCCAGTGGATTTCAATTTATGATGGAAGCCACCTCCAGAAACAGGTGGGGGGGTATTTTTACGGCCAATCAGGAATATACTTTTGTAAAAACGGATAATTCTCAAACTGATATTACCAGGGATATCCCCTTTGACACCTATTCCTATTCTTTGGAAAATACTAATTCTATACAGCCGAGAATGCCCTGGAGGTCTACTTATAGAAATGCATTCCTGACTACTGATAATGGTTCAGGGAATTGGTGGGGAACATTGATTTCAAATAATTCATCGTATCATCCTGCTCCCTGGATCAGTTCACTAAATCCTAATCCAGGTGTAATTTGGTATTGGGTAAGATAAGGATTTATCCTAATTAAATTTGAAAATTTCCTTAGGGGTCTGGATAATTGTTATCGTAATGGGCATCAATCGGGAAAGTTTTGGAAATTCTTAATTAAACCCTTTCTCATCCCAATTTTTTAATGATATTTGACAGAAATCTTTATCAATTCTCTGAAGAATTGGTAAAAATATTCGATTTTTGGCCGATGGAGATGGAATTTGAGCTTCTTTTTATTATTATTTTACTGTCATTAGGGGTTTTCAATAGCCTGATGTTGATGGCTAAAGACATTTCCGTTTTTTCCAATGATAAATTTCTGGATGCCTCTGTTTTCTTTTACAATATTTTTCTTTTGCTCTATTTTTTGTGGATGGAGGCAGGATACCTTTCGTACATGCCTTACATGTTGAGGGTATTGAGTCCTTTGATGTATCTGTGTGCGCCTTTGTTTTATTTTTATGTCCGAAATTCCTTGCTCAATACCCATGGCTGGAAAAAAAGTGACTGGATACACTTCCTTCCGGTAGTGATTCATTACCTGGATTTGATCCCTTACTTTTTGGAGCCTTCCGTTAACAAATTAGTCTATGCGGAATTGGTGGTGGCTGATCCAAATCAAATCGGTAAGGTAGCCAGTGGTTGGATACCCATAAGGCTACATTATGTATTTCGGATTTTACTTCAAACCGGGTATTATATTTATCTGCTGTTCTGGATTATTGGCCTAAACCCCCGCTTTTTTAAAGATTTTTTCCTGCAAGCCTCTTTTAACTGGCTGGTGATAGTAATGGTATTTATGGGCTGGGTGGTCCTTTTTCAGTTTTCCTTTTTGGTGACAGAGGTGTTAAGCGTCCTACAATTCGCTTCCCAGGAAGATTTTAATTCCCTCACACGAAAACTGTCTCTTGTGGGAATATTTTTGCTGAATTTATATATCAACTTCAAACCCAAGCAATTATATAAACCTCTCTCAAGGAGTCGGCAAGGAGACCAGCGGCATCCCACCAGCAATAAAACAGTTTCAGATATTGACGGTGTGCCTGTTCCAATAGATGAAGATGAAAATACCCCAATTAAAAGAAGTATTTTAAATTTACTGGAGGAGGATAAGGTTTTTCTAAAAGTAGGAATGGATTTGGGCGATTTTTCGAAATGCCTGGGAATACCAAAAAATCAGGTTTCTCATGTAATCAATAAGGAATTTGGTAAGCGGTTCAATGAGTTCCTGAACCATTATCGGATCAATCATGCTGTCCACCTGATTGAACAGGGTTACCTGGATGATTTTACCTTGGAAGCCTTGGCCGAACAATCGGGATTCAATTCAAGAATTACTTTTTTTAACGCTTTCAAAAAGGAAATGGGTACGAGCCCCAGCGAATTTTGGAAAAGTTTTCAGGAAAATATTATCTGATTCAATCGGCAAGTTTTTAATTTGAAACTACATTTTCGATTGGAAATCGTTTTGCTGTAAGTGTTATAGAAGAATGAATAGTATTCACAGCTTTTGAAAGGTGTTTTTAGATTTAGATGTCGAACAAGGTTTGAATTGGCAATAGCTGAAAATAAAATTTGAGTTAAAAAACTTTTAACAGGGAGTGGATCCTAAAAGTTTCCACCAATTAATGTCTAACTCGGGGACCTCTGACATTTTTTTGTTGTTTTAATAAATAAAATTTATGTGGATTATACCAGTTATCAGAGCATGCTTTTTCTATTAACTAAAAACGAACATAATTAAAAGTTAAAAATTTGAATTCATTTCTTCCTTGATATGCTGCAATAAAATCAGGAAAAAAAGATGAATTGTGTTAAAATAATATCCTAACATTTTAGGGAACATATTTTTTTTGGAAACCCTAAAAAATTCAGGTAAAAGGATCGCAATGACCCACCTTTATATAATATATATATCCAGGTAGGGTTGAAAGGAAAAAAGATTAAAAGGTATTCAGGGGCACGAGTAATTTTCGATGCGTGAGTTCCAAAATTTAACCCAACTTGAAAATGAAAGACTGTAAGGTGTTGATATACAAAAACTTGTGTTTTTATTTTTTACAATTGGGGACTACTTTTGTTTTTCTCACATAATGATAGTGTTTAAGATACCTGTCGAATATTGATTGTTGGTCAATCGCCAGTTTCGTGTAAATGTAGGCACAACCATCCGATCCTGCAAATCTATGGGGGACTACTAATAATATTAAAAAACACCATCCTATTGATTGTCAACAACATACGAATATCATTAAAAACAGCGGAAATTTGTAATCCATTGATTTACTGTCTGTAACAAAAATAAAAAATTTTGCCTTGGCTGTTTTTTAGACCAAAAATTCCAAGTTGGGTTAAAAAAACTTTTCTTTATTTAGGGTCCCTTGGAATTAGAGGAAGATGATAACAACCCACTATATTTTTATACATGTTTCCTTCACTGTAAACTGAATAATGACCATTGGTATAAAGAAGTCCCTTTGGAACTCCACTAAACCTTATTCCTGAGATACCCGGACCTGTTGTTAAT
>JBBDSB010000482.1:0-25320 GCA_040905205.1 Cyclobacteriaceae bacterium
ACAATATGTGAAAGAACGACGGCTGTTTAGCCGGTAATTTTTAAAATCGAGGGTAATTCAAAGCCCTCTACTATATGATAAGCATTACAAATAAACTGTTCTTGATATTAGGGATGTTTATTATGTTCATTTTTTTTCCATTTGTTGAATATACATATATTCCTATTTATATATACAATATACTATCATTAATAGTATATTACATAATAATAGATTATTCTCAAAATAAATATATTAATTATTACAACAAATACAACTTATTTATTAATGTCATAATTGTGTCATCAATATTTATTATATTTAACAATATTATTTCATTGTTATATAATAATAATTTTTTAGTTTTCAGTGAAGTTGATGCCTATGGTTATCATAGTCACTCTCTATATATGTCTTCTTTGTCATTGAATGAGTCGATTGAGTATTATTTAAATAAAATGACATATTCAGATTTGGGCGCAGTATTAATAATTAGTAGTATTTATAGAATTGTAGAATCTAATTTACTTGTAAATATATTTTATTTATTGTGTGGTGGAATAACGTCCTTAGCTATATTTAGTATTGCAAAAAATGTCATGTCATTAAGATACTCTTATCTATGTGCAATTTCATATTCCTTATCTTCCTACGTTCTTTGGTTTCATTCCTCAGGTCTTAAGGAAAGTTTTATGGTTATGATCGTTGTATTATTTTTTGATCAATGTTATAAAATCTATAATAATTATAAGATCATAAATATCTTAATGTCAGTAATATTTGTAATCATTTTATTGCTTTTTCGACCACCATTACTGTTCTTTTGCATTGGTTCTTTTGGACTGACATTATTGTTAATTAAGGGAAAAGGCACTCCATCCAAAATTTTACTTTTTTTGGGAGCAATAGTTTTAATAGCGTCATATTCATACATAGATATAATACTAAGCCGGTACCTCTCGGGAGATATTAAATCTATGTTATCCACACGTGAATCAGCTGGGTTGGTAGTTGGAAATCTTTCCTTTACATATCTGGTAAATATATTGGGTCAAATGATTGGGCCATTTCCTTCTGTTATACCTAATTACAGGACAATACTTTCATTCTTCTCAGCAGGATTGATTTATAGAGTTTTCTTGTCCCTTGCGTTGTGGTTTGGGGTATATGCGGCTTTCAAATACAAGGTTAACAAAATATATCCCCTGATATTTTTTTTGTTAATGGAAATGCTCTCTTTAACGTTTATTGTTGAAGGATTAGAATTAAGAAAATCTCTTCCTCACTTCCCTGCTATATACATTGTATCCTTTTGGGCATTATATCTATATGAAAATAACATTTATAATACTATTAACAGGCACTCTTCATTTAAAAGATATTATAAATTATCGATTATTATATTGTGTATTATAGTTATATTTTGGAATGTTAGATATTTTGTAATATCTACTTAATATTTACATTAATATCTAGTAAAATAATTTTTTAATTATGTATAGTAAAGAAACAATTCTACTTTTAACTGATTATAAAGGTAATTTTGGCTCAAAGTGGGATGCAGAACCCTTACGCAGTGGATTTGACAAAGAATTATTAAATGAGAATTTTGCTAAGTATGGTTATAAAACAGTTTATATTAATTTTTCTGAAATACAAGAGCTGGATGATGTGAGTGGATATAATATATTGTATACATCCAGTGAGGATGTTGGTTATCATTATAAATCATATATTGAAGATGTTATTTATTCTCTTCAATTAAAGGGAGCTCGGGTAATTCCTGGTTATAAATATCTTAAAGCAAATAATAATAAAGTATTCATGGAATTAGTTCGAAGCTCATTTAATTCTGACCTAATTAATTCTTTAAAGAGCTGGAGTTTTGGAACCATTGAGGAGATGAATAGGCTTGAGCATGAATTTAATTATCCGGTAGTTATTAAGAAGTCTACAGGTGCAATGAGTAAAGGTGTTTATTTAGCTCGTAATGAGAGACAATTGAAGAAGATAGTCAAGGGAGTAAGTGAAACAAGGTATTTAAAGAGGGATATAAAAGACTACCTACGTCATTTTTTACATAAAGAATATAAAAAAGATTCATTGTATAGAAACAAATATATAATACAAGAATTTATCCCAGAATTAAATCATGATTGGAAAATTATCGTTTATGGTGATAAAATTTTGATATTAACAAGACATGTCAAAAAGAATGATTTTAGAGCGAGCGGGAGTAAAGAAAACTATCTTGCAGGGTCAAGATCAAAAAAGGTTGATGGGATATTTGATTTTACAGAGAGAGCCTTCAAAGAATTTGATGTGCCAAATATCTCTTTAGATGTCGTACATGATGGTTCAAGATTTCATATTGTAGAATTTCAGGCGGTGTACTATGGCACCTCTACATTCAATATGTCTGATGTTTATTATAAAAAAGTCAACGGGGAATGGATAAAGGAAAAAATAGAATGTAAAATTGAAGATTTATATGGTGAAAGCGTAGTTAGATATCTTGACAATAGAATTACATGTTAAATCCATGATAAAAATTGCATTTCTTGGAGATATTTCGCTCAATAATAAATATATAGATTATTCTAATAATAATATTCAACCATTCAAAGGAATAATCCCATTATTAAATGAGCAACACTATGTTATAGGAAATCTTGAGAGTATAGCAAAGGGGGAACTTGGAGAGAATGTCTTAAAAAAACCCCGCTTAACGACTACGGTTAAAACTCTTAAGTATCTTAGAGATATCAATTTATCGATATCAGCTTTAGCTAATAATCATGTGTACGATCACCTTGAGGATGGTTTTATAAAAACGACTGATTTCTTAAATAGGAATAATATCAGGCATATTGGTGCTGGCTTAACGAAGAAAGAAGCAAATAAGGAACTAATAATTAGTGAAAATGGAATCCATATTGGTATTTTGAACTATGTTACGAATGATACTAATCCCAGCATGCCAGATGATTCAAATGTATATTTGAATTTATTTGATATTGAACGTACTATTAAAGATATGGAGGGTTTGAGTGGGAGAGTACATCACATAGTAATCTTCATTCACTGGGGTGGTAGGGTTGAAGGCGGTGGCTACCCTGATTTGAATCAACCTTTGATCGGAAGGAAATTAATAGATGCTGGTGCCGATCTAATTGTTGGACACCACTCACATACGTTACAGCCATATGAGATATATAATGGAAAGTATATATTTTATAGCCTTGGGAATTTTTGTTTTTCTGATATTTATTTCAATAATAGTATATATAAAAAACTAAATTCTTCTAACAGAAAATCAGCTATATTATTAGTTAATTTCAAGTTAGATTCATATTCTTGTAAGTATGAATATATTAATAATAATAACGGATTTATAAATATTAAAAATAATTACAAACATAAATTTTTATTTCATGTTATTTCAAAAATCTTATTAAAGATATTTAAATATAAAATAATTTGGAATCTTTATTTTTTAAAAATAAAGATTATAAATCCTATTATATATTATATAATATATAATGATGATAAATTAATTAAAAAGATAAGGAATATTAAAATTAACAAAATATTTAACTTAATAAAATTAAATAATTAAAGACGGATGTTATCAAAGCAACTTACACACAGAACCCTAATTCAGTACAATAAGGAAATAGGACACTTATATGTGCCGAATTTAAAAATGCGTGTTCCCTACAGTGAAAACCCTTATTATATCATTACAAATAATCAAGGATTTAGATCCAATATAGATTATACAAGAGAAAACAAAGGCGGAAAGAAAAGGATTCTTTATTTAGGTGATTCTTACACGGCAGGTGATGGAGTTGAAAATGAAAAAAGATTTTCTGATTTAATTGTTAAAAATTTTGATGCGGAGAGTTATAATTTTGGATTATCAGGATCGGGGATAGATCAACAATATTTAATTTATAAGCAGATTGCGATTAAATATGATCATGATATTTTGGTAATATCACCCCATATAGGAGATATTGTTCGAAATACGATGGCAAATCGTTTGGCTATAGAGAGTGAAACGGGGGAACAGATTTTGGTCCCAAAACCATATTTTACTGTTGAGAATTCAAAACTGGATTTACATAATTATCCTGTCCCCAAAAACAGGAAGATTGTGACGGACTATAAAAATCAGGAAAGATTAATTAATCCCCCTGACTTTTTCAGAAAGTTTTTTCACAAATATGTTCCGAATTCAATTAAGGATTATATTTTGAAACTCCAGCTATCAAATCAATATTATGGTTATCAAGATGAAGAAAATCCGCGATGGGTATTGATGAAATTATTAATTGAAGAAATAATTTCAATATCTAAAGCTAATGAGATAATACTCGCGCCCCTCCCTTATCATAATGTTAAGATAAATCCAAAGTTTGATGAAAGATTTATAAACATATCAAAAAAATATGATAATGTTCATTATGTAGATGTTCTGAGTAAATTTAAAAAAATTAAAAATCAAGATAAACTTTATTATAGAAAGGATAGCCACTATTCAGAATACGCACATTCTATTGTGGCTGAAACTATATCAAATAAGATATCAGAACTTAAATTACTAAAGTCAGAAAATGATCAAGAAAAAATAGCCGGTCAAGTTACGGAGCACTCAGAAAAAGAATCGACTTATATTTTAGGAATCTCAGGATTATATCACGATTCGGCAAGTACACTGATTAAAGATGGAAAAATTATCTCTGCAGCTCAGGAAGAAAGATTTACCAGAAAGAAAAATGATGCAAAGTTCCCTTTTAAGGCTATTAATTATTGTCTAGAAGAAGCCGGAATACAAATGGAAGATATAAAAGCAGTAGCATTTTATGATAATCCTTATTTGACTTTAGAGAGGATAATATCTTCACAAATTGTAGCATATCCATCTGGAAAGGAGATATGGACTGAATTATTCTCGAAATGGGCTCTTGTAAAGCTTCGCATCCCTGAAATTATCTGCAATGAATTGAATTATCATGGAGACATTTATTTTGTAAAACATCACCTTTCTCATTCCGCGAGTGCTTTCTACGCATCCCCATTTTCAAAAGCTGCAATATTGACTGTTGATGGAGTTGGGGAGTGGGCTACAGCATCCATTTCGTATGGCGAAGATTCAAGAGTAAAAATGATTAAGGAGATGAGATATCCTAATTCAGTTGGCTTGCTGTATTCAGCATTTACTTTTTATACAGGTTTCAAAGTTAATGAAGGAGAATATAAAATGATGGGTTTAGCACCATATGGAGAACCAAAATATGTAGATTTGATAAAAGAAAAATTGATAAAAATACATTCAGATGGTTCCATTTCTTTGGATATGAAATATTTTGGTTTTAATAATCAATTATGCATGATCAATGAAGATTTTGAAAAATTATTTGGGGGACCGGCAAGAAAAACAGACGAGTCAATAACACAGAAATTCAGAGATATTGCAAAGTCAATCCAGGTTGTAATCGAAGAGATTATTATTAAAATGGCCAGATATGCGAAGGAAGCAACAAAAGCGGATTATTTGTGCTTAGCAGGTGGTGTTGCATTAAACTGTGTAGCCAATGGTAAATTGTTAGCTGAAAACGTATTTGAAGATTTGTGGATTCAGCCCGCCGCTGGGGACGCAGGTGGATCATTAGGTGCTGCTTTGGCAGTATATCATAGTTATTTCCAAACTCATAATGATAATGATTCTGATACCTCAAAAAATAGTAATGAATGTATTCAGTCGGGTTCTTTATGGGGTCCTGAATTCTCAGATGAAGAGATTAAAGCATATTTGGACTCATATGACCTTAAGTATAGAAAATTAAATGCTAATAAGAGAAACGCGGTCATTGCTAGTTATTTAAATGAAGGTAAAGTTGTAGGACATTTTTCTGGAAGGATGGAATTTGGGCCAAGAGCATTAGGATCAAGGTCGATATTGGGAGATGCAAGAAATAAGCAAGCCCAGTCTGTCTTAAATAAAAAAATAAAATTCAGAGAGTCATTCAGGCCATTTGCTCCGTCAGTGTTAGAAGAAGATGTGAATGAATATTTTGATATTTGTAGTACCAGTCCATATATGTTACTTGTGACAAATCTTAAAGAAAACCGATGTGTTAAATACGAGTTTCAGCATGAGACTGACATCATCAAAATTGTCAATCAGAAGAGAAGTGATCTTCCTGCAATAACACATGTTGATTATTCAGCTCGGGTACAAACAGTCAATAGAAGATTACATCCAGATTTTTATGACTTGATTAAGGAATTCAAAAAACTGACTGGCTATGGAGTCATTATAAATACATCCTTCAATGTAAATGGAGAACCGATTGTATGTACGCCAAAGGATGCAAGTACCTGCTTTATGGTTACAGAAATGGATGTACTTGTGATGAATAACTTTCTTCTTTTAAAAAATGAGCAGACTAAGGATAAAATCAGTAAGTACAGAAATGCTAAATCAAGGGTAAAATCACCAAGTAAAAACAATAAGAATAAAAAAGTTTCTAATATTAAAAAGAAATCAAATAAAATTTATGATGATTATTTTGAACATTTCAATAGGTTAAATATAAAAAGTCATATTTATATGTTTAATAATAGTCAAAATCCATCTTGGAATGATGTTGAAAATCATACATATTTTGACATAAACAGAGGAAGCCAAACAATATCGCCAGAAGAAATTTTAGATAAATGGGAGATAATGCCTGCAACTCATAAAAAAAATATCTTACCATTAATAAGTGAAATAATCGAGATGTCTAAAAAATATAAACATATAGATGATGTAATCGATTACGATATACCTGATTCAATTTATGTCATGTTCTAGTGAAAAATACCAATCATTATGAGGTATAAGATACTATTCGTTTGTAGTGGGAATTCAAAATATTTTGATGTTTCACCTTTTATAAAGAGACAAGCAGATTCATTGATAAGAATTGGAAACCAAGTCGATATTTTTCGTATTGAAGAAGGGGGGATTTTAGGTTATTTAAAACATATATTATTATTATATAAAAAAATTAATAATGAAAGTAGCCAGTATGATATTATTCATGCCCATTATACATTAAGTGGTTGGGTAGCATTCTTTGCAGCAATGAATAAGACGAAAGTATTAACATACATGGGGACAGATGCATATGGTTTAGTAAATAACAGCGTCAAAGATTATTTTGTTTCTTTTTTATTAATAATACAGGGTTTTGCAATACAATATTTATATGAAGAGTTAATATTTAAATCTAAAAATCTGTTAAAAAATATATTTTTAAAGAAAAATGTTAATATAATACCTAATGGTGTTAATCTTCAGGAATTTAGACCAATTCAAAAAGAAGAGTGCAGAATTAAACTTGGGATTGAAAGTAATAAAAGAATATTGTTATTTGTAGGAGATGTTAAATCCAAAAGAAAAAACTTTAAACTGTTAAAGGATAGTTTAAAGTTTTTGAAAACTGATTGTAAGGTGCTTTCACCATATCCTGTCAAACCAGAACTTATGCCGTTGTATTATAATGCCTCGGATGTTTTAGTCTTTACATCATTAAAGGAGGGCTCACCTAATGTTATTAAAGAAGCTATGGCTTGTAATCTGCCAATTGTTACAACTATTGCTGGTGACGTACAATGGATAATAGGTGAAACGGAAGGCTGTTTTATAAGTTCATTTGACCATAAGGACCTATCTATTAAAATTGAATCTGCTCTTCACTTTTCAAATCTGATTGGCAAAACAAAGGGAAGAGAAAGGATTATTGATTTAGGATTGAATAGTGAGTCAATAGCGAAAAGGTTAGTTACTGTGTATAAAAGAGCATTGAAATAATTTTTTAACTTCGCAAGAATGAATCGATCTTAATCCAGAAGTATTCTAATTGAAGGATATAAATGTGAGAGAACTGAATCTGCTTAACTTTAAACTGCAAAATTAATCTTATTTTAATAAAAATATTGATTATGGATATCTGACTTGTAAATACACAATTGGTATTGAGATAATAAGACTATGAGGTACTTATTTTTTTTTGTCCACCCATCTAAATTTCATGTATTCAAACACACAATAAATAGATTGAAGAGAGATGGGCACGATGTCGAAGTACTGATTACTTCAAAGGATATTCTGGAGCAGTTAGTTAAGAATGAAGGTTGGGATTATACAAATATTTTTCCTGAAGGACGGAAGATGGATGGAGTCCCAGCATATGTAAGCTCAACAATTAATCTGTTTCGTACTATTTACCGTTTATATAATTATTGTAAAGGGAAAAAATATGATCTTTTCATTACTGATGATTTACTCGTATATATTGGCAAATTGCAGAGAGTGCCTACAATTGTGTTTACGGACGATGATTTATCAACTACCAAACAGTTTTCGATAGTACTCGCCTTTGCAGACTATATTCTCTCTCCTGATATTACAGACTTGGCAAAGTACAACAAAAAGAAGATTAGTTTTTCAGGATACAAGGAGCTCGCTTATCTCCATCCGGATATCTTTAGACCGAATAAAGATATAATCAGGCAGTTTAATCCAAAAATGGATACTTATTTTTTGTTACGGTTGGTCTCAATGAGGTCATACCATGATACGGGGAAAAAAGGTTTATCAGATCGAAATGTATGGAGACTAATTGAATTACTTGAATACTATGGTAAGGTCTTCATAAGTGCAGAAAGGAAATTACCCACTGATATGGAAAAGTATCGTTTGAAATTGAAATCAGAATTGATAGCCCATGCTATTTTTTATGCAGATTTATTTATAGGTGACAGTCAAACCATGACTTCCGAGGCAGTAGTATTGGGAACACCGGCATTCAGGTGTAATGATTTTGTCGGCAATATCAATGTAATGGATGAAAAAGAAAACAAATACGGGTTGTCATTTAATTATAAACCGGAAAATTTTGAAAAGATGTATGAGAGAATAAAAACTATGCTCAACGAGAAGCGCTTTAAGGATACTTTCCAGTCGAAGAGAAATGTCATGTTAGCTGAAAAGATAAATCTAACGGGATTTATGATATGGCTATTGGAGAACTATCCTGATAGTGTTGAAGAGATTCGGCAGGATCCTCAAATTCAATACAGGTTTTTATGAAGGTTATCAGCATTGTAGGTGCTCGTCCTCAATTTATTAAGCTGGCACCATTTTCCAGGGAAATTCGGAAGCAAAATACTGAAGTTATTATTCATACAGGCCAGCACTTTGACCATGAAATGTCAAACTTGTTTTTTAATGAATTGGCGATTCCCAAACCAAAAAAAAATCTAAACATTCATTCCGGAAATCATGGTTCACAAACCGGGCGAATGATTATAGAGTTGGAGAAGGAACTACTGACAGAAAAGCCTGATGCAGTTGTTATTTTTGGAGATACAAACTCAACTCTTGCAAGCTCAGTGGCATGTTCAAAACTCCATATTCCATCAATTCATATAGAGGCTGGACTTCGGAGTTTCAACAGAAAAATGCCTGAGGAAATTAACCGTGTCATCTCAGACCATACATCAGATCTGCTATTTGCTCCTACTGAGTCCGCAATGGATAATTTGGCAAAGGAGGGATTGCAAAAAAAATCCTTTCTTACAGGGGATATTATGGTTGATTCATTACAATTGGCTTTGGAAATCACGGAGAATCGTTCGAGTTCCAATATTCCGGATGATGACTATTACCTGTTGACATTACATCGGCCTTATAATGTAGATGATACGACCATCCTGAAGAAGATTCTTTCCGCCTTAAGTGAGCTTAAGGGCAAGGTGATATTTGCGGTACACCCGCGAACCAGAAAAAAAATAGAAGAGAACAATTTTTTCATAGGAAATAACATTCAGATGATTAAGCCAGTAGGGTATATTGAGTTTGTTCAACTACAGAAGTATGCCCATAAAATTATTACTGACTCAGGAGGGATCCAAAAAGAGGCCTATATTTTAAGAAGACCTTGTATTACCTTACGTCCAGAAACGGAATGGGTTGATACTGTAAAGAGTGGCTGGAATCTACTTTTGAACCCTCAAACGGAAAAAACCATGGCTGGCAAAATTAAGGAATTCATGCCGTCTGACGAACAAGTGAATATTTTTGGAAAAAACGTAGCATCCAGGATGGTTGAGATCATTAACAAGAAAGTAGTTTAGAGATATATGTGTGGCATATTCGGTGTATTCGTTTCCTCTGAAAAATACACTCTTGAGGAAATTGTCCCGGTATTGGAAGCAGTGGCCAGGGTTTCAGAAGTTAGGGGAAAAGATTCATCAGGGATAGCTTATAGAGATCCGAACACTTTGAGAATCGAAGTTCTTAAGGGCCCAGTCAGAATCAGCAGGCTCCTTAATTCCGATTCGTATAAAAGGTTTTCAAGATCGTATTCGAATAAGAGCCGGGTATTTGCAGGCATTGGACATGCACGCCTTGTTACCAACGGTTCTCAATTGAATCACGTTAACAACCAGCCGGTAGTGAAGAATGGATTAGTCGGAGTACATAACGGTATCATAGTTAACGTCGATGAACTTTGGGCCAAACATACGGATTTACAACGCGAATACGAAATTGATACTGAAGTTTTTTATGCACTTTTCGAAAAGTATTTGATGAATACCGGAGATCCTTTGAGTGCTATTCAAATATTGGACAAAGAAGTATTTGGTACAGTTGCAACGGGCTTTTTCCCCAATAACTTGGAAGAATTCCTGCTTTATACTAATAATGGTTCTTTATATATATTGACCAACTATAATGATTATCTGGTTTTTGCATCAGAGCGAAATATTCTGGTTCGTTTAAGGAATAAATACGGGAATCTTTTTAAGAAAGATTTTGAATTGACCCAGGTAATGGCAGGTAGTGGTTACAGAGTTTTATTAAATAAATTTGGGGTCCAATCGTTTAAAGTCCCGGTTGATGAGGTTGCGATCTATAAAAGTAGAAATGTGGAGCCTTATTCTGTTAATATCGAAACCGTCAAATCTTATGAACAACAACAAGATGAGGTAGTGCTGGATGTAAATATGTATCGACACACTGCCAATGCCTTGCAGGAAGCATCTCTGTTAGAATACAATCTGAAATCGATCGACAAATTACAAAGGTGCAAAAAATGTCTGCTTCCGAAAACCTTTCCATATATTAAATATGATAATACAGGTGTTTGTAATTATTGTCATAATTATGTGTCGCAAAATAGAGACAAATCACTTGATGAACTTAAGTCCCTGGTAGAACCCTATCGAAGTCAGGATGGTCAGCCGGATTGTTTGGTACCGTTCAGTGGAGGTAGGGATAGTACCTTTACCCTGCATCTTGTAAAAAAAGAATTAAGACTTAATCCTATTGCTTTTACGTATGACTGGGGGATGGTGACAGACCTCGCTAGACGAAACATTGCGAGAGTGTGTGGCAAGCTGGGGGTAGAAAATATTATTGTAGCGGCTGATATTCACTGGAAAAGAAAAAATATAAAGAAAAATGTTAAAGCCTGGTTGAAAAAGCCGTCTTTGGGTATGATTCCCTTGTTTATGGTCGGTGATAAATACTTTTTTTACTACACCGACAAGGTCAAAAAACAAAATAATATCAATCTGAATGTCTGGGGCATTAACGATCTGGAGAATACCGATTTTAAGACAGGGTTTGCAGGTGTTCCACCTGAATTTGATAAGGAACGAATATATAGTCTCTCCATAATCAATCAACTGAAACTCTTTTCATTTGTTGGAAAAAATTTCATTACTAATCCTGGTTATTTAAATCAATCCCTATTAGATACATTTGGGTCTTTCGTATCAAGGTACTTGATCCCTAAAAATGACTACTATCATATCTTTGACTACTATCCCTGGAATGAAGAGGAGATAGAGCGACTAATAATGGAGGAGTATAATTGGGAAACCGCGATAGATACAGATTCCACTTGGCGTATTGGAGACGGAACAGCAAGTTTTTATAACTATATATACTGTACAGTTGCGGGTTTTTCGGAGATAGATACATTCAGGAGTAATCAGATAAGGGAAGGCCTGATTGAAAGGGAGGAAGCTTTGCAAAAGTTACGGGAGGAGAACCGCCCACGATATGAAACTATAAAATGGTATCTTGATATTATAGGCCTCGATTTTACGGAAACAATCAAGCGAATTAATACAATACCCAAATTGTATGGATTACTTGTTTATATAAATTTTGTCATTTGAAAAATGAATGAACTCAATTGTTTTATTAAGTGTAATCCCTATTAACGATGAACTTTACATTGAGGATAAATTTACTTTTAGTTTTTTTCTTACTTCCTCTTCTACTATATCCCAAAATAGCTTCGTCTCAAAATGTTTCACCCTACTTTACTTTCTCAGAGCATGATAGGTATTTAGAATATTTAATTCATAGTGGAAGAGTTGATTTACATCATGTTTTAAATCAACCATTCACTGTTAATGAGCTGTATACTTCTCTTCCTGTTGGAAAGAATCAATCAAATAATCATTGGATGCGCCTTTTGAAAAATGATCTTAGCCACCTTATAAACATAGATACAGAATCAGATTCCTTAAATAAATTTGTTGTTGGTATTGAGGGTGGAACGAATGTCAGTTACCAAGAAAAAGAATTTGATAATTATTTTCTTGGTAGTCTTTTTACCGGTTTTTTCTACAAAAATTTTGGCCTTTTTCATCGTTTTAAAGCTGATGAATCCTTTAAGTTCGACTCTTTGTTTTCTGGTACAACAGGAAAACTGCAAAATGCAAATTTTGCTCGCTCAACGGAATCATATCTACAATGGAATCATAAAAGTTTGAGCCTGTTTATAGGTCGGGTGAAACGAAATTTCGGAATAATGAATGAGCCTGGTTTACTGCTATCCCCAAACCCTCATTCATATGACCAAATAGGGTTGACTTTTTCCAATCGTCAATTGGAATTTATTTCGCTTTTTGCACGCTTGGAAGATAAGATAGGTTTTGATATTCGGGATAGTGATCCGAATCCTGTTTTAAACAAGCGATTTATTTCTTTACATCGTATAGATTTATCCATAACTGATAAGGTTAAGTTAGCTATTTCTGAGTCTATCCTGTTTGGAGGTGAAGATCAAGTTCCAATGTTTCAGTATCTGAATCCCGTAAACATTTTTTTTCTATCTAAAATGAGTGATAGAAAGAATTTCGAAGAGAGACGTGCAAGCGCTAAAATTAGTTTTGAAGCTTATTATAAGCCACTCCAAAGAATTACTGTCTATTCTCAGGTATTAATTGATGATATCGACCTGAAAAAATCTCTTAGAAAAGTTTATCCGGACAGATTAGGGTTTATGTTTAAATCGATTTACAGCGACCCATTCCCCGAATCCCAGATTGCATTAACATATAATCGTATAAGTAATTGGACGTATAATTCATTCTACACATTTGGAAACTATACATTTTATAGTCAAAGTCTTGGTTTCCCAAAGCACGGTTATGAAAGTCTCAGATTAGATATAGATTTTTTTGGTTTTTCGCCATTTTTAGTTGGCGCCAAACTTCAAGCAATAAGGGAAAGGAAACAGGATTTGAATTCGCCATTTATTGCAGAAAAAACGGCTTTTCCAACTGGTGTTGTTCAAAGTATTTATACATCCTCATTGAATTTTACATACTACCCCGATAATTGGCTATACATAGATTTGAGTCTTGAACTCAAAAATTTTACTAATCATATGCATATTCAAGGTAATAATAAATTGTTTATCAATGTTTTATTAACTTTAAAAACCAGAAATTTATTTGGATTTTGATATGATTTTTAGTCTTTTAAATTTGAACGCTTGACGGTCATGTCAATCTGATTGTCTTCATTTAATCCTCATCTAAAATGATACCAACATAAGTCATTTTTGTCCAGGAACAGGTAAAAAATCTTCCATCTTTTTACAAGTTTTACTTTTATTGTGCCATTGAAAAAAACAAGTCGTAGAGTCGCAATTCTTGGAGCAGGGGGTGCGGGGGTATGTGCTGCCCTGGAATTGGCGCAGCGCGGATATGATATCGACCTGTATGAAAGCAGTTCCCTTCCCATTTCTAAAGCGTCCTATGTAAACGAAGGAAAAATTCATTTGGGGTTCATATATGCAATGGACCGGAAGTTAAAAACGTCGAGGGAGATGATAGTGGGGGCTCTTCATTTTGTTTCCAATTTGAAACGCTGGATTGACCTTGACCCTGAAGAAGTCATCTCCACTCCATTCAACTATTGTGTCCATAACGATTCTTTGGTGGACGCATCCGAACTCCTGGGCCATTACAAAAATTGCATGAGTTTATTTGATGAGGCTAAAGATCATTGCCAACTAAAATATCTGGATCTATTCGAATCCATTCAGGCAAAACGTATGTCTGATGCTGATCTTGAAAAAATAGCCAACCCCGAATACATTAAAGCTGGATTTTCTACCAACGAATATGCTGTTGAACCAAGAACCATCGCGGAGAAACTCAGAGATGCCCTGAACAATGAGCCTTCAATAAATTTGTTGTTAAATACCCCTGTTCAAATGGTTTTCAGAAAGGGTTCACAGGTGGTGGTTCATTTCCGGAATGGCAATACTACGCACATGTCCAAAGAATCATATACAGACGTGATTAATGTTTCCTGGAATGGAAGGCTGAAAATTGACAAATCTATGGGAATATCACCCCCGGCCGGATGGTCCTAAAGATATAAGTTTGGAAACAAAATTCTGATCCCGGTTCAGCATGACGAGATCCCGTCGGTAACAATGGTACAAGGCCCTTTCGGGGATACGGTGAATTTTAAAGATAAGGGAATGTTTCTGTCGTGGTACCCTATCGGGCGGACGGGATGGTCCGAAGATTATCATCCTCCGGACTGGGATGCTGACTTAACCGCGGATAAACGAATGGACGTTTTCAGGAAAAGTTTTGAACAATTGGCCCTCAGGATTCCATCCGTCAGCCAACTTGAATTTCAACCTGAAGATGTCGATCCGGCAGGCGGTGTGATTTATGCCCTTGGAAATCAGGATGTGGACAAAGTTAATAGTAAACTCCACACAAGATATCAGATTGGTATCACTTCCTGTGGGAACTACCATTCGGTTGATACAGGCAAATATACACTGGTGCCCTACTGGGGTGTAAAAATCGCAGACAGGATTGAAGGAATAGGATAGTATGGAATCATTTTCAAAACCACTCATCAGTATTATTATTGCCACATACGATGCAAGCCATTTGCTAAAGTATGCGATTAAAAGTGCGTTGGATTCCGACTATGATAATTTTGAATTGTTGGTTATCGGCGATTGCTGTACAGATGATACAGAGCAGTGTGTCGCTTCATTTGAGGATAGCAGGATCCGTTTTTACAATCTGGAGAAAAATAGCGGACAACAAGCCACACCAAATAATTATGGTTTAAAAAAAGCCAAGGGGAAGTATATCGCTTTTTTAAACCAGGATGATCTTTTTTTCCCCATCATCTTTCTTCATGCCTGGCCTTTATCCAACAGTCCGAGCATCAGATTATATGTGTTCCATATTTGAATATACTGCCAGGTTCGAAAGAAGAACTGCGAAACGGGAATTACAATATCAGGCTTTATGGTACTCCGCCGTTTGGCAATTACACACCACTCACACTTTATATTGCTTCAACCTGGTTTTTTGAAAAAAAGGTAATCAACACTGTTGGTTACTGGAAAACAGAGGACAGGACATATGAGACCCCTTCACAGGAATGGCTTTTCAGGGCATGGAAAAAAGGGATATCGATCGGCTTTTCTAAAAAGATTAGTGTGATTACCCTTTTTTCAGGTCATCGAAAAAACTCATATATGTTAAAAGAAAGTTATGAGCATGAATTTTTTTATAATAAGCTCGATGATTCTCAATTTATTTCAAACTTGTTTGAGAGATTAGCTGTTACTTTATCTGCCGATCTAATTAAGTCAAAACATTACCAGCCCGTAAGAAGTTTTTTACTTGTTTTACGCTACCCGATCTACAGACTATTTGTCAAACTTGGAATTAATCCCCGAGCTGTCAAGACTTTAATTCGATATGGGGGAAAGGGGAAATTGATAGAATGGCACAGGAAGTATACCGGCATAGAAAACCCTTGATTATGTAAGCTTCCACTTTTTCCGGAACAATACAAATTGTTGGCAGTAATATCTTCAAACTGGTATTATCCTGATGTCGAGGGTCACGAGGTATTATAATAAAGAGGACGCCCTGGATTGTTAAATTCATAGTGCCTTAACCTTTAATACAATCCAAAGGAGTCCTCTTATGAATACCTATAAGAAAATATGGTTCTACAGGAAAGTTTGTGGGTAATTGAATGTACATAGTCGCTCCTGAATAAATACTTCAAGATTAATATTATCAGTAATTTACTATGCATAAATGGGGTATATTTAGTATCTTGTTTTGCAACAAAATGACCCGTATTGACCCAAAACCTTGCAATTTATGACAGGTACTTCTCCGATCCCAAACCAACGTGATATCTTCCAACCCTTACTTACTGACTTTATCGATCACGATCAACCATTAGTAGTACTGGCTGACCGGATGGAATGGGAATATTTTGAGGAGGTTTTTGCTGAGCACTACAGTGATACCGGTCAACCGGCTATGCCGATTCGCTTTATGGTTGGATGTCTGCTTCTCAAACGCATCTATGACTACGGAGATGAGACTCTGGCCAGGGCCTGGGTGATGAACCCCTACATGCAGTACTTTTGCGGAGAGGCTTATTTCCAGCATGAATTTCGGTGCGATCCAAGTGACTTGGTTCATTTCCGCAATCGGATTGGGGAGGAAGGAGTAGCCAGGATATTTTCCTATTCCGTCGAGCTTCATGAGCTGGATGGCCGGGTTAATCAGGTCTTGTCCGACTCCACGGTCCAGGAGAATAACACGACCTTTCCCACTGATGCCAAATTAGCCAAGAAAGCGATGGATCACTGTAATCGCATCGCCCGGGCCGAGCAGATTGATCAGCGTCAGAGTTATGTGCGGGTCAGCAAGCAGTTGCTCCGTGAGAGTTATTTCGGCCACCATCCCCGCCGACGCAAGAAAGCCCAAAAAGCGCGCAAAACCTTACGCACTTATGCCGGGCGTCTGTTGCGGGAGGTAGAACGGGAACTCTCAGAGGAGCAGCTCAAACTCTATGAACAGGACATGGAACTGTATTGGAAGGCGATCACCCAAGAGCGCACCGATTCGGATAAAGTCTACAGTCTTCATAAACCGTATACGGCCTGTATTGCCAAAGGGAAAGCCCACAAGAAATATGAGTTTGGCAATAAAGTGGGACTGATGACCCACCCTACCCGTCGAGTGGTACTGGCGATCAAAGCCTTCGAGGGCAACCCGCACGATTCGAAGACCATCCAACCGCTGCTCGAGCAGATTCAAGCCGACCAGCGTCCCCTGCCCAAAGAGGTCATCTATGATCGGGGTGGGCGTGGATGCAAAGAAGCCTTAGGTGTCAAGGTCACAACCCCGGACAAGGCGAAGGCCGGTGACAGTAAGGCCAAGAAGCGGCGAATGCGTCGACGGTTCAGGCGTCGGGCAGGTATTGAACCCATTATTGGACATCTTAAAACCGATCATCGCATGGGACAAAACTATCTGCATGGAAAAACATCGAGTCAAATCAACGCCTATTTGGCCGCCGCCGGATGGAATTTGAAAAAATGGATGGAACAGTGGGAGAGAGATGGAAAAAAATTGCTCCGTTTAAGCTGGCTCTATCTAACCGGAATATACTCCAACAAACTATTATGGAGTTCTTAAGGAACGACTACATAGCAAGAATAGTGTGATCGGATATAAGGATGAGTGAGGCAATATTAAAAATTCCCCTGATTTCATGACTGCGTAGCCATTGGTCTGATAGAAAAAGAAGACTTGATCTCATTCAGCTCTTCTTCAAATGTGTTTTCTGTTTCCAAATATTTTGAAGGAAGATCCTTATCCTTGGCTATTTGTATACCGTCTAAAACTAAGTCTTGAGAGATATATAAAGTCTCCAGATCTGGATATATTGTTTTCATACTTTGCATTACTTCTTCTACACTTAAATTTCGAAGTGCAAAATCATATAGCCCGGGTGTTAGATCTGTATCAGATAAGTCTGCTAAAAACTTTGACAAATTGTCAATATGTATGAATGCTCGATTTTGATCTCCTTTGCCATATATAGAAACTTGATTCAAATGATGAGCATAGAACATAAATTTGTTGATTACTGAATCGAAACGCATACTTCGACTGTAGCCATATACATTTCCACTCCGAATTATATATAACTTCTTTTGATCTCCAAGACGTCGGATCATCTTCTCCCCATTAAGTTTGGAAATACCATAGTGACTGGTTGGTCTTGGTTCTTCAGTTTTGTCAATCATTCTATTTTGTAAACCATATACCGAAGCCGAACTCAAATAGATAATCTTCGAGACATTACTTTTCTCCAACAGATAACTTACTTCTGCCGTACCCCAATGGTTTATCTGTTCGAACTGGTGGAATTTTTCATTCGAAAATGGGGTTAGAACAAAAGCAGCCAAATGATAAACCACATCTATCCCATTCAAGTATTTTTCTAACCTTCTAGTGTCAAGAATATCCGCTTGTACAAATGTTATTTTATCATCTGGCAGACTGCCTTCCAAAAATAAATTATAATTTTTTCGGGAAAGATTATCGTATACGATGATCTCTTCAACTTCTGTTTGTTTGGCTAATTTGTGGATAAGTTCAGTGCCAATATACCCGACACCTCCGGTTATAAGTATACGCATGGTAAATTCTACTTAGGAGATTACTTATGTAAACCACATTCTGATTTAATTAACCCTTTCCATCTTCCCAGTCGACCGTTTTCTTTATCTAAATACTTTTGCGTACAGGGCTGGCATCCAATGCTCAGGTATCCTTCTCCTTCCAGGGGATGTCGGGGTAATTCATAATGATCCAAATATTGGTACACCATTTTACTGGTCCAGTCAATAATAGGATGATATCGAATTAATCCTTCTTCACGCTCTTCAAATCCTTTTTTGTGCCTGTTCTCATTTTGATCGCCACGAATACCACTCATCCAAATATCATATTCTTGTTTAATAGGTTCTAAAGGCTGCACTTTATTCATATAACAGCAATAGTCAGGATCAGAGGCATACATGAGCATACCATTACTATCTCTTTGTTGGTTTTTTGGAACCGATGGGAAAAGATCAATGACATTTAAACCGAGTCTTTTTTTTAAGTCACTTTTAAAAAGCAGTGTTTCCGGAAAGTGATATCCTGTATTCAGAAAATAAATGGGTATTTGGTAATCAATCCAACTAATAATATGTAAGAGAATTACGCTGTTCGTTTGGAAAGAGGATGTGGAAAATATTTTTAAGCTATTTTCTTTATATGCCTCAATCTGTTCTTTTATCTGCTGTATTTTCTCATCAAACATGTTATTTAACTCAACTTTCGCAGTTATGATTTGAGGAGGGAAAATTATCGTAACTCATTGTAAAACAATCATATAAAGTAGAATAAGTCCATAGGATTTTGTATTTTTAATGGTACCGTAAACTATTAAAAACAACGAGAAAAGGCTTATTCATAAGGCATAAATTAACTATTTTTTCCATAAATAACAGCCAGTGCATTAAAGTTTGGATGCGTCAGTTTTGATCACTCCAAAATGCTGGCTTCTGCCAATATCCGTAAAGCCAAAGGCGCTGGTGTAAGTTATCTTTTGCTTCTGTTTTTTTAACACTGCCATTTTGCATTTTGAATATATGGCAATTTACTGGAAACCAATCGGAGGGACCGTGCCGCGATGCTTTCTATCGTTTCCTGGCCAATGCTAGCTACAAATAGCGGAAATGTAAGCTTCCCAAATTTAATTTAACAAACTATGAACGGGGGTGTCTTTATGAAAAAAAATCATACTAAATGAATAAGCACCTGTTTTTCAGGAAACCAGTAGGTTTGGGATTATATAGTTTCAGCAAAAAATGGAGAATTACTTTAAAAAACTGTATTATCACTATAATCAGATTTTAACGGTAGCAATGAAGGACTAACCTGTGAGAATCATTGGTTCTAATGCCTGCTATGTGAATGGATGCTGCATAAAATGAGTGATAATCTGACGGCTGAACATACGGTAGCTAAACGACCGGGGGAGAATGGTGTCCCGGGTCTCCAGCGGGATTTGGATGTAAGGACCGATTTTTATCACCAGTCCGATTAGAGTGAGGAAAATCGTCGGGGTGCGCCCGCTGAGCCAACACTATTTCGACCTGTATCCCGAAGACCTTCAGAAGCTCCGCACCAGGGTCAAACCGGGTCTGGTCCCGCCGTTCTACGCCGATATGCCCCAGACGTTTGAAGAGATTACCGAATCGGAGAGACAGTATCTGTATGCCTACCTCAAAAATCCCATCCTGACCGATATTCGTTACTTTTTTAAGGCGTTTTTCAATATTTTCTTTAAAGGCGCCAGAAGCAAGTAGTCCAGGTTTTGATCCCCATAGCTCACTTGACGGATTAAACCCTGAGTAGTACATTGAATAACACCTTCAAAACAGGCCCGATTCTCTACTTCTGACTGGCTGAATTATTGGGAGGGGGTCATGGGACTTTTAGGTAATATTAGTAAATATATCTATGGTGTAAATATGAATTATTTTATTAAAAATCCCTTGGTTAGCGTTAGAATTATTACTTATCAGCATATCTGTTATATTAAAAAATGTATTGAAAGTGCTATAAAACAGAGTACGAATTTTTCATATGAAATATGCATTGGAGATGATGGGTCAACTGATGGTACATATGAGATATGCTATGAATACTCAATAAAATATCCAGAGTTAATAACTTTATACCGTTGGGGTCGGGATTGTAAAGAAAGAGAGAACTTACCTGTTTCGAGGTATAATTTTTTGAATTCCATATCAAAATGTCGTGGCAAGTACATAGCCTTTTTAGATGGTGATGACTACTGGACGAACCCCCATAAACTACAAACGCAAGTGGATATCTTAGAAAAGAACAATAATATATCTTTAGTAACACACAATGCTGTATTATTGTCTGACGACAAAAAAAACGGAAAGGTATTAGGATGCAAGGCTGAAAGCGGGATTATACCAGCTAATTCTGTTATAAGAAGAGAAAACGGTGTAATTCAAACATCCACAATGGTAGTTCGTAGAGATGTTTTAGAAGACGTTTCTGGTTTATTGAGAATAGCGCCCGCTGTCGATTATTGTTTAAATTTATTAAGTCTAATGAGTGGTAAGATTTATCATATAGACCAGGAAATGTCTATCAAAAGGAAGCATGCAGGATCTTTGTCAGGCCAAGATAAAGATATGCAATGGTATATTGATTATCATCAAGCATTTATGTCATCATTAAATATTTTTAATGAACAAACGAACAACAAATATATAGAGGACTTGAAAGTATTCAGGCAGAAAACAGACGTTCAGTTTCTTAAGAGATTAATTCGTAGTGGGTTTTCAAAAAATTTATTAAATAATAGAAAATATATATTCAAAATATTATTAAGAATAAATATTATAACATACATTAAACTTTTAATAATGTACATAAAATTAAAATATTTTCCTGAATCCGTGACGATTTGATCAATTGCACGTTCATAAACATATTATTTCGATTTTGAATTCCTTAAGGACCCTATGAAAAACGATTTCATGGATTCTAAAGTTACAACCATAATTTCTGATTCCGCTAACTTGCAGATTTCCGTATCGGAGTGGCTAGAAACTCACCGACGGAACAAAGGCCTGAAGGTCGAACCAATTCTTTTTTCAGACTGTAAGCAGTGGGAATTTTTGGATGGGAGCCTGAAACACAAAACCGGTCGCTATTTTTCAATCAGGGGAATTCGTATTGAAAGCAATGTTCCGTATTTCAACGGCTGGGAGCAACCGGTAATCCATCAACCAGAGGTTGGCATCCTCGGCTTTGTCATAAGACAAAACAAATCGGGATGGGACTGGCTACTTCAGGCCAAAGCTGAACCGGGGAATGTATTCATTGTGCAGGGTGCGCCCACTGTACAGGCAACGAAAAGCAACTACGAACGCGTACATCAGGGGTTGCCAACACCCCTGATCGAGTGTTTTACAAGAGCAGATCACCCTGGAGTTACACTTCTTACGAATGTTGAACAGTCGGAGCAGGGTGACCGGTTTCTAAACAAGTATAACCGGAATTGTGTAGCTTTAGTTTCTTTTGACTATCCTGTGCCGGATAACAATCTGTTGAAATGGTTTCCGGCAAACGCCCTTCGTAAAGTGTTACTGTTTGATTTTACAGTAAATACAGATGCCAGGTCGGTGTTGTTCTGTTCCAACTGGCAGTTTCTTGCAGACAATGGCGGAGAGCCCTTCCACCGCTGGGTGGGGAAAGGAGGATTTGGTGAAAAACTGCTTCACTCTTTTCAATCTCAGAAAAATCTGTTAAACACTCTCGACGATTGTATTGAAAAATTAGAGGATGTGCGCGAGTCAATCATTTTGGACAGGACCATTATACCACTATCCGAACTGTCGGAGTGGAAGATCGGAGCCGGCAGGATATTCAGGAAAGACATTGATTCAACGTTTTCCATCCGGGTTTTTGATATCCATGCCAGTGACCGGGAGGTCAGTTATTGGTGCCAGCCTCTTCTTGAAAGCAGCCGTACAGTGAATGTTGTCGTTATTTGCACATCTATAGCCGGCATTCTTCATTTTTTTCTTCGTCTGTTACCAGAGCCTGGCTTTAAGGAGTCTGTTCAACTGGCACCATCAAAGATAGGTAGCCCCTTTCACTTGGCTGCGGACTGGGTTGATGATGCATTGAATGATCACAGATCTGTTCACCGTGCCCACGTATTACAATCGGATGAAGGTGGACGATTTATGAACGCTGTAGTAAATTATGAAATCGTTGAAGTGTCACCAAAATGGGCCGATTATTCAACGGTCAACGGTATTTGGCTAACTCTTGGACAGCTTAAAAGCTTGGCCGGAATGAAAGGACAATTAACGAATGAAACACGATGTGCACTGTCATTGCTGCTTGCCTGGGTGTGATCGTTATTAAAAATGGAGAATTACTTTAAAAAACTGTATTATCACTATAATCAGATTTTAACGGTAGCAATGAAGGACTAACCTGTGAGAATCATTGGTTCTAATGCCTGCTATGTGAATGGATGCTGCATAAAATGAGTGATAATCTGACGGCTGAACATACGGTAACAAAACGACCGGGGGAGAATGGAGTCCCGGATCTCCAGCGGGATTCGGATGTGAGGACCGATTTTTATCACCGGTCCAATCCTGACGTGCGGCGGTTTCTGGATCAGACCCTGGAGGGAATCGCTCCGGCAGAGCTTTTATGGGTACGAAACAATAACGGGGAGGGGGTTCAATTCAGCCCCGGGATGCGGAAGGGAGTGGTGAACCTGCAGCGCCTGAATGATCTTACCGATATCAACCGATACCTGCGGCGTGTGAATGAGCAATTGCCCTCCGCAAGCTGGCACGTGATCTGTTTCGAATCGATGGGCCAGCGCAAGGACCGGATCTTTAACAAGTTTCCCAAAGTGATCCGGGAACCGTATTATCTTCTGGATTTTATTCTCAAACGGGTATTTCCCAAATTTGGGCCAACGCGGAAACTTGCCCACCGGATCACCGGTGGGCGCAACCGGGTGATCTCGCTGACCGAGGCGTTGGGACGCTTGACGTGTTGCGGTTATTCAGTGGTCGACTACAAGGAAATTGGATATCTGACCTATATCGTAACCCGTAAAACCCGTGAGCCGGATGTTAACGGTCAGCCGACATACGGAGCGCTCTGCCGGCTTCGGCGGATCGGCCTGAACGGAGAGATGTTTACCGTCTACAAACTCCGAACCATGTATCCCTATTCGGAATACCTTCAGGATTTTGTATTTAAGAAAAATGACCTGCAGGAGGGAGGAAAACTCAACAGGGATTTCCGTGTGACGAGCTGGGGTCGGTGGCTGCGGCGTTTCTGGATCGATGAATTGCCGATGTTTTACAACTGGCTTCGAAGGGAGATGAAAATCGTCGGGGTGCGTCCGCTGAGCCAACACTATTTCGACCTGTATCCCGAAGACCTTCAGAAGCTCCGCACCAGGGTCAAACCGGGTCTGGTCCCGCCGTTTTACGCCGATATGCCACAGACGTTTGAAGAGATCACCGAATCAGAGAAACAGTATCTGTATGCCTACCTCAAAAATCCAATCCTGACCGACATCCGCTATTTCTTTAAAGCGTTTTTCAATATTTTCTTCAAAGGCGCCAGGAGCAAGTAGTCCAGGTTTTGATCCCCAAACTCATCCACTAAACCTGGAAAACGGCTCGCTTTCCGGGAAAATGGCGGCCGTTTACGAACAAGGTCCGCTCACTGAATCCCGGATGGGAATACCGGCTGTGGACAGACAAGGAGAATGACGCGATAGTTATTCATCGAGTGTGTCTCTACAGTCCTAATTTCCCAGACCACTACATGGCGCACCCCTGGCTACTACGTGCTACTGTAATCAATTTAAAATGTTGTATGTATTAGTGATTTTAACTGTTATTTTGTTGTATGGATAGAGCAATTTTAGATAATATACTTGAAAAGTCTTTGCGGAAAGTCAGGGATGTCGACCTGACGTTTAAACGTGCGTTGTACAATCAAATTGACTGGTCCGATCGTCTCATTATCATACATGGAGCCAGAGGTGTGGGAAAAACAACATTGTTGTTGCAAGGGATACACTTCTACGGTACCTCCACTACTTGAAGGAAGCACAGCTTATCATGCTGCTGAAAAGCAATAAAAAAGGGGTAAGTTACCTGACCAAACCGGAAAAGATCTATCTGCAAAACACGAATTTGATGGTAGCCTTTGCAAGGGATGCAGCGGATTCAGGATCAGCACGAGAAACCTTTTTTTTAAATCAGGTTAGCAGGACAGGTACGGTGCTCGATCACCCGGAAGCAGATTTTACCGTGAACGACCGCTATGTATTCGAAGTCGGAGGAAAAAATAAGTCGATGAGACAGATTAAAAATCTTGAAAACGCCTGGGTTGTTTCCGACAATCAGCCTTTCTCCCTGCGATCGGACAAAGGGGTTCTTTGGGAGAATTTTTTAATTTCGGAACGGATGAAAGCGAACCATTACAATAAACAGAGGTGCAAGCTCTTTTTTTGGCGGACAACAG
>JBBDSB010000483.1:0-22773 GCA_040905205.1 Cyclobacteriaceae bacterium
CAGACAATACTTTTCCGGTCCATGTTTTGTTCTTGGACTCTTCGGGAGGTTTTTCCAATACGTTATATATTTTGCTCAATTGAGTTGAAGTTAAACGTTTTTTTCTTCCAGGCTTCTTTTTGCCCTGTAATTCTTTCAAGGCAAAGCCCTGGTCGCTACACACCGTGCGCACCCACCGGGCTACAGTATGCGGGCTGTACCCTAATTGCCGTGCCACCTCAGAGCAATTGTTTTCCGGGTGTCTCGCCACTAAAAGCACCGTATGAAGCTTTTTGTACAGCTTGGCTTCTTCATTACTGTTTAAAAGCTGCTCAATGGCACTGGCCAGTTTGTCCGGGTTTTTAATTTTATTGTATTTCATACAGCAAAAATAAGTAATTTTTATTTGTATATTACATAATACGTTATATATTTACTTTATCGAAACAAAGCAGCATATCGCCACGGGTGAAAATCACACGACCTTATTGAGAAAGGTTGCCATATTAAAATCTTTGCTGGCTGCCCAGGCAGACCGGATTGAACTTCACAAGCTTAAAGTACAAGAACTTATCCGGGAGAAAGAGATACTGGAAGAAGAAGCGGGTGCTGTTAAGTGGGCACACATACTTGCCAAAAGCAGAGCCACCCGAAACGATCATAAACTGGAAAAAGCATTGCAGGAGATTGAAGATCTCAAAGAAGCTTTGCGGATCGCCAAACTGCCAAAAAACAGCTCCAACAGCTCTCTTGCTCCCTCCTCAGATTTATACAGACCAAAACGGAGCAAAAATTTTAGCCTTCGAAAAAAGAGCAAACGTAAACCGGGCGGACAAGCGGGACATCAAGGTACCACTCTGGAATTTTCCCCGGATCCTGCCGATCGGATAATAGAACATGTGATGGAATCCTGTGCCGCCTGCGGAAACAGTCTGGCAGATATTGAGGGGGAAAATGCACAAACCCATCAGGTAATAGATATTGCCATCCCTAAAAAAGTGATTATCAACCATACCACTATAACCAAATACTGTAGCTGCGGACATTGTAACCGGGCGGCGTTTCCCATGGGGGCTAAAGGACAGGTCAATTATGGAAACAGCGTGCGGGGCCTGGTCGCCAATTTATCGGTGCGGCAATTCATGCCCTACAAAAGGACAGCTGAATTTATGAAAGATGTGTTCGGGATTTCCATCAGCGAAGGCACGGTGACCAACCTATTGAACCAATTTCAACACAGCGCCACCCAAACGTACCGTGATATCCAAACACAAATCTTTCATGCCCCGGTAGTGGGTTCCGATGAAACAGGGGCCAAGATCAATGGGACCAAAGGTTGGTTTCATACTTATCAAAGCCCCGAATATACCTTTATTGGCTATCATCCTTCCCGCGGAACCAGGGCCCGGAAACATTTTTACCCGGACGGGCTGCCAAACTCTATTTTGGTGAGTGATTGTTTTGCAATGCAATTGTCCACCCCGGCAGCAGCCCACCAACTATGTCACGTACATTTGTTACGGGAGCTACACGCCATGGAAGAAGCCCATCCCAAGCAAGTATGGCCCCGGAAAATGAAAGCCGTTATTTTGAAAGCCCTTGAATTAAGGGGGATTGCCTATAGCGATAAAAAAGTAAAGGCGATCGAAAAGAAATTTGAAAGTCTATTGAAAACAAACCAATCAAATGCACCCGGAAAAATACAGGCATTCTGGAAGCGGATGAACAGGCACAAAGATAAGGTGTTCACCTTTCTTCATTACCCCATGGCGCCAGCGGAAAATAATGCCTCAGAAAGAGCTATCAGAAATATAAAGGTGAAGCAGAAAGTCTCCGGCCAATTCAAAACCCCAAAAGGGGCTGATAACTATGCCATCATTCGCTCTCTCATTGATACCATGATAAAGCAGGGTAAAAATGTACATCAGGGGCTTGCCCAAATAGCAAGTCTTGATCGTGAATAAAGGCAGATCCAATTAAATCCTATCATCCAATATAAGAACCTCTAGCACTTTATATTTTGCAGAGAAGAGACCACCTGTGTAGTAACAAATATAGTACCGAATATTTTACACTCCATCCTGCCATACCCAAACAAACCTACTCGCTTTTTAGCGTTTCGGCTGGATTTATCAGGGCGGCTTTGATCGCCTGAGAACTCACTGTCAACAGGGCAATCACAAGCGTCAAACCGCCTGTCCAAAGAAACAATGCCCAATCAATAGTGGTCCTGTAGGCGAAAGTTTCCAACCAGTCGCTCATGAAGTACCAAGATACCGGGATGCCGATGATCACGGAGATCAATACCAACCTGGTGAATTCCGACGATAACAAACCTACTACTCCACAGCTTTTTCATTGATTATTGCCGAAAGGCTATCACCGGCATAGGTATATATATCAATGTCTCTGCCAGCGGTCAATTCCATTCCGGCAGTTTTTACCAAGTTGGCATCAGTACCCATCCGGCTAATATTTGGCTTGAATTCCGGATCCTTGCCTTGCCAATCCATACCATCTGTGCCACTGTAGATATTTGTCAAAGGAGAAAAGGTATAGCTTACTTCTGCTACATCCGGGAGAGCTAGCAACTCATTGCGAAGTGCAACTTTGTTTTTTCTCATACGCTCCGTAACCGGATGGAAAATCAGGTTATCCTTATCAATTCCCATATCCCTATTTTGGACAAAGCGCATCTGATCTTGCACCACCCACACACAGGAGATCAAGGTAACCACCACGGCAAATTGAAAAACAACCAGAACTTCACGAGGCTTCAATCCAAAGCCCTTTTTTGTTCCCATTTTCGATTTAAAAACCGCGGCAGGATTGTAGGAACTCAATAAAAATGCAGGATAGGTTCCTGCCAATACCCCTGTCACAAAGACATACAGGACGGAAATCCCCCAAAAGTACGGCTGAGTAAAGGGATTGGGCAATTCTTGCCCTACCAAATCCTTAAATTCCGAAAATGACAACCAAACAATAACAATGGCCAGTAGGTATGCTGTGAGTGCAATTAAAATAGATTCAGCCAGGAATTGACTCACTAGCATTCCTTTGCCTGCTCCGGAGATTTTCCTGATGCCCACTTCTTTGGATCGCTGGTCACTTTGGGCAGTGCTTAGGTTCACAAAGTTGATGGCCGCAATGAGTAAAACAATAATTGAAATGATGCCAAACATCCGGATCATTTCAATTTTCCCACCTACAGACTTGCCATTTTCAAACTTTGCATAGAGATGAAGGTCCCGGATCGGAAAAAGGAAATCAGAAATTTCATCCATTTCTGAATTATTCGCGGTGAATTCAGAAAACTTCTGATTAAAGGAAGCCAAGTCTACCTTGTCATTTAACAAGGTAAAGGTCCGGTAAGAATTATTGCCCCAACTATCATCTGCCCAGCCCATCACTTCCAACTTTCGGAAAGGTAAAAAGACAGTAAAGGGAAAGTCTGTATTCTCGGGTAAATCTTGGATTACAGCTTTTACTTCAAAATCCCATTGCTTATTCACCGTGACAATTTCCCCCAAAGCTGATGCCTCCCCATAGAGTTTTTTGGCCACAGATGCAGTCAACACGATATTTCCCGGTTCCGTCAAAGCAGCCACCGGATCACCTTCAAGAGCTTCGAAACTAAATAGCTTGAAAAATCCCGGATCAGTAAAAGTGGCCTCTTCATAAAAATTATGCGCTCCTACCGTTAAAAGCTGCTGATCCCATTCCGTGATCCTTGCCACCTCCCTCACCTCTGGGAATTGTTCCTTCATGGCAGGGGCATAAGGTGCGGGCGTATAGTCCCAGGTAAATACCTCTCCTTGCATCGTTGTATTTCTCCAGACTGCATATACGTTATCAGCATTTTCATGGAAACGGTCTACAGACATTTCAAACTGCACCCAAATAAGGATTAATATAGAGGCGGCCATTCCGATTCCCAACCCTACTATATTAATAAATGCGTAGCCCTTACTTCTGGTAATGTTCCTCCATGCGATTTTAATATGGTTTTTCCACATAGCGATGCGTAGTCATTTCCTCTCATCCTGCTACCACTACCGTGCCATGGAGATTCCCAATGCATGTGCTTAAAAAGCCCCACATGGTGAATTTATTATTTTCCAAACGGACAAAAGCGTCCGCTGTCGGGCAATTTCAAGATCTCCGGAGCCTTAAAAGCCATGGAAAAACATTACAAATCACGGACATGTCGTCTTTCATCAGTTCCATTTCCTGACAACAAATAACCCATCTATTCTTTTGTTTTAATTCATTTATTTCAGAGATTCCTGTTTCATGAAATACCCGATTAATTTAATAAACCTAAAATGATTATCAAATTCTACGCTCCCCTTTGGGGCAATACCCGTCCCTTTGAGGAATTTTGTAAAAATGTAAAAGAAGCCGGTTATGATGGGGTGGAGATGGAACTGCCATGGAATGCAGCTGAAAAGGACAAGCTCCTGGATATTTTGAAAGATTTCCAACTGGAACTTATCGGACAATATTACCAGTCTTTTGAAGCCGACCCTAAAGAAAATGTCAAAAGTTATGAACGGTACCTGAGGCATTTGATTTCTGCTGATCCTGTCCTGATCAATGGCCAGACAGGAAAGGATTTTTTTGATTTTGAGGGTAACCTTCGGCATTTTAAAGTCGCACAGGAATTGTCAGACCATTCAGGTATCCCCATTACCCACGAAACCCATAGGGGCAAATGCCTATATTCCGCGCCAATCGCTCAAAATTACCTCCAACGCCTCCCTTGGCTCCGTATTTGTTTGGACATTTCTCATTGGTGCAATGTGCATGAATCCCTATTGGAAGACCAAAAGGAGGCAGTGGAATTGGCCATTTCCCGAACAGATCATATTCATAGCAGGGTAGGGCACCCTGAAGGTCCTCAGGTAAATGATCCCAGGGCTCCGGAATGGGCCGCCGCCCTCCAGGCTCACCTGGAATGGTGGGACCAGGTAGTTCAGCACCATCGCAAGCAAGAAAACATGCTTAGAATAACCACCGAATTCGGTCCATTTCCCTACATGCCCACCGTACCCTATACCCAGGTGCCCATTGCCAACCAATGGGAGATTAATGTATACATGATGAACCTGCTCAAACAACGCTACTTGGGCTAATGTTTTTCATTTAAAAATCTAACTTATAATAAAATATCGGCAAAACCCCCAATTGGTAGTTTTGGATAATGGATTCATCGGGGTCTGGATTTTCCAGGTTATCCGGGGCCCAGGTAAGGTTCAGTATGTTTTGGGTATTCAATATGTTGATCAGATCAAGGGCAATTTCATGACTTATTTTTTTGGCATTAAGACGGTAATTGATCCTAATGTCTGCCCGGAAGTAAGGATCAAATTGCAGCGAATTCCTTGTGGCATCCACGTAAATTATTTCCTGTAGCGCTTCCGTGCGTGCCACATCAACAGGTCCATACCTTCTTCCTCCGGCCATGGTTAAATTGGTTCCTACTCCGATTAATCCTTTTCTTAATTTAAATTCTTTGGTACCGAGAAAATTAAAGGCATAATTGCCATTAAACTCCGTATCTCTCCAAATTCCGTCACTTCCTTGGTATTTGGCTTCAAATAGAGATCCGGTAAACAGCATCAAATACCCATTGCTATAATATTTTTCCAATGTAAGCTCCAGACCATAATTTTCACCCTGGCCTTCATTGGCCAAACCAACTTCGGGGAACAGCCGGTTAAAACTTGCCCCGGCATTTAAAAAGGAAAAGGACGAAGCCCTGATCTCCACTGGTACGCCATTTAATTTTTGGTAATAGGTTTCCCATTTCATTTTGACCAGGTTTCCCAAGATCCTTTCATATCCCAAAACGAAATGTCTGGATCGGGTAAATCCCAAATTTCGGTTGTGTTGGCGCTTGCCCAAGTCAGGTTTTTCTGAGTCAGTAAAGTCATAAAAATAAGTATAGGGCGGTTGGATCTGGCTGTGAAAGCCCATGCCAAAATTCAGGTTTTGTCCCTCTGGGAGTTTCAACATAAGCCCTGCCCTGGGTTCCAGGGGAGACCAGCTATTGGAGAGGGAGAAATACTGCCCATGGAGCCCAAGGACCATGTCGAGATTTTCATGGAATTTATGTTTCCATTGCACGTATGGTTGGGTTAATAAGGCCCCTTGGCCTGTGATATTCCACCGTTGGTTCCATGGACTGGCCTGATATTGTAGGTTGTCCGGGTTGCCCTGATCGGGTAGAATGTTAATCTGCCTTGCCGAGTCCTGAAGATTAAAAAAGTAAATGTCATTTTGGAAGCCATAATGGAAGGTGTTTTTTTGGTCCAATTTTTTAAAAAAGCTGATCACCTGGGAATATTTGTTCGTATTAAAATCATAACCTAACAAAGGGGGTAGTGCCTGTACATTGATGTACCCATCTGGCTTCACATTTCCCACGATATAATAATGGTCTGCGCTCACATTTTCCCGAGAAGCAGCCAAGGTAGCTTTCATAAAGGTGTTATTTTTGAATATCTTTTCATATGAAATTCCAATTACCCCCATTCTGGAACCAAAATACTGATCACGGTCCTTTTCTCCGTAAAGGTTTCGTTCTGCTATATTTTCCTCCGAAACTTTAATGCCAATATGGCTTTTCCCCCCCACGGCAAATACAGAAATGTTTCCGTTGTTTTTTAAGGGAAAATTAAATTTGAAGGCCATATCCTGATACCTGGGAATTGCCGTGGTGCCGACATCAATACCCAGCGTGGAAAAAAGCTGGAGGCTGGAATACCGGTAACCTATCAGATAAGAGGAACGTTTTTCCCGGTTGATTGGGCCTTCCATAAACAATTCAGCACCCATAAAACCCAATTGGAAGCTTTTTTCATGATTTTCATTGTTGCCTTTCCTGAATTTCAGATCAAAAACTCCTGATACCGTATTGCCGAACTCTGCAGGAAATGCCCCCGTATAAAAATCAGAATTTGCTAAAATTTTATTGTTGATGATATTTACCGGACCACCGGAAGTACCTGAAGCTCCAAAATGGTTGGGGTTGGGGATGTTGATGCCTTCCAATTGCCATAAAACAGAACCTGGAGCATTTCCTCTGATCACGATATCATTCCTGGAGTCATCAGCTCCCTGAACCCCTGCAAAGTTGGAGGCCATTCTTGCCGGGTCTCCTCTGCTTCCGGCATAGCGGTCCGTTTCTTCCACCGTGAACGCCCTGGCACTGACAATCGCCATTTCATTTTGCGCCTCCCCCGACCGGGTAGCCCTTACCTCTACATCTTCTAAGGAAATGGCCATCTCCTCCATACTCACCTCCAGGATCAATTCTTTGGAGGAGGTCAGGATAAGATTGCTCAAAATCACATTTTTGTAGCCTATAAAGCTGAATTTCAGGGTCTGCCTGCCCAGTGGAACTTCATTTAATCTAAAACTTCCATCCAGTTCGGTTGTGGTTCCCACCGCTTGCTCCAACCCCTCATCAACCAGCAGGACTGAAACCCCAATTAATGGATATTTAGCATCTGCATCGATTACCTTTCCGCGTATGGTTTGGGTCATCTGATCCTGGCCATATAAGGATATTATCGGTAAACAATACAATAGGACAACAATTGAATTTTTCATCTTGGTAGAAGGCTTTGAATTTTGATGATTTTTTTATTAAATGTAGGAATTATTTAAAATCACTTTTAATGAATATATTCAATTATTTAACATTCCTGGTTTTTTGTGGATGAGCCTTTCAGTCATCCAGAAAAATGGTGGTATCGTCCAATATTTATCTTAGTTTTTTGTAATTAAAACTTTTGACCGTTATTTGTCTAAAAGTAGTCAAGGGTAGGGAGGGAGAAATGCCCTCTTTTCTTGGGGTACTTTCCAACAATGATATCGATTCTATCATTTTATATTTTAAAACCTTATAAATTTGGTTTAACTTACCAGAAAAACCAGACTTATGAAAATTTCCAATTGTCTTACAATGGCGGTCTTTTTTCCTATCCTGATATCCTGTCAAAAGCAACAGGCAGATCAGGCAGAGGTAGTGGATGAAAAGAATGCCATGGAAATCAATCTGAGGAAAAGGGTATCCCAACCCGATCAAGAAAATCAATGGGAAATAAAGGAATTTCAGGAGAAATGGGACCTTGGAAAAACAGCCATCATCATTACTGACATGTGGGATAGGCACTGGTGCGAAAGTGCTACACAAAGGGTGAATGAATTGGCGCCAAAAATGGACAAGGTAGTCCGTCAGGCAAGAGATTTGGGGGTGATGGTCATTCATTCCCCAAGTGGCACCATGGATTTTTATGAGGGGGATCCGGCACGGATAAATGCAAAAGAAGCTGGATTCCATAAAGCTCCCGAAGGCATTCAAATCAATGAATGGTGTTATTTGGATCCGGAAAAGGAGTCGGAATTACCCATTGATGACAGCGATGGGGGATGTGATCAACCCTGTCCGGAGGGGAACCCCTGTGTGGAAGCAACTGCATGGTCCCGACAAACCCCGGATATCAAAATTGAAGAAAATGATTATATCACCGATCAAGGGCAGGAGGCATTTAACATAATGATGGATAATGGCATTGAGAATGTAATTGTGATGGGGGTCCACCTTAATATGTGTGTTTTAGGAAGACCATTTGCTATTCGCCAGATGGCCAATATGGATATGAATGTGGTGTTGATGCGGGATATGACCGATACGATGTATAATCCCGAAATGCCTCCTTATGTCAGCCATTTTGAAGGTACTGATCTGGTTATTGAACATGTGGAGAAATATTGGGCCCCCACTATTTTAAGTACGGATTTTACTGCTGAACCTGCCTTTGTTTTCTTAGAGGCCAACGGTTCCTAAAGCAGGTACTTATATTTTTTATTTTGTTTAATTGGGGCATATTACCTACTTGATGGTTTTTTCGACTAACCCAAAAATTTCCGATTTAATGAGGGATCAGCTAAAAAAAATGATATTTTGACAGTTGGAATTTTGTCATTTTGACAATTTTATGACTGATATCTACCTCTAATTTTTTTATTTATAATTGGCATACCATTTGTTTTCCGAAAATTAAATTAATCTCAGTTTATCAGGTTCATCGCATTGGGTGATATTTGTTAAACTTTAATGATGTTTTACCAATAATTAAATTATTATGGAAAATGTGATTAATAAAAGCGGTCTGAAAACTTATCAAAATTTTTTTGATGATTTCTTGACAAAAGATCTAGTGGGTACAAGTAGGAGGAATGACAATACCTCCTTTGTGCCATTGGTAAATATCCTGGAAAGCAATGAGGATTTCAGGATAGAGTTGGGTTTGCCCGGAATGAATAAAAATGATTTTAAAATTGAACTGGATAACCAGGTATTAACCGTTACCAGTGATGTGAATCAGGATCAGGAAAGGAATAATGAAATAAATTTTCTGCAAAGGGAATTTAATTTCCATTCTTTCAGTAGGTCTTTCCAGCTTCCGGAAACCATCAATACGGAAAAAATAGATGCAAAATATCTTAATGGGATGCTGGTAATTTTAATTCCCAAAAAAGAGGAAGCAAAAAGAAAACCCATCAAAGCCATTAACATTTCTTAGAATTACCTGGATTCCAAACTGCGGCTATTATTTCCCGTTTGGAATCCAATTTTGTGGATACTAACCCAACCGTTTTGCCCATGAGAACTTCTTATTTAGATTATTACAAGCTAATACTTGAAAAGGTGAGTTTTGATTATTCGCTTTTCAAAAAGGAATTGAACAAAGCGAATCAAATTCTGACCCAGGAAGAAAAGTCCAATCTGAAAAGGTGGATCAACGAAAATGGATTGATAGCAAATGGTGTCAAAGAAAAATCGATGGTAACAGGATAAAAATACCTGCGCGAAGGTGTTTATGACCCCTGTCAGAAGATAGGGGTTTTGTTTTTTTCATTGCTGAAGGTTATCGATTTAATGGCTTTTTAATAAAAATAACCACCTACTTATTTTTTACCATTAATCCAGAAATCCCCTTAAATGTAAATGAGAAAAAGTAATGAATTTTTCAGGATGGTTTTGCCTCTTCAGAAATGCATAAAAAATACCCCAAACAGGGTATTTTTAATCGAAAACAAGGCATTACCTTTGAAAAAGGTGATAAATAAACTTTTCTGCCTATTATTTTTACAAGGAAAACGGTGGGCACTATTTCAATAATAACTTTTTTGCCCACAGCTTATTTTATTCTGGAAGGGTGGGAGTATATATTGAACCTGTCCTTTTTTAGAAAGCCTACCATCGTAATTCCTTTTTCCCTGGCCAATGAAACCGACAAATGGGTAGGGGCTCCAAAAGCAGCTAAAACAGGTATCTTTGCCCTTACTGCTTTTTGAACCATTTCAAAACTTACCCGTCCACTTAATAAAACCACTTTATTTTCCAAATCGATCCCTTTTTTGAGGGATGCCCCCACCAATTTATCCAATGCGTTGTGCCTTCCGACATCTTCCCTTAATGCAAGGAGAGTCCCTTGGGCATCAAACAGAACGGCCGCATGAAGACCTCCGGTATATTTAAATCCGTATTGGTTGCATGATAAGAATTTGGGTAATGCCATCAGTGTTTTGGCCTTAATTTCTTGTTGCAAATTGTTGTTCACCAAGTCCAAATGCCCACTTACAGCAGAAATGGCCGTTTTACCACATACTCCGCAACTGGAATGGGTATAAAAATTTCTTTCAAGTAGATTCATATCAAAATCCAGATCCTGGGCCAGTCGGACAATGATCACATTGCCTTTTTCTTCCTCTTTAACTTGTTGGCAATACCTTATCCAAAGAACATCTTTTTCCCGGTGGATTACTTGTTCGGCAAATAAAAAACCCATGGCCAGGTCAAAATCATGTCCCGGACTCCGCATGGTTACCAGTAAATCTTTGGTGATAAAATTATCCCCTTTTTCAAATTCCAATCTGATTTGAAGAGGCTCTTCCACGGCCACTAAATCTGCTTCCTCCAGACGCTGCTCCCCTTGCAGCTTAGTAATGACAAAAGGAGTAGCCAATCCTGTTGTCATTTTCATAGCTCCATTTTTTCTATTTTTACTTCAACATATTTTGAGGCAGGGCAGTGGCTTTCCTCAGATTTGTTTTCCAAAGCCACCAAAACATTTCCCTCCGGAAAATATACCGCCACACAACCCTTACTGATTTCATAAGGAACTACCTGGAAATGGGATAAAACTCTTTTTTCGCCATTATAGTCACTGGTGATTTTCACAAGATCTCCGGTTTCGCATTGAATGGATGCGATATCCTGAGGATGCATCATCACGATCTCCCTGCTGTTTTCGATTCCCCTATAGCGGTCATTATAACCATACACCGTGGTATTAAATTGATCATGGCTCCTCACAGTCATTAGAATAAAGTGCGCGGGATGGGGATTATTCGAAGGCAATTCATTTACAGTGATTTGGGCTTTACCTGTACCCGTTTGGAATTTACCTTCCCTTGCCCCATTGGGAAGATAAAATCCTCCCAATTTTCTTATTCGCTGATTATAGTCCGAGAATCCTGGAATTACTTCTTCAATTTTTTCCCGTATCAGATCATAGTCTTCGGAGAATGTGGACCACTTGGTTTTGCTTTTTCCAGCCAAAGTTTTTTCTGCCATTCCGCAGACTATTGCCACCTCACTTTTAAGTTCAGGAGAAGCAGGTGTCAGGTCACCCTGGGACATTCTAACCCTTCCTGCCGTATCTTCGGTACTTACAAATTGTGGACCTTTTGAAGTGATGTCTGATTCTGTTCTTCCCAGACAGGGAAGGATCAGTCCTGTTTTCCCATGGATAAGGTGGCTTCGGTTCAGCTTGGTGGAAACCTGCACGGTCAGCTCACATTGTTTCAGCCCTTCAAATACCTTATTTGTATCCGGCGCCGCAAGGGCAAAATTACCTCCCATTCCGAAAAATACTTTGGCCTCACCCGCTAACATGGCTTCTATGGCACCTACGGCAGCCACGCCATTTTTTCGGGGTGGATCGAATGAAAAAGCCCTTCCCAATCTGTCCAAAAATTCATCGGGCATTTTTTCCCAAATCCCCATCGTCCTGTCACCCTGTACATTACTATGTCCTCTTACCGGTAAAGTTCCTGCACCTAATTTTCCTATTGACCCTTTTACCAATAATAAATTCACGATTTCCCGGATGGTATTTTCGGCGTTACGATGTTGGGTGATGCCCATTGCCCAGGCGATAATGACCTTTTTACTGCCACGGATCATGTCTACAGCTTCCCTGATCTGTTCCTCAGATACTCCTGAAGCCAGGATCAGCTTTTGGAGCGGGATATTTTCCAGGTGTTCTTCCAATTGATGGAAACCCTCTGTATTTTCATTGATAAAACCATGATCTAAAATCTGACCTTTGGTAGCATGATCTGCTTCCCAGAGTAATTTCAAAATGGCCTTCAATAAGGCCAGGTCCCCATTGATGGCTACCTGTAAATATAAATCCTGAAAAGCGGTGGGTTTACCTATCCATTCCCAAGGTTTTTGGGGATGCCTGAATTGCATAAAACCTGCCTCAGGCAGCGGGTTGATGGCAATGATTTTTCCACCGTTCTGTTTCAAATCCTGAAGAGAGGTCAACATTCTAGGCGCGTTGGTTCCCGGGTTCTGTCCCAAAATGATTAATAGGTCCGCTTTTGGAATATCATCTAAAGTAACAGATGCTTTACCTATTCCAACTGTTTCATTTAAAGCTTTGCCGGATGCCTCATGGCACATATTGGAACAGTCAGGAAGATTGTTGGTCCCGAATTGCCTTACAAAACATTGATACATAAACGCCGCCTCATTACTGGTGCGGCCGGAAGTGTAAAATAAGGCTTGATCGGGATGAGACAAACCGTTCAAATTTTTGGCAATCAAGGCAAAAGCTTCTGCCCAGGTTATGGGTTGGTAGTGACTTTTACCCTCCTTTAAAACCATAGGCTGGGTAAGCCTTCCCTGTTTTTCCAACCAATGATCGGATTTTTCCAATAGTTGCAGAACAGCATTCTTTTGGAAAAATTCGGAATCTATTCTTTTGTGGGTACTTTCCCAAGCCACAGCTTTGGCGCCGTTTTCACAATATTCACCGATTTTTGAAACATCTTTTGGATCCGGGTCTGGCCAGGCACAGCTAGGGCAGTCGAACCCTTTGGGCTGATTTAATTTAAAAAGGGTTTTTACCCCTCTGCCAATGTGGGTTTCTTCCCATAAATAATAGGCCACAGATTGTATTGACCTGGGACCTGCCGAGATTTTGCTTATTGGACTGATTTTAACTTTTCTTTTATTGCTCATTTTGTCAGGGTCATTTGGGTTTTGCCGGGTGCAGCAGCCTTGATTGCTAAAGAAACGTAAACTTTATAAAATTCCCATTTATTATTCTAAAAAAAATTGTTATCGGGCTAATTTATGAATTTTAGTGTGACGGTGTACCTATGTCTTAGAGCTATTGAATCCTGCCTAATGAAACGATTGTTCGAATAATTGGAACCAAAGTACTAACAGGATTTGTGGTTTTCCTTATAACTTTATAATGAAAATAGGGATTACCTCCTGATAGCTTTATCTTTCAAATATCAACTTAGTTACAAAAAAGGGGGCATAGAGAAGAATTCTGACGTTCTCTCCCTACTACTAAATCCTTAAATCAAGTGAGCGATTAGCAGTGCTTGAAATTTCGTTTTCTCAAAAAATTCAGCAAAAGGGTTAAAATGGATTTATAATTTACTAAATTTAAATAGGTAAAACATTGTTTGTCAAATGAATAGGCTAGCTTTTATGAACCTATTGGTGGGGTTAACGACTATGTAAGATTGCTCATCTAAATAGGCATTAGTCATAATTTAAAACCTAATATTATGAAAAAATCTACAATCCATTCTGTTATAATAATTGCCATTTTTCAATTTTTGTTAATGTCCAGGTTTTCAGTAGCTCAGTCGCCTGCTGAAAAGCTTTCGGCACATAGTAGAGAGTTTAAGAAAGAAGTTATCGAGGTCACCAATGGTGTTTATGTTGCTATTGGTTTTGCCTTGGGCAATAGTATTATGATTGAGGGTGATGATGGGGTTATTATCGTGGATGTAACGGGTAGTCCGGCAGCTGCTGAGGAGGTCAAGGCAGCGTTTGCAAAAATCACGAATAAACCCATAAAAGCTATTATTTACACACATAGTCATCCTGATCATACAGGTGGGGCGAAAGCATTTACAAAAGTTGGTAAACCAGAGATTTATGCGCATGAGTTGGTTAATAGATCAGTCAGAAACGATATCCAGCCAATCCTAAACCTTCGTGCTGTCCGGCAATTTGGCCTATCACTTCCATCAGAAAAATTTCTTAATGCTGGGATTGGACCATGGATGAAATTAGATTGGAGTGGCTTTCTACCGCCCACAAAAACTATTGCTGACCGTTTGGAAGTGGAAATAGCCGGGATTCAGGTAGTGTTACAATATGCACCAGGTGAAACGGAAGATCAATTGTATGTTTGGTTGCCAGATAAAAAGTTATTATTGCCAGGGGACAATTATTACAAGGCTTTTCCCAACCTTTATACTATCCGGGGATCTAATTATCGGGATATTCAACTATGGGCCCAAAGCCTTGACAAAATGCTGAAGGAAGGGGAAATTGAGTATTTGGTTCCCAGTCATACCCGGCCGGTAATTGGCGTCACCCAAGTAAAAAATACCCTAACAAACTACCGGGATGCTATTCGCTTTGTTTACAAAGAAAGTGTCAAAGGCATCAATGCCGGAATGGATCCCATAGCACTTTCTCAACAGGTGAGATTACCAGAACACCTTGAAAATGATCCAGCCCTACAAGAATTTTATGGAACGGTTCCCTGGTCTGTTCGTTCCGTTTATTCCGGTCTGCTAGGCTGGTTTGATGGAAATGCCACTAACCTGTATCCTCTGTCTTCCAAAGAACGCGCAGAAAGGGTGGTGAAACTAGCTGGAGGAGTCAATAGAATACGAGAAAATGTAAAAATGGCACTTAATGAAGGTGATCCACAATGGGCCGCTGAACTTACAGATCACCTATTGGCACTGGATGAGAATGATAAGGAGGCAATGATACTAAAGGCAAAGGCTTTAACCATACTGGGAGAAAACCAAACTAGCTCCAATGGCCGAAATTGCTATCTTACTCAGGCCCAAGAACTATTTGAAAAATCAAAATAATTAAAACAGACGCTCTCTCTAATTGTAATTAGCCTTCGGGGGAGCAGGTGAGCTTAGTACTACCAGTAAACTGGAAATGCCTGATTTGATAGCATTGGACATATTCCCGTAAATCAATAACTGGTAAAAAGGCCTTGCAAATCATTGTTTTTTTTTGTTTACCCCCTTAAGGTACACACTTCATTGTAGTTTTGATGTCCCCTTGGATGTCGAATTAGGTTGGATGGTTATTGGGTGTAGCATCTGTAACTTTTGATATAATTTTTCAACATGAGGTTTGTCCTCTCCATTAAAAAAATCAATCCAATCAGAGGAGTCGACCAGGATCATTGATCCAACCGCATTTTTTCCAGGTCACCTTCCCATTTTAATTTACCCTTGAGGTTTTTAATTTGTTCCTGATGGTTGAGTGTAATGATTAATTTTAAACCTGCCTCTACTGTGGCTTTTTTAGTTCGGTGACCGGTGATTTTCATGGCTTCCTCCATCAGTTTTTCATCAATTTCTATATTGGTTCTCATAATGTGTATCCTTTTTATAAATATACACATAAATATCTTCCGTATAAAGATTTTAATTGCTCTATATGTTCCAAAAAATGGAAAAGGAATTAGCTACTGCAATCAATACTTCAAAATGTAACCATTGTACAATAATTTGTAACATATGTACTAACAGTCTCAGGGGTTGATTTCATAAGTTTATAATTGAGATTTTTGTCGTTTTCAAACAATTTCTGTCCTAAAATTAATTTCCATGGTCACTACAACAAACAAATTGCAACATCCCCTAACAACTTTAGCATGGGGAGAATTGAGAAGCACATTGAATGGGACGCTCATATTACCCGATTCAGAAAACTACGATGAATCCAGGGCGATTTGGAATGGTATGATTGACCGAAAACCTGCCAGTATAGTAAAATGTGCTGATGTTAACGATGTAGTTGCTGCGGTTAATTTTGGAAGGGAACATCAGTTATTGGTGGCGGTAAAGGGTGGAGGGCATAATGCAGCGGGATTTGCCATGTGTGATGACGGAATGGTCATTGACCTTTCCAATATGAAGGGAATCGAAGTAGATCCCACGACCAGAACAGCAGTTGCCCAACCGGGTGTTTTATGGGGAGAATTTGATATTTCAACCCAACACCATGGATTGGCTGTGACCGGAGGGGCGGTAACCACGACGGGTATCGCAGGCCTGACCTTAGGTGGGGGAGTTGGCTGGTTGATGGGAAAATACGGTGCCACCTGTGATAACCTGCTTTCCGCAGAACTGGTAACTGCCGATGGACAGATTTTGAGGGCGAGCACTGAAGAAAACCCTGATCTTTTTTGGGCCATCAGAGGTGGCGGTGGAAATTTTGGAATTGTTACCTCTTTTGAATACCAGTTGCATCAGGTCGGGAATATCATTGGGGGTATGGTCCTGTACCCTATGGAGAAAATAGTAGAAGTTCTTAAATTTTTCCGAAGTTTTACCCAAAATGCTCCTGATGAATTAACAGCTTATGCCTGCACCTTGACAAGCCCTGAAGGTATTCCGATGGTGGCCATTGCTTTGTGCTACTGTGGACATGACCTGAAGGAGGGTGAAAAGCTTATCGCACCTCTGCGGGAATTTGGACCGCCTTTGGCCGATCTGATTGAACCCATGCCTTATCTTCAACAGCAGTCCATGCTGGATGCAGCGGCACCCCATGGTCAATTCAGTTACTGGAAAGCAAACCAACTCACCACATTAAGCGATGAGGCCATAGAAATCTTCAAAAACCAAATTCAACTGGTTACTTCCCCCCGGACAATGGCCCTCATCGAACACCATCATGGAGCAATCAATAATGTAGCTCCGGATTCCACAGCCTTTAGACAAAGGGAATCCCCCTATGATTTTGTTATTATCTCCTTATGGAATCAATCTGAAGAATCTGATCTTCATATCCGATGGACCAGAAATTTCTTTGAGGCCATGAAGCCATTTTTTAGCAGTGGAGTCTATGTGAATACCCTGTTCAATGATGAAGGTGCTGCCCGTGTCAGGGCTGCCTACGGAGATAATTACGAAAGATTACGCCAGATAAAGAAAAAATATGACCCCAACAACTTCTTCAGGTGGAACAACAACATAGTGCCCTAGCTAAAAATGCTGAATAGGACTTAACGGGTTTTCAGTATTTAAAATTATTTAACTTAAACCAAAGAAACCATGAAAAATGTATTGATTACCGGAACAAATAGGGGAATTGGGAGGGAAACCGCCCTTGCATTCGGCCGTGCTGGCCACAAGGTTTTTGCAACCATGCGAAATCCGGAAAAAGCTTCCGACTTTAAAAATCAAATCAAGGAAGAATCCTTGCCCATCCATATGTATAAAATGGATGTTGATGGTGATGAGTCCGTAAAGCAATGCATCGAAGCCATCGTTAAAAAACATGGCAATATCGATGTTTTGATCAACAATGCAGGATTTGGGCAGCCTGGCTCAGTGGAGGAAGTGCCATTAGCAGGATTTAAAGCAGTGATGGAAACCAACTATTTTGGAGCGGTTCGGTGTATCAAGGCTGTTCTGACAACCATGCGTAAAAACAAGAGTGGTTGTATAATCAATATCAGTTCTATGTCTGGCAAAATTGCCTGTACACCAATGGGACCATACAGTGCGAGTAAATTTGCACTCGAGGCGATTACCGAGGCACTGGCCCAAGAGGTAAAGCCCTATAATATTCGAGTATTCGTAGTTGAGCCGGGAATTATCAATACCGAAGCGGCAATTAAAGCTTCATTAGAGGTTGATTCCCTTTATCCGCAGGTACGTCGTTTTGCGAGATTGTTTGCTGAATCTCTCAAAACCCCAACACCTGCGACTTTGGTCGCAGACAAAATACTGGAAATAGCCGAAAGCGGCACATGGCAATTAAAACACCCTGTAGGCCCCGATGCTGCGCCATTTTTGGACTGGCGGGCATCCATGAATGATGAGCAATGGGTGGATTGGAATGCGCAGGAGGATGAAGATTGGTACAATGCGGTGGAATCTACTTTTGGGTTGAATTGCAGGCCGGAGAAATTGGAAAAGGAAAAGTGAAGTGAACCAGACCCTTGAGGTTTCCAAAACCTCGAGGGTCTTTTCTAATTAGAGAACGCAAAAAAACTTCGGGGTCTCAAAGACTCCAAGGTTTGAGGCACCTGACCTTTGGGGTTTCCAAAACCCCGAAGGTCTTTACCTAACGCAGACGGAAAAAAACTTTCGTGGTCTCAAAGACCCCAAAGGTTGGCCTATCAAACTGACAAAGGTGTATCCACTTTTGCAAGTTCATATTTCAGGAAGCCCCGCAAACTTAAATCTTCATCTAAATCAGGCCAATGGATGTCAATTCCATCATTGACAAACCGATTCAACTGCTCTTCTTTTGCCCCAAACAGACGTTTAATATTATACATCCAGGAATCAGTACATTACAATACCCGGATCCATAAAAACCAACTATTTGCCCATAAATCACTTCTATCTATTCTTCTTAACTACTTAATAATTTCCGGTATTGAGTTGTTCTAAAAGCTGATTGCCGGCTTCTGTCAGCCCAATTATCTCAGTTGCTACACCTATTTCTTTAAAGTATCAAAATAAGCAACTCTTGCAACGGGTAAAACCAAGCTTTGAATTATCCTGCTACCTTTGTTCTTCAACTGAGTAACTGCATCATCAAATTCCGCAACTTGCACTGCATAGGCGATATGCTGTATTCCACCATTCTTATGATGATCCAGAAAATCGGTGTACATGCTTTTGCCAGAAACCGGCTGGATCAACTCCAACATGGTACCTCCGGATATGGCCAAATAAAGGTGAAATTCATAATCGGCAGGTTGTCCATTATAAGTGCCTTCCAAATCCTGTGACCGTAAATTTTCCATTTTCAGGAAACGGGGAACGCCCATAATCTCCTGGAAAAATTTTGCAGATTCCTCAATATCCTGAACCACCCAGGCCACTTGCCCAAAATGCTTTCCGAATAAGGTGTTACTAGTTTTTGTCTTGGTTACTGATTCTTCTTTCATGGTTGATTGAGTTTGTTTGGTGAATTAAAGCTAAATAATTAGTCTCATGTGTAGTTAGTACATAGGTTTCAAATGTTGAAACAGAGGTTACCACGCCTTTTTAGGTAATTCAATAGGAATGTGGCTTTAGCCCATTCCGGATACAGGCCAGATGCAAATTGGCTTTAGCCAAAAAATAATTGCATAGGGGGTAAAAGATTTGGCTAAAGCCAAATAGGATTTTTAAATCTTTATTGCCTCCAGCTAAAGGAGGCAATTGATCGGAAAGAAATCAGACCTATTCCAATCGAAAAAAATGGCAATCAAAAAAATCAGGACTGGAATTTTGACTATATCCTGATTCAATGGATTCAATAGGAATGGGGCTTTAGGATTTGATTATTGCTTTGAACAGACCTCGCTCTCCCTTAACCGCCAAATCAACAATAATATTTTATTTATAATTAATCTGAATAATTTTTGAATTTAAAATTTCTGAAATTACATTTGTGTTATATTATAATTAATCTAAATAAAACCAGAGATTAAATCCAAATAAAATGAATTTCAAACAAGTTTCCCTTATTGCTTTTTCCGGTATAATGGCTTTTTCATGTATAGAAGAGGATGGGCCTCAGATTGAAGAAATCAATCCACCAACCTCTTATGTCTTCGAAAGAGACGGAGCGTCTACTGTTGAATACCAGGGGCAGACCGACCGTTTGAATATGCTTTCCGAAATGAAAAGTTATCTGGTCACCGGAGACAAGGGAGAGGCCCTTTCCCTTCAGAAATTGTTGGACATGTATGCCAATGCCAATGCGCCTTTTTCCAGCCAGGAATTGAACCAGGCTACAACCAAGCAGCTGGAAAATAAAACCAATGCAGCCCAAATTGATTTATTCAAAGGTTTGATGGCAAAGGCAGCTGAGGTGAGTCAGGATGTAGCGGCAAACAATACTTCCGCAGCTGAAGGAATTGCCGGAAGGGTTGAAAGAGGTACTACCGGGAATTATGTTAATGTAAACGAGAATGGCTGGGAATTTACTCAGCTAATTGAAAAGGGATTGATGGGCGCTGTTTTTTACGACCAGATTTTCAACTCCTATCTTACTGAGGCCAAAATCGGAGAGGCAGTGGATAACGAGAACCTTGTTGAAGGGAAAAATTACACCAGGATGGAACATCATTGGGATGAAGCCTTTGGTTATTGGGGAGTGCCTACTGATTTTCCGAATGGCGATCCGGTCTTAAACCCTGAATACAAAAGATTCTGGGCCAACTACACCGACGGCAGAGATGCATTGCTGAATGTAAGTCAACCGCTTATGGATGCCTACCTTTTAGGGAGGGCTGCCATTGTGGCCGGTAACCATACAGTAAAAAATGAACAGGTTGAAGTGATCATTGATTTGCATGAATTGGTATCCGCCGGAACAGCAGTTCATTATATCAATGATGCGATGGGTTATTTATCATCAGGTGACCAGGGAAATCTTTTTCACTCCATGTCTGAAGCTTACGCTTTCGTCAGTGCGCTCCAATATAGCCCCCGTAAAAAGATCAGTCAAAGTGATATCATGGAAATCCTGACGAGTGATTTAGGAACGGATGGAGATTTTTGGAAAGTCAGTAATGAAAGCCTGCAAAATGCCAAGGATAAATTAACGACGGCCTATCCCGAATTAAATGACCATGCAGATGCTTTGTAAGCCTATTTATTTATTCAGATCTATATTATCGGTAACAGGCCTCATTGGCCTGTTACTTTCTTGCGTTGATAATCCCGAAGAAAAAAACCAGCAGTCAAGCGCTAGAAAGCCCGTTTTAGAAAATCTGGCCAATACCGTGATCATTCCAGGATATGAAAATCTCCATAACCAGGTCTCTCTTCTTGATCAATCCGTAAAAGATTTTACCGCTGAACTGAACCAAGAAAAGCTGACAGCCCTTCGTGAGGAATTTATAAGTGCCTATTCCGTTTGGCAAAAAGTTTCCTTTTTGGAATTTGGCCCTGCTTTTTCCCAGACTTTAAGAGCGGAGCTCAATACTTTTCCGACGGATAATTTTTCTATCGACAATGCAGTTCAAACGGGGGAATTTTCCTTCACAGGTTTCAGCACTCAAAACCGCAGAGGATTGCCTGCCCTGGATTACTTGATTTATGGCATTGCAGATACTGATGAGGGAATCCTTGAGAAATTTACCCTTGATGCGAATGCCGAAAACCGGAAAGAATACCTACTGGCCGTTAGCCAGCTTATATTGGATAAAGTAGATTTGGTCTATAACCAATGGCTTCCTGCTGGGGGGAATTATCAGGAAGAGTTCATCCAAAGCGATGGAACCGATGTAGGGTCCTCCTTTGGTAAAATGGTCAACGCCCTTTCCCAATATTTGGAGAGGTTCACCAGAGATGCCCGGATGGGGATTCCACTAGGTAAAAGATCTCAGGGAGTGATTATTCCAAGAAATGTGGAGGCCTATTACAGTAGAAAATCAGTTCCTCTTTTCCAGGAGCATATTTTGGGAATGAAGGACTTTTATCTCGGTAAAAGCGGTGATCAGGATGGCAAAGGGTTTTATGAATTTCTGCAGGAAATCAAGGCTGGAGAAGACGAAAATCTGGCCCAGCGGATTTTAGATCAATTCGATCTCATTTTAACCAGACTTGATCAGGTACCCTCACCACTTTCAGAAACCATCCGGACCAATCCTGCCCCTGCAGAAGCTGCCCATGTGGAATTGCAAAAACAGGTCATCCTCATCAAAACAGAATTTTCTTCTGCACTAGGCGTACTGATTACCTATCAGGACAATGACGGAGATTAAGTGAAGCCTATGAAAGCACTGATAAACAACTGTATCAGCAAGCCGATTTCAATAGCACCCTTGATTCACTTCAGGGTGCTTTTTGGCTTGATCATGTTGATCAGCGTTGTCAGGTTTTTATTGAATGGCTGGGTAAAAACCCAATATATTGATCCGGAATTTCATTTTAGCTATTATGGATTTTCCTGGATCAGCAATCCGGGGGAAGTAGGGATTTACATCCTCTTTTTCATCATGGCTTTGTCAGCATTAGGAATTACCCTGGGCTTGTTTTATAGATTTTCTGCCCTACTTTTTTTCATTTCCTTTACTTATGTGGAATTGATTGATGTTACCAATTATCTCAATCACTATTACTTTGTAAGCCTTGTTGCGTTTTTGATGATCTGGATGCCAGCTCACCTAGGGTTTTCTGTTGATTCAAAAAGGAAAGGTATTTCAATAGCTCAGATTCCTTATGGATATGTGCTGATTATTCAGTTGTTGCTGGCGCTGGTTTATTTTTTTGCAGGACTGGCAAAGTTGCATCCTGAATGGATGATGGAGGCACTTCCATTGAAAATATGGCTTCCCATGTTCAGTCATTTGCCACTTGTTGGTGGAATAATGAATGAACTTTGGGTGGCTTATGTCTTCAGCTGGTTTGGGGCAATTTACGATCTCAGCATTCCTTTTTTGCTTTTTTACGGCAGAA
>JBBDSB010000483.1:22873-25272 GCA_040905205.1 Cyclobacteriaceae bacterium
AAAAACAATTATAAACACATGAAATACTTTCTACCTATTCTTCTTTTATCTTTTCTCTATTTTCCGTTACAAGCACAGGTTACGGTAAAAGGAACCGTTGAAAGTTTAGGTGAATCTCTTCCCGGAGCGAATGTATATCTGAAGGGAACAGGTTTTCAGACGGTGAGTGACCGGGAAGGAGAATTTATGATTTCATCCATACCCCCGGGGGATTATTCCCTGCTTGTGTTTTTTTTGGGGAAAAAAACATTTAGTACCGACTTATCCATCGGACCTGAAGACCAGGTTATTCAGGTGAAAATTGAAATGGAAGAGATCAGTGGTGAACTGAATCAGGTAACAGTAAATGGTAATCATTCCGATTCTTATGGAATCCGCAGATTAAGCGCTGTGGAAGGAACGGCCATCTATGAAGCCAAAAAGAATGAGGTCATTGAACTGAGTGATATCACTGCCAATCTTGCCAGTAACAACAGTAGACAGATATATGCCAAGGTGCCGGGCCTGAATATTTATGAAAGTGACGGTGCTGGATTGCAGCTTGGAATAGGTGCTAGAGGCTTGGATCCAAACAGGACCTCCCATTTCAATGTGCGCCAAAACGGTTATGATATCAGTGCTGATGCTTTAGGATATCCTGAAAGTTACTACACCCCTTCTGCGGAAGGTGTGGCCCGGATTGAAGTGGTACGTGGAGCCGCATCTTTGCAATACGGTACCCAGTTCGGAGGATTACTGAATTTTGTAATGAAGGAGGGCTCCAAGGATAAAGAACTCAATGTGGTACTTAGAAATACCGTTGGTTCTTATGGATTTCTGAATACCTTCAGCAGCGTAGGTGGCACTTCGGGCAAATGGAATTATTACACTTTCTTTCAATATAAAAGGGGAGACGGTTGGAGAGAAAACAGTGCGTTTGATTCTAAAATGGCCTACACGGCCATATCCTTTAAGCCAAATAACCGGTTTAAGCTGAAATTGGAGTACACGATGATGGATTATCTGGCCAGGCAGGCAGGAGGACTTACCGATGCACTCTTTGAAGAAAATCCCAGACAATCCATTCGGTCAAGAAATTGGTTTAAGGTCAACTGGAATTTATTTGCTACCCAAGTGGATTATAAAATCAACAATCAGCTCAAACTAAACCTCAGGAATTTTGGCCTGATCGGGGGCCGGGATGCCCTTGGCAATCTGGGCCGGATTGACAGGATTGACGATGGTCAGGAGCGAAATCTTTTCGTGGATGATTTCCGCAACTTCGGTTCAGAGCTCCGATTGATTTATAATTATCGTCTTGGTAAACAGGAAAATGCATTTTTGATCGGGGGCCGGTATTACAAAGGATTTACCGACAGGAAACAAGGGCTGGGCTCTGCAGGTAATGATGCTGATTTCCGTTTTCTTAATCCCCGAAATCTGGAGGATGTGGATTATGATTTTCCCGGGAACAATTTTTCTTTATTTGCTGAAAACGTTTTTAACCTGAGTGATAAGATAAGTCTGACACCGGGTATCCGGGTAGAATATATTCAAACGGCAGCAAGCGGCTATTACGGCGGCAGCACCCTGGTTCCCGATCCTGTTACCGGATTTGCCAGAGATTCGACTTTTAAAGTGTTTGAAGTGCTTGATAGAAAAAGAAGCTTTGTTTTTGGTGGTTTAGGGTTAAGCTATAAGCCTAAAGAAAACCATGAATTTTATGCCAATTTTTCACAAAATTATCGCTCCATCAATTTCAATGACATCCGGGTGAATAATCCCAACTTGGTAGTCGATGAAAATATTCAGGATGAAAGAGGCTATAATTTTGATTTGGGCATCCGGGGAAATCAAAACAGGAAATTCAATTATGATATCAGTTTTTTCTATTTGAAATACAGGGACAGAATAGGAGCCATATTGCAAACCGACCCCGAAAGTTTCAGAATCTACCGTTACAGAACAAATGTGGCAGATGCTTACAGTATGGGATTGGAGGCTTTTGGAGAAATGGATTTATTTCGCGTGCTGGAAGGGAATGAAGGTTATAAACTTAACCTCTTCACCAACATTTCTATGATTGATGCCCGCTACCAAAGCTCTGATGAAAAGGTGCTTGAAGGAAACAGGGTGGAACTGGTGCCTCCCTTCAGTATCCGGTCAGGTGCTACTTTTGGCGTGGGGGCTTTTAATATGACCTATCAGTTTTCGTTTGTGGAGCAACATTTCACAGATGCTTCCAATGCAGTCAGAACCCCTTCGGCTGTTGAAGGAATCATCCCTGCTTACCAGGTGATGGACCTTTCGATGAGTTATTATTATAAGTCAATTAAACTGGAAGCCAGTGTCAACAACCTAACGGATAACCTTTATTTTACAAGGAGGGCTGCCGGCTATCCCGGACCGGGAATTATCCC
>JBBDSB010000484.1:0-25110 GCA_040905205.1 Cyclobacteriaceae bacterium
CCCTGCTACTTTTAAAGAATAAAGGTAAAAAATAAATTTATATTTTAAAAATAATAAAATTTAAAAATAATATGCCGAAAAAGTAGGCCTATAATTGTAATTTGAAACCAAAAAAATGTAAATAATATTTTAAAAACACCATATTCCATTTCTTAAAATTAATTTTTAACGATTTTGACATGGCAAATTTTTTTGTCATAAACCAATTCCAAGATACATAGACCTTTTGAAATATGCTTGATTTCTTTGGAAAGCCAATTATTCAGTTCCAAACCATCTTCCGTCTCAAAATAGGCATTTTTGCCGACCTGAAGCAATCGGGCTTCGACAGGACCAGGGAAGGCACCGTTTCCGGAAGCCGATTTAAACTTATTCGACCAAGGGGCACAGAGAGAAGACTAAAAAGGGCAATTTCACAGATGAATTAATTTTCAAATATTGTTCTATGTATTTCAAATCGATAATAATGCCTTTAAAAAAAATAGCCTGGAATTTCCAGGCTAAAAGGTTTTTGTTATTTCATTTATAAGCCATCAGCGAATGGAACTACCCGTTCATGCTGATCAGAAACTCTGAATTGTCCCGGGTTCCTTTCATTCTTTGAAGCAGAAACTCCATGGCTTCCTGGGAAGTCATATCAGACATGATTTTTCTTAATATCCAAATTCTTTGCATTTCTTCCTTATCCATGAGCAAGTCCTCTCTTCTGGTTCCGGAACCGGGCACATCGATGGCCGGATAAATTCTCCTGTTGGAAAGTTTTCTGTCCAGAGAAAGTTCCATGTTTCCGGTACCTTTAAACTCTTCGAAGATGACTTCATCCATTTTAGAGCCGGTTTCCACCAGGGCCGTGGCGATGATGGTCAGGGACCCTCCGTGTTCAACATTCCTCGCAGCACCAAAGAAACGTTTAGGTTTATGCAGCGCATTGGCATCCACACCCCCGGACAGAATTTTTCCTGATGAAGGGACCACGGTATTATGTGCCCTGGCAAGCCGGGTAATGGAATCCAGAAGTATAACCACATCATGCCCGCATTCTACCATTCTTTTGGCCTTTTCCAATACCAAAGCTGCTACTTTTACGTGCCGTTCAGCCTGTTCATCAAAGGTAGAAGAAATTACCTCCGCCTTTACGGACCTTGCCATGTCAGTCACTTCCTCAGGTCTTTCGTCGATCAACAGGATCATCAGGTGCACTTCCGGATGGTTTTCAGCTATGGCATTCGCTATTTTTTGAAGCAAAACAGTTTTCCCGGTTTTGGGCTGAGCGACGATCATTCCCCGCTGACCTTTCCCTATAGGGGCAAATAGATCCACAATCCTCGTAGAATAATTATCCGGTTTGGTGGTCAATCTCAACCGTTCTTCGGGAAAAAGAGGGGTGAGGTATTCAAATGGAATCCTGTCTCTGATTTCATCAGTGGTCTTTCCATTTACAGTGCCTACTTTTAGCAGGGCGAAATACTTTTCCCCTTCTTTTGGCGGTCGTATTTGTCCCTGAATGTTGTCCCCTGTTTTAAGACCAAAAAGTTTGATTTGCGATGGAGAAACGTAAATATCATCGGGTGAAGCCAGGTAGTTATAATCCAAAGACCTTAAAAAACCATACCCATCAGACATGATTTCAAGAACTCCGGAATTTTCAATAATGCCGTCAAAATCTTTGATGGTAACCGATGTTTTTCTTTTGGGAATAAATCCCGGATCCTGATTACCTTGATCTTCCACTTCTTTACCACTTTTCCTTTTTGACTGATCGGGTTCCGGGTTCACCTGAATTTCATCCTGTTTGGATTTTATCTCTTCTAAATCCACCACAGCCCGCCTTCTAGGCCTAAAAGCTCTCCCTTTGCCATCGTCAGTTTTATGGTTTTCCTTTGCAGGAGGTTCTGTTGCCGCAGGTGGAACGGAGTTTTGACTTACAGGTTTTCCCTTTTCTTGCTTTTCAGGTTTATCCTGGTTTTTCTTTCCCGCTTTTTTGGATTGGCCAGAGGAGTCTCCGGAAGGGTCTGCTTTTTTGGGTTCCGATTTTTCCGAAACGGCAGTTTTTGCCGATTCTTTCTCCTTAATATCCGCTGTTACATTCTGTCTTCTGAATTTGGGTTTTTCTTCCTGACTTTTGGACTCGTCAGAATTTTCTTTGGGCAGTTCAGTTTTGGAAGAAGACAAAACCTCCGTCTCTTCATCGGTTTTGGAGGCCTTTTTCTTGGGGAGGGATTTTTCAGGGGTGATGGCTTGCTGATCCAGGATCGCATAAACCAAATCCTCCTTTTTTAATGATTTGAAATTTTTAACGCCCAGCTCCTCAGCAATTTCTTTTAGTTCAGACAAAAGTCTGATTCTTAATTCTTCTATGTTATACATAAAAAACGTGTGGATGTAATTCTATACTTATGTAAATGATGAAATGGTATGTATCTCGATTGGTATAAAAAGGTATTCAGACAATACTAAAATCCCAGGATGGTGATTTTCTGCTTATATGATTCTACAATATTACGTCAACAAATAATAATACGCAAATTTTTGTGAAATTGTTATTAAAATAGCACAGAAATTACCTTCAACGGTATTCCAGGCCTGCAACCTTACGGCTACCTTTTGGGTGATGATTTTCCGGAAATAGAAAAAAAGAGAAAATTTTTTCCAGCTCCTAAGAAAAAAATGGATAAAAGATTTAAAATAAAATGTGCGCACGAAAGGACTCGAACCTTCACACCCGAAGGCGCTGCCTCCTGAAGACAGTGCGTCTACCAATTTCGCCACGTGCGCAGTACCCTGCAAAAGTGGAAAATAAAAAATTAAGGAACAAAAGAAACCTGCAAATATCTTTGGTGGTGACATAATATTGCCTGTGATTATAGGCGTTCTTGAAAGAAGGGAACAGATTTGTAAACCAAGGTTACCAGCACAGTACAGGATAGAATCTTTTTTAAAAATCCTGAAATTTATATTTGTTAGTAATTATATTTATAATAATATTAAATAATTATTTATTCAATCAATTTATCGATAAACCTATCAATTATGGAAAAAATTTTCCTGAAAAAGTTAAAATTCAATGTAGGCTTATTTGCCTTATTGTTTATTATAGCAAGTACTCAGACTATGGCCCAGGGTGACAGAACGATCACCGGGGTGGTAAAGTCACAAGAGGACCAGGAATTGATTCCTGGGGTGTCGGTTCTGGTAAAAGGAACCACAAGGGGTTCGGTGACAGATATCGATGGACAATTCAGTTTGGAAGTGTCCAATGGTGAAGTTTTGGTGGCCAGTTTTATCGGTTATGAAACCAAAGAGGTGGCCGTTAAATCCGGGATGGACAAAGTGGAGATTCTACTTAACTCCTCTTTCTCCGATCTATCGGAAGTAGTGGTGGTTGGTTATGGTACCCAGAAAAAGTCAGACTTAACGGGTGCTGTTGGCTCCGTCAGCAGTGAAGCCCTGCAAGAAAGACCCTCTGCCTCTTTAAACCAATCCCTTTCCGGAAGGTTACAGGGTGTCAACGTAACCGTCAACTCCGGGCGTCCCGGAGGTAGGGCAAACATCAGAATCAGGGGCAATACCTCTGTTAGTATAGCCAATGATCCGCTCTATGTTATTGACGGGGTCATCATTCATGCGGCCGGTTTAGCCAATGGAAGTACGCCCATTGATTATCTTAACCCCAATGACATTGCCTCTGTGGAGGTTTTAAAAGACGCTTCTGCAACTGCAATTTATGGTGCCAGAGGGGCCAATGGGGTCATTTTGGTGACCACCAAGAGAGGCAGTACCTCAGGGGGAGTAATCACCTTCGATACGGATTTGAGTGTGGGGGTTCTTCCAAAAAAAATCCCTTTATTAAATTCGGAGGAGTTTTTAATGGTAGAGGATATTGCCTACCAAAATGCGCAAAAATACGATCCTGTCGGATGGGATAACGGGATTTACCGGGATCCTGCGTTAAAAAGAACCAACCCATTGCTTTTTGATGGCAACGGCAACCCTCTACATGACACAGATTGGCAAGATGAGTCCTTTCGTCAGGCTGTAACCCAAAATTACCAATTGGGTTTAACCGGTGGCAATGAAAAGGACTCCTACGGTATCTATGTCAACCACAGAAATGAGGAAGGTCTGATGCGGGGCTCTTATTTAAAAAGATATGCCGGAAGGTTTGTTTTTGACAGCCAAATCAAGGATTGGGTAAAAGTAGGAGGTACCCTAAGCTATACGGATCAAAAAGAAAGCCAAATAGATCCCTTAGGCGCAGGAGGTATCATTGCCATGCGCCAGGTATTGGAGGCCCTGCCTATTATCCCTGTCAAATATGAGGATGGCAGTTGGGCAGGTAATGAGGATTACCCTGGCATGGAAGGGGGAAATAACCCACTTCATGTTGTAGAAGACCGTGTATATATCGTCAATACCCAAACCCTGTTGGGAAATCTCTATGCCAATTTTAACCTGGCCGAAGGGCTGGAATTCCGGTCTGTGCTGGCTACCAATATCATCAACCAAAGGGTAGACTATTATGGCGGCCGAATGCTGAATTATATTGCCAGAAACCAGCGGGGTGATGCTTATGTCGACAATGACAGGCTAAATTCCTGGCAATTTGAAAATTATTTGACTTATAACAAGCAGATTAACGAAAACCAATCCCTAAATGCCCTTTTAGGTGTTTCCTGGCAACATGTGGACCGTTTTAACAGCAGGGCAAGGTCCCGGGATTTTCAGGATGATTACTTCAAATTCAATAACCTTGGTGCAGGAGCCAATGTATTTCAAACCTTGTCCGGTACCTCGGCCTATGGGCTGAACTCCTATTTCGGCAGGTTCAACTATAACCTGAAGGAAAAGTATTTGGTCACCTTTACCGGAAGAATTGACGGTTCATCCAAATTCGGTGAGGCCAACCGCTATGCCGTATTCCCATCAGCAGCCATTGCCTGGAGAATGTCTGAAGAGGATTTCCTGAAAGACAGCCGCATCATTTCAAATTTAAAGCTTAGAAGCAGTTATGGGGTGACGGGCAATTCCGAAATACCTGCTTATCAGGCATTGGCAGGTATGGGGAATTATACGGTAATATTTAACAATTCAAGATCCATCGGATTGGGCATCAACAGATTGGCCAATCCTGACTTACGATGGGAAAAAACCTTTCAGACGGATATAGGACTTGAATTGGGGATGTTCAATAACCGCCTGACTTTTGAATTGGACCTGTACCGAAAATTGACCGAGGACATGTTGCTGAATGCTCCTGTACCGTCCAGTAGCGGCTACACACAGGTGACCCAAAATATTGGCAGCATGGAAAACAAAGGGATTGAATTTGCTTTGAATTCCGTCAATGTGGTAAAAAACAATTTTAAATGGGACACCCATTTCAATATTTCCCGAAATAAAAACACCGTATTGGAATTGACAGGTGGCGCTGATATATTTTCAGGGTCCACCATTATCCGGGAGGGAGAACCTGTCGGCTCTTTCTTTGGATTTGTACACCAGGGTACCTGGGATACGGATGAAGCAGATGAGGCTGCCCAATATCTCAAATTGCCCGGTGACATTAAATACGAGGATGTAAATGGTGATGGGGCCATCAATGACAATGACCGGGTAATCATCGGGCAGGGCATTCCAAAAGGCTTTGGTACTTTAATGAACACTTTCCAATACAAAAATTTTGAATTGATGGTGGACCTGCAATTTATGTATGGCAACAATGTACTGTGGAGAAGCAAGCATTCTGCTGAAGACCGACAGGGAATTGCCAACAGCTTCAGAACCGTTTTAAATGCGTGGACACCCGAAAACCAGGACACCAATATTGCCGAATTGAGGCCTTTGACGGCGGGATACAATACATTTAACGATTCTGACAGGGCACAGGAGGGCTCATTTCTCCGGGGGAGAAATCTGCTATTTGCCTACACCTTTGAACCGGACTTGATCCAAAGGATCAACCTGAACCGCCTTAGGGCTTTCGTCTCCGTGCAAAACTTCTTTTTAAGAACAAAATTCCAGGGATATGATCCTGAAGTTTCTACTTCCGGATCACCCTTTGATCAGGGTGTGGATTTGTATGCTTATCCTAAACCAAGGGTATTTATGTTGGGATTAAACATTGCCCTGTAATCTGCTAAGCCAAAAAAATGAAAATCATGAAGAAAGAAATCATAAAATACAGCCGGGTATTGCTCATTGGATTATTGATGATGACTGCCTGGAGTTGCAACGAATTCCTGGAAGAAACCGACCAGTCCAATTTTACATTGGAAAATTATTTTACCCGTCCGGAACATGCAACCAGTGTGGTCAATTCCGTTTATGAAAGCCTCCGGCCAGTGATGCAAAGTGGTTTTGGTGGTGGACCCTGGATGATGTTGGAATTTGCTACTGGATTGGCCAACACGGAATTGGGACAGGCACAAAACAGCCTATTCGTCAGAAACCTGATCAACAATTCAGATAATGATTATGGTCAAACTTACTGGACGAGTTCCTATCGGGGAATTGCGAATGCCAACCTTGCCATTGAAAAAATTCCTGAAATAGATATGGACAATACGGCCCAAAACCGGCTTTTGGGGGAAGCCAGGTTTTTCAGGGCTTATTATTATTTTAACCTGATCCGGATATTTGGGAATATCCCCTTGATTACTACCTCCATTGATTTGACCAGTCCGGAATTGTACCCGGACCCTGCTTCCACCGAAGCGGTGTACAATCAGATCGTGGCTGATCTGGAAATAGCCGAAACCTCAGGTTTACCCTGGAGAGATGTAAGTGGCAGGGTTTCTATGGGGGCCGTTAAGGCGCTTTTATCCAATGTTTATATTACCATGGCAGGCTATCCCATGCAAGGCGGGAGCCAATACTACCAATTGGCTGCTGAAAAGGCCAGTGATGTCATCCAATCCGGTGTATTCGCCCTGTTTGATTCCTACGAAAAACTTCATTCCGTTGAAGACAAAAACCAGGGCGAGCATATATTTATGACCCAATATGCCACCTTCACCGTTCCTTCAACATGGCAAGTATCCATTATTCCCTATAACAGGGGTATCTCTGCCTACAGTGCAGAAACAGGAGGAATTTTTGCCAACCAGGAATTTGTGGAATCCTTTGAAGATGGAGACAAAAGGGCAGATGAAAAGGAATTTTTCTATACATCTTATAGCCTGGAATCCGATAGAAATACCACGATGGAACTTGGTGACTATTATATATGGAAGCATTTTGATGAAGAGGCGCAGCTCAACACCACGAGCAGTGGGCTCAACTGGCCAATTTACAGATATGCAGAGATACTACTGACTTATGCAGAGGCTACCAATGAAACTAACGGCCCTACCGCAGAGGCCTATGAAGCGGTAAACCGGATCAGGAGAAGGGCCAACCTGCCCGAACTTTCCGGTCTCAGCCAGCAGCAATTCCGTGAAGCGGTATGGAGAGAAAGATGGGTTGAACTGTGCTTTGAAAATAAAACCTGGTACGATATGGTAAGGTTAAGAAAAGCATTCAATGTGAATACCCTGGAATTTGAAGATTATGTTGGCCATGAGTTTTCTTATGGTCCCACCTTGAAAGAAAGGGAATTATTATTCCCCATACCCACCGCTGAAATCAGAAATAACGATAAGCTGACCCAAAACACCGGTTATTGATCCAAAGCCGGTGAGAAACATCACCATATTGGGGGCCAACAGGGGATAATTATTCCTGTTGGCCCCTTTTTATCCTATTTTTATTCATCTAATACCTTTCCTTAGGGATTGTTTAAAACAATTTTCTTAATTTAAACCCCTAAAACAAATTCCTAGACAATGAAACCAAATCATCTCAATGACTTTAGAATCGGTCCAAGTCTCCGGCCGCACTTTTTTTCTCTCCTGATCCTTTTCACCTTTGCTTTTAGCGGATTCGCCCAAGAGGATAAAACTTGGCTAGAATTTAAAGGGGCGGATGGCTTGGGCCAGGGTAAAAATATTGTATTGATCAGCGGTGACGATGAATACCGGTCCGAGGAAGGTTTGCCCATGATGGCAAAAATTCTTTCTTCCCACCATGGGTTTAACACCCATGTTCTTTTCCCGATAAATCCGGACACCAAAGAAATTGTTCCCAATTATAATAAAAATATTCCCGGCCTTGAACATCTGCAGGATGCCGACTTAGTCATCATGCTGCTTAGGTTCAGGGAGCTTCCTGATGAGCAGATGAAGTACATTGATGATTATATCCAGTCTGGGAAACCCCTGATTGCCCTTAGGACTTCCACCCATGCATTTAATTATAGTAAAGATAGCAAAAGTCCTTATGCCAAATACCACTGGCAAAGTAAGGTGGAAGGATGGGAACAGGGTTTTGGAAAGAAAATTCTGGGAGAAACCTGGGTGGCCCACCATGGGCACCATGCCGTCGAGGGTACAAGGGGTTTGTTGGATGGCATACAGGCTGAAGCCAAAAACCCCATTCTCAACGGGGTAATAGATATTTGGGCCGCCTCTGATGTGTACACGGTAAGGGATTTAGGCGATGATGCCAGGGTCTTAATCCATGGTGCTTCTACCAAGGGCATGACACCTGAAGCGCCCATTAATTGGGGAAAATCCCTGATGCCCGTTGCCTGGACGCAATCCTATACCAGTGATAGTGGAAATAAAGGAAAGGTTTTTGCCAGTACCATGGGGGCTTCCGTGGATTTACAAAGCGAAGACCTCAGAAGAATGGTGGTCAATGCCACTTTTTGGTGTCTGAACATGGAAAATCAAATTCCTGAAAAGGCCAACGTAGATATCGTGGGAGAATATCATCCCACCATGTTTGGCTTTGACAACTTTCGGGAAGGAATGAAAGTGTCTGATTTTGAATAATCAATTTCCAAATAAAAAAACCCCAACAAATTGCAATCAATAAAATTAAATCAAAATGAATAAAATTGGATTCAATGTTTTGGCATGGTCCGCTGTGGTATCGGATGATTTGAAACCCATTATAGACAGGTTGAAATCCATTGGATACGATGGGGTGGAATTTTTTGTCGGCTCCCCTGACGAGAAAGCCTATCAATCCATAGGAGAACATCTCCGTAGCCTGGGCCTGGAGTCCACCTCCGTTTTTGTATTGGGACCTGATGAAAACCCAATTGACCCTGATCCAAAAATAAGAGGAAAAGCCCTGGATAAAATCAAATGGACCATTGACCGATCACATGATCTGGGTGCCAAGCTGATCTGTGGCCCCTTTCATTCTGCATTTTCCACCTTCGCCAAAAGGGCGCCTACGGAAGATGAATACAGTTGGAGCGCTGAAGTGCTGCATGCGGCAGGTGATCATGCAAAAGGCGCTGGCATTACCCTTGCCCCCGAGGCCCTCAACCGCTTCGAATGCTACCTCTGCAATACCATGGACCAGTTGCTCCACCTGTTGAAGAAAACGGACCACCCCCAGGTAAAAGGCATGTTTGACACCCATCACGCCAACATTGAGGAAAAAAAATTGGGGGAGGCAATCCAAAAGATGGCACCCTATCTGGCCCATGTGCATATCAGTGAAAATGACAGGGGTACACCCGGTTCAGGGCATGTTCCCTGGGACGATGCCTTTTCTGCTTTGGCGGCAATTAAATTTAAAGGCTGGCTGACCATTGAAGGTTTTACAAGGAATGATCCTGATTTTGCCAATTCCATAGGCGTGTGGAGAGAATTTTCAAAGCCCTGGGAAATGGCAGAGAAAGGCTATGGCTTTATCAGAGAAATGGGTCAAAAACACGGTCTGTAATGGGAACAAGCAATGATCAAAATCATTTAAAACCAAAATTAATCTAAACAATATGGAAAATTTACCTTTCCGCTTTGGTGCAGAAGTATACACCTGGTTCATGAGCAACAATGGGGAAACCTATAAAGGACAGCTGGGGCACATGATTGAAGTCATCTCAAAGGCCGGATTCACCGGCATTCAGCCGATTTTTACCTGGATGGGTCCCCTGTCTGATGTGAACAGACTTGAAGCTAAACTAAAGGAGCAAAATATCGATTTATCCGCCGTGGCATTGGCATTGGATTGGAACGGTACCGAAGAATCCCAGGAAGAAAAAAGAATTGCCGATGAGGCCATCCAATTATTATCCAGGTTTCCCGGCTCCATTTTATGTACGGTCCAGATTCCCACGGGGAGACATGATTTGGAAAAAAGAAGAAAAAATCTTGTAAATATCGTCAATACCGTCTCCAGAAGGGCTGCTGATCATGGCGTTACCAGTAGTTTTCACCCCAACTCCCCCCATACCTCCATCACCCGGACGGAAGAAGATTATAAGGTAATATTGGAAAGCCTGGACAGCCAGGTGACAGGCTGGTGCCCAGATGTCGGACATATCATCAACGGAGGGATGGATCCACTGGGGAAAATGAAGGCCTACCGCTCTTTGATCAACCATGTCCATTACAAAGATTGGGACGGTGAACCGGAATTCACCCTTATGGGGAAAGGAAAAGTGGATTTTATTTCCATAACCCAATGGCTGAAGGACGAACAATTCAATGGATGGATCATTTGTGAAGATGAGGGACAGGAAGCGCTGGAAGATCCTGATTTTGTCACCTTACATGATGGCAAATGGGTACACGAATCTCTTATTCCTAAATTAAAATAATTATGCCCACCATTAATACCAATGGCATCAACCTATATTATGAAGAAAGGGGAAAAGGAGAGCCGTTATTGCTCATTATGGGCATTACTGCCCCGGGTTCGGTCTGGGAAAAACATGTGGAGGAATGGCAAAAATCATTTCGATGTATTCTGATAGATAACAGAGGAGTGGGCCTGTCAGACAAACCTCCCGGCCCCTATAGTTCTGCTCAAATGGCCGATGATTGTGCAGGCCTGTTACAGCATCTGAAATCCAAACAAGTAAAGGTGGCCGGCGTTTCCATGGGAAGTATTATTGCGCAGCAATTGGCCATAAGACATCCTGAGCTGGTTCAATCCATGGTATTGATGTGTCCCTGGGCACGGTGCGATAATACGGCAAAGGATATTTTTGAACACATGGTGGATTGCAAAGCCAGGCTCAGGCCTGAGGAATTCAGCCGGTATGTGCAATTATTGATTTTTTCCAAGCAATCTTTTGACAATCCGGAAACCTATAAAAACATGCGGGAAGACCGGATTCAGGCGGCAATGGATGGCCATCCCCAGCCACTAATCGGTCTGGAAGGACAGGCAGCGGCCTGTATCAACCATCAGGTCCTTGACCAATTGCCCCTGATCAAACAAAAAGTGTTGGTGGTAGGTGGAGAAGATGACCGCTTTACCCCTGCCTGGATGAGCAGGGAAGTTGCCAATGCTATTCCAAACGCTTCTCTTCACCTTTATGAGAAAAGCGGTCATGCGTTTCATTGGGAAAATCTGAATGATTTTAATAAAAGAGTATTTGATTGGTTTTCCAAAATTTAAAGTATTGTCTGAAATCCGCAAATCTTCCGGTTTTTTTTGATGGTCAGGGATTTGTGAAACTCAAAGTGGTGAAACCTGGAAGGATTAATCGCCTTAAATCCAGCAATATATTTTAATATACCGCGGATTTAAGGTGTTATCAAAAACCCTTAATTTTTATGTTACCGAATTATTAATTTTTTTTAACAAATTGGTAAAGTTTTTGTTACTGAAAGAGAATTAATCACTCTTTTTCTTCTATTAAAATAAAACAAAATGACCACATCAAAAGTGATTTGAAAACCAAAGCTATGGAAAGGAATTTTTAGGTGGGGAATCCACTTTTGTCTTAGCATTAGCGTTAAAAGTTGTCCCTCATCAATGTATTACATTAATTTTACAGGACAGTACAGGATACTTTTTTTTGCCGAAAAGCTTATCATGCATCAGATAAATTTTTTTACATTAGATTGAATTAACCTAAAATATCAATATGACCATTCACCTGTATATAACTTTATTCTTAGCTTGTTGGGCAGCAGAGCCTCAACCCATTACCTTCAAAAAACAACTTATCGCTATGGAAAGCGCAGAATCCGCTGGCATCTTTGATGTGGATGGGAATGGGCAGTTGGACATTGTTTCGGGAAGTTACTGGTACAAAGGTCCCGACTTTAAACAAAGACAGTTGATCGGTCAAGTAAAGCGGGTAAGTGAATATTTTGATGATTTCTCCACCATTCCCATGGACGTCAATGGTGATGGGAAAATGGATTACATTACAGGGGGATGGTTTGGTCAGACCCTGCATTGGGTGGAAAATCCCGGTGCCAATACCGAATGGAGCGTACACGAAATTGCCCATACTGGGAATGTGGAAACTACCAGGGCCTGGGATGTAACCGGAGATGGCCAATTGGATATCGTCCCCAATACACCGGGAAAACCTTTGGCCTATTATTCTTTGCAAAGGGATAGGAATGGAAAAGGAACCGGGCAATTTAAAAAAACGCAGGTTTTTGAAAAACACGGACATGGATTAGGTTTTGGTGATATCAACGGGGATGGCAAAGGAGATTTCATCATTCCCGAAGGCTGGCTGGAAGCACCTGGCGATCTCGAAAACGGCAATTGGACATTGCATCCGGCATTTCAATTGGGAGGCGCCAGTGTTCCCATATTGGTGGAAGATGTCAATGGAGATGGTCTCAATGACCTTATTGTCGGCCAGGGCCATGATTATGGTTTGCATTGGCATGAACAGGTAAGAAATGGTGAGGAGATCTCCTTTGTCCAACACCCTATAGATCCCTTTCATTCCCAATACCATACGATGGAGTGGGTGGATATTGACAATGACGGGGAAATGGAACTGATCACCGGTAAAAGGTACCGGGCCCATAACGGTGGTGATCCAGGTGCTGAGGATAATTTGGGAATGTATTACTTCAAATGGAACGGAGAGTCCTTTACAAAAAACATCATCTCTTACGGCCCATTTGGAGAAGGAAAAGGTGCAGGCCTTTTCTTCTCGGTGGCAGATCTAAACGGAAATGGGTGGCAGGATATTGTAGTGGCCGGAAAGGACGGGTTGGTTGTGTTTTTTAACGAAGGAAGCCGGTAATCCAAAGTTAATCTTTCCTTAACTTTCCTTGTGGCTAAATTCAAGAACCTAAGGTTATCTTTGGGCATATAAAACCAACAAAAAAATCACATGAGGAAAATCTTGTTATTCATTTTATCATTTTCATTCAGCCTTTCCCTTTCCGCCCAGAATCAGGTAGAAGGCATTGTTTTTCTTGATGCCAACCAAAATGGGAAAAAAGAAAGAAGAGAAAAAGGCGTTGCATCGGTGGCGGTCAGCAATGGGTCAGAGGTGGTTCTGACTGATGAAAAGGGAGAATATGCTCTCCCTATCGGAGAAGATAATATTGTATTTGTAGTCAAACCCAAAGGCTATGCCGCCCCTCTAAGCGATAAAAACCTACCCCAATATTATTACATTCACAAACCGGAAGGATCACCTGAAATGGAATACAAGGGTGTGGCACCCACTGGAGATTTACCCAAATCCCTGAATTTCCCGCTTCATATACAAGAGGAGCCATTGGATTTTACTGCCATTATTTTTGGTGACCCTCAGCCCTATACCGAAAAGGAATTGGAGCTGTTTGCAAAAGGTGTCGTAGAGAAAGCAAAAATGGAAGAAGGGGTCAGCTTCGGTATCAGTTTGGGTGACTTAGCGGGGGATGACCTTGACCTTCACCCCAAATACGTAGAAGTGATGAAACAAACTTCCTGGCCTTGGTACAATGTCTTGGGAAACCATGACATGAATTTTGATGTTGAAATGGATGAGCACAGTGATGAATCTTTTGAGTCCGTCTTCGGCCCATCTACTTTTTCTTTTAATTACGGCAATGCCCATTTCATTATTTTGGAGGATATTCTGTATCCCGATCCCAGAGATGGGCAGGGATACTGGGGAGGTTTCACAGAAAAACAACTTAATTTTGTGGAAAATGACCTTAAATTTATAGAGAAGGATAAGTTAGTAGTAATAGCGCTGCATATTCCCCTGATGCATCAAAATGAAAACTCCTTTAGAAACAGTGACCGACAACGGTTGTTTGACATGCTTAAGGATTATCCCAATGTCCTGGCCATATCAGCCCATACCCACCTTCAACGTCATAATTTTTACCATAAAGAAGATGGTTGGGACGGTAGCCATCCTTTTCATGAATACAATGCCGGCACCACCTCGGGGGACTGGTACAGTGGAAAGTTAAACGATGAAGGAATTCCCATATCTACTATGAGGGATGGCACTCCAAAAGGATATGCCTTTCTGCAAGTAAAGGGCAACCAATACCAATTGAATTACAAAGTGATCGGAAAACCAATTAGTCACCAAATCCGGATATTCAACCCCAAAGTGGTGGCCAATAACCGCGGGTCTTCTTCAGGAATCTTTGCCAATTTTTATATGGGTGATCAAAAGGACAAGGTAGAATACCGGATCGACAAGGGTGAATGGAAAACCATGAACTGGGTGGAAGCCCCTGATCCCGCTTATTTAGCAGATGTGATGGAATGGGATTTCATGGAAACTTTGGAACCGGGAAGAAGGCCTTCCAACCCAGTTACATCCACTCATTTATGGAGGGGAAGCATCCCCACGAACCTTCCAGTCGGCAGGCATCAAATCGAAGTCAGGGCCACTGATATGTTTGGCAGAACTTTTACAGAAACAAGCGAATACAGCATTTCAGAACCAGTTGCTTATTAACCACCCACCTTTGTGGTCCGGGAAATTTCCCCGGACCAATTTATTTTTTCAAAGTGACTGCTATCTCATCCGGAGCCTCAAATTCGGTTTTTACCGACCCATCAGCTTGTTTTTCATGCCGAACATAAAGTACGCCATGTGGTGTGGGGTAAGTTCCTTCGGCCCATTCCAAATTTCCTAAGTGAGGCTGTATCACGATTTCTTCAGATCCCGGGGAAATTACCTTAATGCCCAGTACATGCCTGCTCATCCATGCTGTCGGTCCTGATGCCCAACCATGACTAAGGTTATGCCTAAGCTTTTCATAACTATAGCCTCCATAAGATGCATGTACATCCACTTTGTCAGACGGAACAAAATCATCTATCCTGCCTGCATTTTCAAGCCATTCAATATTGAAATCTTCCCAAAAGGTGGTTGCCCCCAAATCGATCATGCCTCCCCAATATTCTTTAATATTATCCATGGCTCCCTGATAATCCCCGGCTTTTGCCTTAGCTTCCAACATGTAATAGCCATAAAAGGTTGAAAAATCCTTTACCCCTCCCTTGCTAATAATTTGTCGGTTAGCTTCCACAGGTTCCATGATCCCTCTCAGGGCCATTAATGACGCAGCTTGCTTAGACCCATTTGGTTCGGGTTGATACGTTCTTAGCCTTTTAGCGGTTTCATTACAAAATTGCTCCATCTTTTCATCACCCAGTTCAGCGAAAATTTCCTCAGCGGCATCAAAAGCCCAAACCAACATGGCCTGTAAGCCGGCATGAATCGCTTCCGGGTTTTCACTCGATGGCCAATCCAAAAATCTGGTCCCATCCAGGTTTTCCCTGTTCCCCTCTATTTTGGTTTCCATATGCTTAACAAGCCGGGTCAGGTATTCTTTTTGTTCGGCTAAATATTCCTTATTTCCATGGTGCATGTACCAGTCTCTATGGATAATTATCCACCACATGGAATAAGTGCTGATGCCATTCATCCATTCAGGAATTGGAGTAATGTCTCTGATCAAATCCAGACTCTTGGGCACCACCTCATTGTAGCCGAAAACGGTGTTGATGGTAGCTACTTCTGGATGCATGTCCCCTACCCAAACCAACCTGTCACGCTTTATCCCGTCCCAAAGGTATTCCTGCATATTCAGGTGCACTGTATAAGCACCCATATCCCAAATCCTGTTCAGCCGGTCATCACTGCTTTTAAAGGAGCCCAAATAGGGAATGTCCCTATACACCAATATGGCATTTGCCTCTTTAAGCAAAAGTTCCCTATTGGGGTCCACCAAATCTATGCGGGCATACCTGAATCCCGTATTGCCCAATTCTATTTTCCCCAACCAGGGCAGGGGAATAACCATGTCCCTGATTGCATGATCATTGGTTGCGCCCGTTACCGTATCAATTTCAGACATGGCTTCCGTGACCGATTCCCCAAAACGTATTCTTACTTTTACAGGTTCTTTGGAAGCTGTCATTCCGGTCACAAGTTGAATCCCTCCGTGAAGGTTGATGCCAAAGTCCAGTAAAATTCCCGGAAACTCATCATCAGTACTTTTCATGACAAAAAAATCCTGTTGAGAAGTCAAAAGGGCCTGTCCTATGGGCGGACCCAGTAAATGGTTTTCATTTTTGATGAAATTTGGATCCTCCGTTGATTTCCAAAACACTTTTAAGGGGGCCAGGTATTTCCTGGTCCTAGAATCTTCAGCATAGCGCAGGTTTTCGATGCTGTCGAAAGCAGGCGGTAACTGACTTTGGGCCTCAGGGACCCCATAAAGAAAAATTATTAAAAAGAGAAAGCTTATTTTAAAAATCAGGAAAGCGTGGTTCATGTTCATTTTTTTGAGGAAATTGGTTTTGGACAAAAAGATAAGCTAATTACACACCATACCTATCCTGTTCTTACCTGTTTATGGGAAAATGATCTGGAAGAAAAATTGGCTGAAGCTATAAGAAACCAACAACCATGAATTAATCCAAAACACCAAAAGACCTTAGACTGTCATCAATGATTTGATCCCACTTCTCCTGGGCGGATGCATTCATCCCATGAGAGGTTACCTTATCATATTGTTCTTGCATCCGGTTCATTTCCCGGTAAGCTTCCAGATAATGGAAAGATACTATTCTGTCATAATTATGGGCCTGGAGATCCATTTTTTCCAATTTGTCTTTCAGCCTTTCCATCACAATTTTGGCAATATCAAAATGCCGTTGTTCATGGTTAAGTCCATAAGAGCTGTTGGCCCCCCTTACCCAGGAGGAGCTTTTCAGCATATAAGTTTTAAAAATAAGATCCACATAAACCTGTCCTTCCTCTATACGCCTCTCTCCCTCATAGGAAATACTCGCAAAAATTGAAGCTTGGAATTGACCATATCGGGGTCTTCCTTTAAAATCTGTCCATTCTAATGGTCTTTGAGGGTCATAAAATACCGTATCGTTATCGTGGTTTTCCCGGTAATCCTGAATATTGATCACCACGCCTTTGGCCAGCTTGTCATTTTGGCCCGCTTCCCGATTTATCCAGTCATTGAAATAATTCAAAGCATTGTTCAGAGACCTTCTCAATATCGGTTCAATGACGGAAAACTGCCTGACCCCTCTTTTATAGCTAATCCCGCCCTGAAAATCCAACAAGTGTACCAAATCCTCCCCACGTTCCAACTCAAAAGAAAAATCCAGAAATACCTGACCTTCCACCACCCCTCTTTGAGGATCTGCCAGTGATTCTATGATTTTACAGTCTTTGACCTTCACGATAATTGGTCTTAAGGAAGTGTTCCGCGGAAGGCTTTTAAACATAAAAGTCTCTAATGCCTGAATGGCGCCACCCTTAAGGTCTACGGTTTCCAACTGGCCTCCGCTATCAATGGAAGGAACGATAAAGGCCACCGGAGAAAGGTCTGTCCGAAGATCCACCAGCCCCTTTAAATGGTACTCCCTGGGCTGCAAAAGGTAGGAACTGACTTTCAAATCAATCGGGTCAATTTGGAAAGCGGGATGGGCAGAGAGCTTGGAGGAAATACCGATTGCCACAATCATCAAAATAATGAACCATAGTTTAATTGGTTCAATGGTGATCTTCTTTCCGTTTATTCGCCCTTCTTTCATTAAATTTTACCGTGCAAATCTTCATTCGGATAACAAGGATTGGCCAAGAGAGGTTCTATCCTTTGCCTATGGGCATAGGAATACCTGTTTCTTTGGAAATGCTTTCCATTTCCTTCACCACCTCTTGGTTCAATGGAATGCCATGGACCATACGCTCCCGGTAAGCCTTGATTTCGGGATCTCCTGGGACCATGACCTTTTCATTCCCAGCAAGGTGCGGGGTTGCCCGCATGGTTTTAATCCAGTCATCCATGTTTGTTTTGAACGCCTGAATATCCCTGAACCCGTCAATTTCCCAGGCACCAAAGAAATGGCCAATCCCCTTCCCCACTTCCCGCGAATCCTGCTCTGCTTTTATGGCGAAAGCGGGGCCAAAGGGGCCCCAATTGGCCCCGCTCAAAACCGCCGTAAGGATATCGACCATGGCTGCTATACAATATCCTTTATGTCCACTTCCTTCTTTGGAACTTCCCAATGGCAATAATGCTCCTTCTGCCATCATTATGGCCGGATCATTGGTAGACATGCCATTGCCGTCTATGCACCAGCCATCGGGGACCTGCTCTCCTCTTCTTTTGGCAATTTCCACCTTGCCATAAGCTACCGTGCTACTTGCGAAATCCACCAGAAGCGGCGCCTCTTTATCCGCAGGAAAAGCCATGGCAATTGGATTGGTTCCCAACATTTTTTCAATACCGTTGAAGGGGACCACACCTTTAGAAGTATTGGTCATGGAAAGACCAATCAGATCATGTGGGATGGCCAACAGGGGATAGTATCCCGCTGCACCGTAATGATTGGTATTACAAACGGCGATCCAACCAGAACCGTGAACCTGGGCTTTTTCAATGGCCATCTCCATGCATTTTGGTCCCACCACCAATCCCAGGCCATTGTCTCCATCTACACAGCTAACTGATTTTTTTCCCCTTATTACTCTAATTTTTGGATCCGGATTGATCCTCCCAGCCTTAAGCAGGTCATAATAGGTTTTCAATCGGGCAATGCCATGGGAATCAATGCCATGCTCATCACTGTAGGCCAATACATCTGCCGCCAATTCACTGTCTTCCCCTGGCACCCCACAGTGCCGGAACATGTCGAACATAAAGTTCCTTAAGGTTCCCGGATCAAATATTAAATCTGAATTTTCTTTTGTTTTCATCTCTATGGGCCATAAACACAACATCCAGAAGCCATGGATTTGGCATCTGGATGTTGAATCATATTTATATGAAAAGGATTAAGGAAGTGGCTTAATTTTGATGTCTTTGTAGTAAATGACACTTTTTGGATCATGCGCCTGTAGGGCAATAGTACCACTGCTCAGTTTTTTGGTGCTATCACCAATGGCTTCCCCCCTGTCCTGGGATTCCACAAATTCATTGATGACTTTGTCGTTAATCTTCACCGTGACTTTATTGTCCTTCACTATAATATGTTGGGTGTACCATTCTCCATCTTCCACATGGGTTTCTTTCACATCTTTAAAACTGTAAACACTTCCGGTTTTTCTCCAATCCCCATGGGATTGGTTCACCTGAATTTCATAGCCCTTTTCCGGCCAGCCGTTCTCCTGGAATTCGGTATGAATAAAAATGCCTGAATTGGCATTGGGCATGGTTTTGACCTTGGCTTGGAATTCAAAATTATTGAAATCATGGTTTTTTACCGGGCCCATATAGAACAGATGAGCCCTGGGCCCATCGATTTTGATGACACCGTCTTCAATGGAAAAAGAATCCGGGTTTTCACTGATTTTCCAGCCGTCAAGGGTCTCTCCGTCAAATAGCTTTATCCAGCCCTCATTATCAACGGTTTGGCTAAAACCGGCAAAAGATAAAAGGGCACACTGTAATATTAAAATTATTTTTTTCATTATATAAATACGGTTTATTGTTTTTTTAAAACTCAAATTAGCATTTTAAACTGTATTATTCAAAAAGGAAAAAACAAATAAATAAATTTCACAACAAAGAAACTAATAGGTTTTTAGATAATATTGAAATTATATTAGTAATTCTTAAGATTCAAGGTTAATAATAATATTTATAAGTAGGAAGACCGGGATTACCTTAATGTTGCAAATTAAAATAAAAAAAATAGATTTTTGATTTTCAATTCCTCAATGTACTTTAGGGGGATTTTTAAATAAGAAGCATAATGAGCCAGGAAAAAAAAACGAGTTATTCCAAGGAAGAACTGAAGGAATTTGAGGAACTGATCAATGAAAAATTAACGGTTGCCAAAGAAGAATTTGACCAACTGAAACAGTCCTTAAGTAAAAAAAATGACAGTGGTACGGACAACACCGCTTCCACCTCCAAATTATTGGAAGATGGGGCCGACACCCTGGAACGGGAAAATCTAAGTCAGTTGGCGGCAAGGCAACAAAAATTCATCGTGAACCTTGAAAATGCCCTTAGACGGATAAAAAACGGCACCTATGGCGTTTGTGTGGACACCGGTAAACTGATCAGTAAAGAAAGGCTGCGTGCAGTGCCCCATACGATGCATAGCATAGAAGCAAAAATGTCAAAAAAATAAGGTTTGGATTTTCTGCACAGACATATAGAAGCCCTGGTATTTTGTGCCTCTGATCCATTGGGGTTGGAGGACATTCAAAAGTGCCTTTCCGAAATGTTTGAGTCGGAAATACCTAAGGAACACCTGAAAGAGGCAATTTTGGCCCTCCAGGAAAAATACAGTTCGGAGGAATCGGTTTTTGGATTGGAAAAATTGGCAGGTGGTTACCAGTTTCTAACCAAACCCGCCTACCAAAGCAGCATTGCCATCCTACAAAAACACCAATCCCAAAAAAGGCTTTCCACTGCCCAATTAGAAACCCTCTCCATAATTGCCTATAAGCAACCTGTCACCAAATCAGAAATCGAACAGATCAGGGGGGTCAATTGCGACTACTCCGTTCAGAAACTCCTTGAAAAAGAATTAGTGGCGATTAAAGGTAAGTCAGAAGGACTGGGCCGACCAATACTCTATGGTACCAGCCAAAAATTTATGGCCTATTTTGGAATTAATGACCTAAGTGACCTCCCCCAACCCAAGGATTTCAATCTTGAAGAAAATGAAATTGGCCAACAAAATGAGTAAATTACCTTTCCCCGTGTAATTTTTTGGTTTTAAACCCTTACCTTTGCAGCCGCAAAGAAATAAGGCATGGTGCTTTAAATCAATGCTTTCAGCATACCAATACAGCAGAGATGCTGCATCAAAATGAAAAAAACAAACCATAATAAAGAAACGAATTCCGGGAAACCGGGAAATCGTGCCTCCAAGCCCCGCTTTTTCAAAGATCATCGCAAAGTTGAAGAAAGAGAAGACAAAAGGTTGGCAGGCCACAAGAAAGAAAAAAACAGTTTAGGTTCGAGGGAAAGAGAGGAAAAACCAGAATTCGGCAAGTCAGAGGGAAGCCAAGAAAACAAAAGGTTTTTCTCCAAAACCCCACCTATTAAAAGGGGGAAACTACCAGAAGACCATAAGAGGGAAGCCAAACCTGAATATGATTTAAAATCTATTCAAGACCAGCCTAAGAGCGATGCTGATGAAATCCGGCTAAACAAGTACATCGCCAATTCAGGAATTTGTTCCAGAAGAGATGCGGATAAATTAATAGAGCGCGGAGAGGTATCCGTAAATGGGAAAGTGGTCACCGAGCTGGGGTTTAAGGTGCTCAGAAAAGACCGGGTCATTTACAAAGGCCGTTCCCTAAATCCCGAAAAGCCGGTTTACCTGCTGCTAAACAAGCCAAAAGATTTCATTACCACCACAGATGATCCTTTTGAAAGAAAAACGGTAATGGGCCTGGTTAATGATGCCTGCGAAGAAAGACTTTTTCCAGTGGGAAGATTGGATAGAAATACCACCGGATTATTATTGTTTACCAATGATGGAGAGTTATCCGCAAAGTTGACCCATCCCTCCTATGAAATAAAAAAAATTTATCAGGTAACCCTGGACAAGCCAATTGCTAAAAACGATGTGACCGCTATTTTGGAAGGGGTGGAATTGGAGGATGGCATCACCAAGGTAGATGACCTCCAGGTGCTGTCACTGGATAAAACCATTTTGGGTATGGAAATCCATTCCGGAAAAAATAGGATTGTACGACGAATTTTTGCTCATTTCGGATATGAAGTGGTGGCACTAGACAGGGTAATGTTTGCTGGATTGAGCAAAAAAGACATTGCCAGGGGAAGGTACCGGTTCCTGAATGAAAAGGAAGTGATCAATCTGAAATATATGAACAAAAGAAAAAACAAAAAACGACCTCAATAGGTCGTTTTTTGTTTTTAACAAGGATTTGGCTATCTTATTATGAAATAAACCATACAGATTATGAAAGCCTATTGGAAAGATAAGTTATTGGCCCAAGCCGATGAAACCAAGGTGGTGGAGAACAACCATTATTTTCCCCACGAATCCCTGAACAAGGAGTTTTTTGAAACATCAAACACCACCTCTGAATGCCCATGGAAGGGTACCGCCAGCTATTACCATATCCGTATAGGTGATGATACCAATAGGGATGCCGCCTGGTTCTACCCCAACCCAAAAGAAGCCGCAAAAGAAATCAAGGATTATGTGGCTTTTTGGAAAGGTGTCAAAATCGAAGAATAAACCTGCTGAGTTTTTACGGATAACCTTATGAAAAAATACGATGCCATCATCATACCTCCGAAGATAAAGCATTGATCACCGAAGCCTTTGCCGGACACATGGACAATATCCGCCGCCTGGTGGAGGAAGGAAAACTCCTGGTAGCAGGACCTATGGGAAAAAATGAGGACCAATACCGGGGGATCTTCATTTTTGACGTGTCTGATGTCGATGAAGCCAAATCAATGGTAGCCAGAGACCCTGCCATTCAGAATGGCTTTTTGGAAGCGAAGTTCTATCCCTGGTACGGATCGGCCGCCCTTCCCAGCTACCTGGAGGATGCCGATAAAGTCTGGCAGGAAAACCCTTAGGTAATTTGTCCAAAATTCCCGGATAATAATTTCTTGATGGATGTTGTTTTAGGATTTAGGAATGTGAAATGAGGAACTATGATTTAGGTATGTTGAATTATGATTGAAGCATGAGGAATCATAAATTACAAATCAAATTTCAGGCGTACAAAGGAATTTGGATGATTTAGGATTGCTCATTTAGGAAAATCCTCTCCCTTATGCTTAAAAAACCTCTCTTCCACCTGAATCAATCCCTTCAATCTTACTCCATCTTTTTAGGATCGGGAAAAGGTAAATCACAAGGAAACGCAAACCAGTTTTTCTTTCCATTTTTATGGGCAAAAAGTGGACGAATAATGTTATCCATTTGGCAATTTCTGGCCAAAAGGTTTTATTGCCTACAAAAAGGATTTGAATAACTTTTGAACAGTTCTTCTTATGCATAAACTTAACCAGAAGGTTCCACTCAAACTCGGTATTCAGCTTGAGGACATGCCCCACGGGGTTACCAGAAAAATATTGATTCCCGATTACATCAACATGATGCAACTCCATGCCGTGGTACAAATTGCCATGGGCTGGACGTTCAATCATCTCTTTCAGTTTATGGATACCCGGCAACGGCCCAAACTTATTGCCTCTTTTGGGGAAATCGATCCTTATGAGGAGCCTGTTCCCTATGAATTCGAAGCCCACACTATCTTGCTGAAAAAACATTACCTGGAAGGTTTACGCAAGAAAAACTTCTGGTATTGGTATGATTTCGGGGATGACTGGTGGCATAAAATCAGCTTCTTAAAACCCACCGAAAAAGAAATCAGGAATTTTGTAAAGCCATTGACAATAAAAAGCATCCGGAATACCGTTCTTACCGGGAATGGCTGGGACTTGACATGAAAGCCCCCTATGAGCTGGAAAAAGTGGCCATAGCTCCGATAAACGATATGTTAAAAGCCTATTTTCATTCCAGGGAGTGGAGCCGTGATACCCAGCAGTCCTTTCAGGAGGGATGGATGGCGTTTTATGAAAGCATAAAGAAATAATGTTTTATTAAATAAGTAAAAAACCAAATATTCCAAAAAAATACCCTGTTCACGGTATTTTTTACTCTTAATAATTTTCCGATATTGCCTTTAGGAAATTTAATGTGATTTTTAAACTCCTTTTTTCTCAGGCTTTGATTTAAACTTTTCCGGCTGTGGATCACCTGCCGGAGGTTTTTTGTTTTCGTAAACCCATCAATCATTTAAAAAAAATCCATGCGGTTTTTAATCTCCCTACAGCGGCAGGAAAAGGCTTCCTTTCTTCCCATCAATTACCAGTACGAGCTTTCATCTTTGATCTACAAGACCATTGACCGGGCTGACAGTACCTTTAGCAGGTTCTTGCACGAACAAGGCTACCTGGCCTATGGCCGCCGCTTTCGGCTTTTCACTTTTTCCAGGATTTCCTTTGATAGCTTTCGTATTGTAAAAGATGCCGGCAGGATAGAACACAGCGGGGAACAGGCCTCTTTTGAGATCAGCTTTATGGTGGACCGGGCAGCGGAAGAGTTTATCAAAGGGCTTTTTATGGACCAGGTCCTGGTACTGGGGGATAAAATCAGCAAGGTGACCTACAGGGTATCCGGTATTGAGGCCTTGCCCCCGCCTGTGTTTAAAGAAAAGATGCATTACCGCTGCCTGTCCCCGATTTTCCTAAGGCGGAAAAGGAATGAGGGTGGAGAAGATTACCTGCACCCCAATGATAAAGATTATGGCATGCTACTGCTCCTAAACCTGCTTTCCAAATCCCGGGCTTTTGCGGGTGCAGGGAATGAAGAACCAGGTCAGAAAGTGGTGGAGATACCGGATTTTTCCTTTAATGCAAGCGGGAAGATTTTCAAAAACGGGGTCAGGATCAAGCAACTGACCGCTCAGGCCACCATGCTGGTTGGGTATATGTACGAGTTTGATTTTCGGGCTCCTGTGGAATTGCAGGAGATCGCCTACTATGCCGGATTCGGGCATTTGGGGAGCCAGGGGTTTGGCTGTGTGGGGGTGAAAGGGAAGGGTATTAAATCAGGAAAAAATATATAAGAATAAAATGAATAAACTTGGAAGCACCCATGTCTATCAGGCATTTTTCTTTGACAATCGGGTCAAGGAGCATTTTTATGCCGGAAATGCCTTTATGGGATATAGAGAAGATCTTTCTGTAGAGGAGCTGATGGGGCTTGCCGGTGAAATAATGGAAGGATTCGTCTACGATTTCTGGGAATTTGGACCTGATTGCTTTTCACTGTATTGGTGGATCC
>JBBDSB010000485.1:0-25101 GCA_040905205.1 Cyclobacteriaceae bacterium
ATGAAAATTGTAAATGTAATTTTATCAGGAGGTGTGGGAAGCAGATTATGGCCCCTATCAAGAAAGAGCAGGCCCAAACAGTACCTTTCAATCTTTAATGGAGAATCCTTATTTGAGAAAACCGTAAAAAGAAATCGATCTGTTTGTAACCAAATCATGGTAGTAGGTGGTGTCGATAATTACCAGCTTTCCAGGGAAATCCTCTATAATACTGATCAACAGTCCTATTTGGAGCTGATCGAAGCAGCCCCCAGAAATACGGCTGCGGCTATCGCTTTTGCAGCAATTTTTCTGGACCCTGAGGATATTTTGCTGGTAACCCCCTCCGATCATTTGATCGGTGACCTGGAAAAGTACACCGCTGCCCTTGAGTCAGCCATTTCCCTTGCCAAAGAGGGTTATTTGGTAACTTTTGGCTTAGTACCGACCAAACCGGAAACTGGTTTTGGTTATATTGAGTACCATAACAATGATGTATTGTCTTTCCGGGAAAAACCAAATGCTGATTTGGCCAAAAAATTTATTGAAAAAGGAAATTTTCTTTGGAACAGTGGCATGTTTTGCTTTTCTGCGGGGACTTATTTGAAAGAGTTGGAAAAATATGAACCTACTGTTTTATCTGCTTCCAAACTTGCCTTATCGGCAGCCGAAAACGGGTTTTTACCTTTGGACCTTAGCATGGAAATACCTTCTATCAGTGTTGATTTTGCGGTGATGGAAAAATCCAGTAAAATCAAAGTGGTGCCATCTGCATTTGATTGGTCAGATATGGGCTCATTTGATGCCCTATACGAATATTTTCCAAAAGAATCCAAGGAAAAAAGGGGATCCAACCTGGTGTTAGGTTCTGAAAAACACGTTGAAATTGTCGGATTGGAAGGGATCATTCTGGTAGAAACCCCTGATGCCATATTGGTATTGAACCGAAACAACGCACAAGAGGTTAAGAAGGTCTATGAACGCCTGGAAAGAGATAATCCGCAATTGTTAAACTAAAAAGGATGGTCAGTAAACAAAAAAAAATTTATATTGCCGGCCATAAGGGAATGGTAGGCGCTGCAGTTTGGAGGGCATTGAAAAGGAAGGGATATGATAATTTATTGGGCTACGGCAGTAAGGAACTGGATTTGAAAAACCAGTCGGCTGTCCACAATTTTTATAGCAGCCACCAACCGGAAATTGTTATCGATGCGGCGGCGAGAGTTGGCGGCATTTTGGCCAATAATAACTACCCTTACCAATTTTTAATGGATAACATGGTAATCCAAAATAATCTGATCGATGGGGCCCTGAAGCATCAATGTGAAAAATTTGTCTTTCTGGGAAGTTCCTGTATTTACCCAAAATTGGCACCCCAACCCTTAAAAGAGGAATATTTGTTGACCTCCTCCCTGGAACCTTCCAATGAATGGTATGCATTGGCAAAAATTTCAGGAGTAAAGGCTTGTGAAGCCATCAGAAAACAATATAACAGGGATTTTATCAGCCTTATGCCCACCAATCTATATGGTCCTTTTGATAATTTTGATTTAGAAACTTCCCATGTTTTGCCTGCCATGATCCGGAAATTTCACGAGGCGAAAATCAATGGGAATGCCCCGGTAAAATTATGGGGATCCGGGTCTCCCAAAAGGGAGTTTTTATATGTCGATGATATGGCGGAAGCGGTGATTTTTGCCATTGAAAACACCTTTGAGGACAATCTTTATAATGTTGGTTCCGGTGAAGACCTTTCTATTAAGGAGCTGGCAGAACGGATCAGGAACATAACCGGACATAAAGGGCAAATTGTTTGGGATAGCAGCAAACCTGATGGCACTCCCCGGAAACTGATGGATATATCCAAAATGACCCATGCAGGATGGAAATCGAAGATTGGTTTGGAAGAAGGTATAAAAAACACCTATAAATGGTTTGTAGAGAACATTGAAAAAATTAAGGAAGTTAAGTTATAAGAAAGCAGCAAAGTAAAAAATTAAACAGCATATATGAAAACGGCATTAATTTCAGGGATTACCGGCCAGGATGGGGCTTACCTCGCAGAATTGTTATTGGAAAAGGGGTATATCGTCCATGGCATAAAAAGAAGGGCTTCCCTTTTCAATACAGGAAGGATTGATCATTTGTATCAGGATCCACACGATGAAAACCAAAGACTTTTTCTACATTATGGTGACCTCACCGACTCCATGAACCTTACCAGGATCATACAGGAGACGAAACCGGATGAAATCTATAACCTGGCTGCCATGAGCCATGTCAAAGTCAGTTTTGATACGCCTGAGTATACCGCTAATGCAGATGGTGTTGGAACCCTGCGGATTCTGGAAGCTGTCAGGCTTTTGGGCATGGAGAAAAAAACAAAAGTTTATCAGGCTTCCACCTCGGAACTATATGGTTTGGTCCAGGAAGTACCCCAATCAGAAACTACCCCATTTTACCCAAGGTCTCCTTATGCCGTTGCGAAACTGTATGGATATTGGATTACGGTAAACTATAGGGAGGCCTATGGGATGTATGCCTGTAACGGCATATTATTCAATCATGAATCACCGCTTCGGGGTGAAACATTCGTTACCCGTAAAATAACCAGAGCCGTAGCCAAAATTGCCCTGGGCCTTCAAAAGGATTTATTTATGGGTAATCTGGATGCAAAAAGGGATTGGGGGCATGCCAAAGATTATGTGGATGCCATGTGGAGGATTTTACAGCAGGATGAACCGGAAGACTATGTGATCGCCACTGGAGTGACCACCAAGGTTAGGGACTTTATAAATATGGCTTTTGAAGAAGTAGGGTTTAAGTTGAAATTTGTAGGTAAGGGATTGGATGAAAAAGGCATTCTGGATGATATTGATAAGGAAAAAGCCTTCGATATCCTGGGGCTGACAAATTTTATAGTAAAAAAGGGAGATGTTTTGGTAAAAATTGATCCGGCATATTTTAGACCTACCGAGGTGGATTTATTGATCGGAGATCCTACCAAAGCACAAACCAAATTGGGATGGAAGCCAAAATATGATTTGAAAATGCTGGTGGAGGACATGGTAATTTCAGATGTGGGCATCTTTAAAAGAGATATACTCCTGATGAAAGGGGGCCATAAAGTTTTGAATCAACAAGAATAATTGAAAGCCGGGCATATTTCTAGTTTAATTAAAAGGGAATCAAATTATTTTTTTGTTCCATTTTAATTGATTTTAAAATATTTTATAATGATAATTTAATTTTTTAAATTTTTAATTTGGTTTATTCCCTTCCCTTGTTTGGAATAATCAATCCCGTTCTATGTTATTACAGGTGGATTGATTACTTTTGTGCCGATATTTAATAAAATTATATTTCTTAGAAATTTTTCAATTTCCCTCCGTTCCTTAATGTAACTGAGGTGGCGAAGCTGTGTTTTTTTATTATGGGAAGAGTTTTGACATCTCTAAGATTTTATGTTTTAGTTCTAAAAGGATAAAATGATCTTTATGCCCAATAATAGAATAATGAGTAGGCCGGGATGGTTTCTGGTCATTTTATTTTTGTTTTTCAGCAGCCTTGCCTGTGGCCAGTCCTTACAGGATATTCAAAATGTCAAAGTGGATCAACTGTCCGATGCTCAGGTAGAGCAACTTATCCGTAGAGCTCAGGTTGCAGGATTGAATGAAGGGCAATTGGAAGCCATGGCAAGGGAAAGAGGCATGCCTACTTCGGAAGTAGCGAAATTAAGGCAAAGGATTCAAGCCCTAAAGTCAGGTTCAGAAAGTCAAGGGGCCAATCTGGATGCATCTGGACGAAGGTTAAGGCAGGCTCCCGGATTGGATTATGATCACGATGTTTTTGATTCATTGCGTAGGGGGGATCCCTATTTTGACCTCAGTCCCAAGCAAAAAAAAATATTTGGATTCACTTTATTCCATAATAGGGAGCTTAATTTCAGTCCCAATCTCAATCTTCCCACCCCACCACAATATGTACTTGGGGCGGGAGATCAATTATTGATCGACATCTATGGGGCTTCCCAGCAATCCTACGACTTGACCATTTCTCCCGAGGGAAGGGTATTTGTACCTAATGTGGGGCCTATCAATGTGGGTGGTTCTACTGTGGAAGTGGCCCGAACCAGAGTCCAAAACGCCTTGAAAAACATTTATGCGGATTTGGCAGGACCCAATCCCAACACCTTCATGCAGCTCAGGGTTGGAAATATCCGGTCCATCCATGTAACCTTAGCAGGGGAATTGCAGAAACCCGGAAGTTATACCTTGCCTTCCTTTGCTTCGGTTTTCAACGCACTCTTCATGGCAGGAGGCCCTAATGAAGATGGGACCTTCAGAGAAATACAGGTTTACCGCGAAAGTAAGCTCGTGGGGGAAGTGGATATTTATGATTTTCTTATTTCCGGTGATCAGGAAGAAAATATCATCTTGCAGGACAATGATGTGGTAATCGTCCCACCTGTTAGAAACAGGGTGGAACTGGAGGGACCCGTCAGGAGGCCAGGGTTTTTTGAAATCAAAGGGCAGGAAAGCATTGATGATCTTGTCCGATTTGCCGGGGGGTTTACAAGTGAGGCTTATCAACCGATGGTTACGGTAAGGAGAACCACCGATAGGCAAATGAAAGTAGACAACGTAAATGAAGAAGATTATGGTGATTTCCACATTAAAGACGGGGATCATTTTATAGTAGGAGAAATTTTACAGCGATATGAAAACAGGGTTCAAATTGCTGGAGCGGTATTCAGACCTGGAGAATTTGCGCTTCAGGAAGGCATGAATCTGACAGATTTGGTAGAAAAGGCGGAAGGTCTCCGGGGAGATGCCTTCTCAAACAGGGCTACACTTTACCGTACTAATTCTGATTTCACGATGGAAATATTGTCTGTCGACCTGGGTGGAGTCCTTTATGGATCATCCCAGGACATTCTCTTAAAGAGGGAAGACATATTAAATGTCCCCAGCATTTATGACTTGAAAGAAGAATATTACGTTCAGATTTCCGGTGAAGTGAATCGAACCGGTGTTTTCCAATTTGGGGAAAACATGACAGTAGAAGACTTGATCATTAAAGCAAATGGATTTAAGGAATCTGCTACAAATTCTTTTATTGAAATAGCCAGGAGGGTAAAAAATGATCCCAGTGGAAAAATCGCCGAGATTATTACCTTAACCGTGAATCAGGATCTTTCTTTAATCGAAGGGGAGCAAAACTTAAAATTATCTCCTTTTGATCATGTGTTTGTCAGAAAAAGTCCCGGATTTCAGGTGGAGAAAATTGTTGAGGTTGAAGGCGAGGTCTTATATCCCGGCGGATTTGCACTGGAAAAAAGAGATGAGCGAATTTCTGATGTTTTGGAAAGAGCTGGTGGCTTGAATCAGTTTGCTTACGCAAAAGGAGCTACCTTGATTCGCAGGACTGAGTATTATGATGAAGAAGCTGAGGAGGATAAAAAATTGGAAAATCTGGAATCGTTATGGGATAATTTGGACATAGACAAAACCAGAGATAATACTGAAGCAGAAAAACGATTGTTGAATCGATTGCAACAGCAGGTGACAATGTTGAGAGAGGAACGTTCAAAAATGAACAGAGGATCCATTAATAATGAAACATTTTCCGAAGACCGTTATTCCCTTTTGGAGGGAACCGATAGTTCCGTGATGGAAATTGCTTTAAGAGAGCAGGAACTGATCGGTATAGAGATGGAAAAAATTTTACAACAACCCGGTTCCAAATATGATTTGATTTTGCAGGAGGGAGATATTATCAGTATACCTAAACAATTGCAGACGGTAAAAATGCGGGGTGAAGTATTATATCCTACCACTGCAAGGTATGATGTATCCCGGGGCTTTCGAAATTATATCTCCAGGGCGGGAGGATTTACCGAAGAAGCCAGAAAGGGCCGATCCTATGTAATTTATGCCAATGGAGATGTAAGTAGGACCAATAAATTTTTATTTTTTACTTTCTTCCCGAAAATTGAGCCAGGAGCAGAAATCATTGTTCCCAAAAAGCCTGAAAGAGAACCTTTGTCAGTCCAGGCCTGGATCGGGATGGCTTCAAGTTTAGCGACTTTGGCTATTTTAATAGACCGGTTGTCACCATGAAAGTTAAATTGATTAAGACTATTTTTTTGTAAAAGTATTTCTTCCTTCCGTAAAAGTAAAAAAAATCCATGGCGAGACTTGAAAACCATTTCTAAGTGTAGCAGTTGGGAAATTTTTTTTGACATGATGCTTGTATTGCCGTTCAATCATACCCTGAAGAAGTTTGATTTTTAATTTTGAATTACCTATTCAAACTTTTCAGCCGCTGTTTGTAATCCTCCTTGATTGGTAAACAGACAGATTTGTATGTAAAAGTGGGTGGTGCCTGGAAATAGTTGAGGATACTATGACAATAATTTTCAATCAAATCGATTACAAGTTTTTGAAACTCATAAATATTGCCATTTGTACAGTCGCCCAAAAAACATCAAATTTAAATCTGTGATGGTAAAAATAAAAAATATCCTTTCTGCTGTTAAGAATCAAAATTCATTGGATTTGAATGTCTTAATTCGTGTGCTTTGGAGATTGAAGATCTATTTTTTTGCCGTGATTGTTTTGTCTTTAATTATTGGAATCATCTCTTTCTTTATTCAGAATAAAGAATATGAATCAAAAAGTGAACTACTTCTGGAATCTTCCAATAGGGGCAATCTGGGTCAGCTCGGTAACCTTGCCAATATGGCAGGGGTAAATTTATCAGCTCCTAGTGAGGATAATATTCAGATTGATCCTAATTTATATGAAAAAATCATCCATAGTCATTCCTTTATTTTTGATTTGATCCATCATCAATTTTTTTCCACCCTCTTTGAAAAAGAAGTGAGCCTGGAGGAATTTTTTATTCTTGACAGATATAATGGAGAATTACCTGAATCTTTCAAGAAAATTCCTCCTTCTGAGGATCAATCAAATGGTTCAGGTATTTTCAATATCATGGATGAAAAGGAAAATGAGCTGAGAGAATATAATAGTTTTCAAAATTTTGCCATTGGTGAATTAAAATCCAGGATATCGGTACTTGTTGAGGACCAATTATTAACGCTTTTGGTTAAAATGCCTGAGCCTGAAATTTCTACACGATTGAACATTCTTGTTGTGAATAATTTAAAAGATTTTTTGATTGCCTATAAAACCGAAAAACTGAGTAGAAACGTCCAATTTGTGAAAGAGCGTAAAAACGAAGCAGAAAAAAAATACAGAGAGGCTCAAAAAACCCTGGCGCAGTTTCGGGACCAAAACCAGGGGGTTATTTCCCAAATGGTGCAATCCAATGAGGAGAATCTGCAATCTGAACTTAACCTTTCTTTCAATATTTTAAATTCATTAAGTCAAAATTTGGAACAATCCCAAATCCGATTAAAAAGAGAAATGCCGGTATTTTTTTATATTGAGAAACCAGTAGTTCCAAGGAATCATTCCGAGCCTAAGTTCATCCTTTATTTTTTCATTTATTTAGGACTTGGGATTGTAATCTGTGGTATTATTCTTTTTGGGTTGCTTGTCTATATTTATTTGAATAAAATGAATCGAGTTTATGGGGGGATGAATTTTTAATCTCCGTAGTAAAAACCGTGTATAATGCTGAAAAAAACCTGGAAATGGCTGTTTTATTTGCCATATCTGCCAATCGATCAGGCCGAAAATGACATCTCCTGTATGAGGGTGCCCTATTCAGGATTTGAATTTTTTCAGTCCATGGTGAAAGGAAACAATGGGTTGCCATGTACAGATGGGATTGCTTTAAGAAAAACCGTGTTCAAAAAATCAGGTTATTTTAATGAGAATTTAATATTTGTTGGGTAAATGAAAATTTCCTTTTCAGTTATCGTTCCCGTTTTTAACAGGGCAAAAACCATTGAAAGATGTATCAATTCGGTTTTAAATCAAAGCTTTGGAAAGTGGGAATTATTGCTAGTGGATGACGGGTCCAAAGATGATACGGTTTCAATCATTCAAAAACACCTTGAAAAAGATACCCGAATCAGGCTTTTTCAACGCCCCTCACATAGGAGAAAAGGGGCAAATGCCTGTAGGAATATCGGAATAGAAAATGCATCTGGTTCTTATATTGCGTTGTTGGATGCGGATGATGAGTGGAAACCTGAAAGGTTAGTGAATGTCGCCAAATTTTTGTCACTATCGAAGCCAAAAGCGGTTTACAGCGGAGGACTGATAAATAACGGAACAAAAGAAATTAGAAAAAATAGTCGCAGGATTTTTCTTGGGGAATCTCCAATAGATTTTCTTTTATCAGATGATTCATTTGCTCAGACCAGCACTTTAATAGTGGAAAGAGGCCTGGCCAGATCGGTTAAATTTGATGAGGATCTACAGAGAAACCAGGATTATGATTTTTTTATAAGATTACATCTGGTGGAAAATTGGGTATTTTTTGACAGTTTTGATGTGGTCATCCATTGGTTAAAGGGAGAAACCAGGAGCCATCATTTTGATTCCAATATTGCCTTTTGCGAAAAGCACAAAAATCTGGTTCAGGATGAAGATTTACTTTATAAGTATTATTATAATTATTGGTTGATAGCCAAAAAAACAAAAAGTGAAAAAGCCAGGTATTTTTTAAAAGAGATGAAAAAAATGTTTTTTCATGTAGGAATAAAGAACAAACTCCGGTTTTTGTTCAAAGAGGCTTTTTTCCGGTACTATAAAGTAAAAAAACTGATATGATCAATAAAAAGAAATTGATTATTTTTAGTTACGAATATCCTTTTGGTCATGCTGAAGTTTTTTTACATAATGAGATTCAAACCTTAAAGGAAGCCTTTTCTGAAATAATAATCGTCCCTTCCAGGATAGTTTGGCATCGTAAACTTGAATACAGCCATAAACGGGATCTACCTCCAAACGTAAAGCTGTGTCAGGCAAATTTTTCCTTCAGATATTTTAGTTTAGGGCTTTTTATTCGGATGTTGGTCCTCCCTTTCCAAGTTCCCAAAAAATTTAATATAAAAAACAGCTTCGCCATCCTTAAGCAGTCTTTTAAGATTTCCACTTTGATCGGTTTTATCCGTCACCGTCAATTAATCCTGTCAGATACGATATATTATTCCTATTGGAAAAATGAATCGGCTACTGCAATAGCCTATTTAAAATATAAAAATAGGATTGACTGCGCCTTTACAAGGGCCCATAGAGAAGATCTCTACCTGGAATTCGGTGGGTTGAAACCTTTTGATCCATTTGTCAGCAATGCCATAAGCAGGGTATATTGCATTTCCGAGGATGGAAAGAATTATTTGTTGGAAAAAGGTTTTGCAAAGGATAAAACTAAGATTTCAAGACTCGGGGTATATCCCACACAGATGTGTAATTTATATTCTCAAGAGGGTTTGAACATTTTAAGCGTATCCTATTTAAAGCCAGTAAAAAGGGTGGCATTAATAGCTCAGGCTGTATTAAAATTAAAAATGAAAGTGAAATGGGTCCATATTGGTGACGGGAAGGAGCTCGGTGAAATAAAAAAGATCATTAATTCCAATACCCGTGAAAATATAAGCATAGAACTTTTGGGGAATAAGCCCAATGAATTTGTTTACGATTACTACCGGGAAAACCAGGTGGATTTGTTTTTGAATGTCTCCTCTTCTGAAGGTTTGCCGGTATCCATTATGGAAGCCTATTCCTTTGGCATCCCTTGCATGGCCTGTGAGGTAGGGGGCAATGCAGAAATTATTGACCCTGCATGGAAATTTTTGCTTCCAGCCAATCTGGATGAAAATAAATTAGCAAGTGCTATCAGCGAATTTAATGAAAAAAGGGAACGGTGGCCCGACTTTAGAGAGAATGCGTTTGTCATCTGGGAAAATAATTACAATGCCTTTGACAATTTCAAAGAATTTTCGGAAGAATTGAGAAAGCCATGTTTTTGATTTTACTGGTTGCTGCGGCTTTAGCTTCCTTGTTATATGCCCAAAAGGCTTTTAAAAGTTATTTGCTGATATATTACCTTGGAGGTATTACCTTTACCCTAGCCTCCAGCGTGGAGGTTTTTTGGTTCTTTGACCAATTCCATGATGGAGACCAGGATTTTTTTATTTCCGCTGCGATGGATTTTAATGATCAGGGAATTAAGATAAATGACCTCGATTTCAGTTATTTTTTTTATAAGCTATTTGTATATCTGGTTTCCCCTTTCAATGATTATATGGTCATGGGGATATTTGCGAAAATCTGCTTCACCCTGATGTGGGGCCTGACGCTTTTTTTCCTTTTTAACCAAGCCACTTTTTCAAATAAAGAATCCCTCATCCTTCTTTTGCTGATTTCGATAGGTTGGTATTTTTCTACCTTTGTTCTTAGAGATGGATTTGCCGCATTGGGCTTTTTGTCTTTCTTTGCAGGCATTTCTACTACCCCAAAACGTTGGAGTTGGGTGGTATTTGGAATTCTTTTACTGATTTTCACCCGGATTCATATACCGCTCATGTTTATACCCAGTTTGCTGATGGTGTGGGTAATACGTTCTATAAAATGGAAAATCAGCCCTAGTTATTTTGTGATCGGATTTTTTCTTTTAGGGTTACTGGTTTATAAGGTGGCCCCTATTCCCAGGGCAATAGTTGCTCCTTTGGGAATACTCTTACTTCCTGATGGGGAAAGTGCAGAAGGAGCGCTTCCATATCCCCGTAGAGAGCTGGCCTTAACTTATGTGGAGGGGGACCAAAAAGCCAAAGATACCATGATCGGATTTTGGGTGAGCCGGTTTCCCTCCATCTTTTATGAGCCCAACCCCTTCAGGTATTTTTTTTGGCCATTTATGGGTGAATTTGGAAAAGAAACCTTTGTTCAAATGATAGTAAAATCCTTTTCCGCCTTTTCCAGTATTTTAGTATTGTCTGTTTTTTTGTCTACCTTTCTCATTGATAGGAATACTTTTTATGCCAATTTTGGAGCAATATTTCTGTTATTAACTTTATGTTTGTTTTTTGTTGGATCAGTTTATGCGATCAAGTATTTTGGAATGACTACCCGGATTTACTATGGTTTTCTTACCGGATATTTAGCCATGTTTTTTTTTAAACCCATATCCAACGAAATGCTAAACAATAACTTATACCCCATATTGATACTTATGGTAGTGGGAAACCTGTTTTATTTCATATTAAAACCTTTTGATTGGATTTGGAATTATTTATGAAGAAAATGAATATTTTAATATTTGCTCAATATTTTTTGCCTGGTTTCAAAGCGGGAGGTCCAATTCGATCTATCCATAATTTAATACAAGTAACGGCTGATCAAAATAAATATAGCCTCATTACCAGTGATAGGGACATTAAAGATCCCCTTCCCTATAAAGGAGTTCAAATGAATAGATGGGTAATAAAACCCAACTATAAAATTTATTATTTTCACCGAAGTGTTAGAAGTTTCATTAAGGTTTATTTTGGGATCCGCCATTATGATTTAATTTATTTAAACAGTTTTTTTAGTCCTTTTTTTGGCATTCTACCCTGTATTGCAGCTTTAGGTTTTCAAAAGAAAATCATTATTGCTCCACGTGGGGAATTTTCGTCTGGGGCATTGGCCATAAAACCCCAAAAGAAGGAGCTTTATCTTAAATTTTTCAAAACATGCAATATTCAAAAGCAAATAACATGGCAGGCTACAAGCCCGGAAGAAGAAAATAATATTAAGCGGATTATGGGTGAAGAAGTAAGGGTATCAATAGCGCCAAATTTATCCGGGCAAGGCATTGACCATGATGAATTCAATTCAATAATTAAGAGCAAACCACCGATTTCCAAAAAGCTATTACTTTTATTTGTGGGAAGGGTAGCGGAAATTAAAAATCTTGATTTCGCTTTATCCCTTTTAAATAAGGTTACTTTTCCAGTTGATTTTTCAATTTTTGGGCCTCTTGAAGATCAGGATTATTTACAGAAATGCCAAAATATAATCAATAAGCTTCCTTCAAATGTCAAAGTCAATTTTAAGGGAGAAGTATCTCACAATCAGACCCAAGTTTTATTCCAAAAGCATCATTTTTTGTTTTTTCCTACTAAAGGAGAGAATTACAGCCATGTTATTGCAGAATCCTTACAAAACGGATGTCCTGTTATTTTAAGTGATCAACATCCCTGGAAGGAATTGGAAGAACAAAAGGCAGGCTGGGCAATCCCTTTGGATTCCCCCGAAAGATTTCTTCAGGTTTTAAACCAATTTTCCAGATTAAGGCCACATGAATATGATGAGTTAAGCGCCAATGCGCTATTATATTGGAATAAAATATATAAAAGAGACCTTGCCTCTTCGAAAACATTATACAATAAATTATTTAGTGAAAATGTTAAAAAATAGAAAACTTTTAATAACCGGGGGGACTGGTTCATTCGGAAATGCGGTTCTTCATCAATTTATAAATGACGACCGGTTTCAAGAAATAAGGATATTCAGCCGGGATGAAAAAAAGCAGGATGATATGCGGAACAGGTTGAAAAATCCCAAAGTGAAGTTTTATATTGGAGATGTAAGGGATTTACAATCCGTGGAAGTCGCTGTCCAGGGTGTCGACTATATTTTTCATGCTGCGGCACTGAAGCAGGTCCCATCTTGTGAATTTTTCCCATTGGAAGCAGTCAAAACAAATGTACTTGGCGCAGAGAATGTCCTTACCGCTGCCGAGAAATTCGGGGTGAAAAAAGTAGTGGTTCTGAGTACAGATAAAGCAGCTTATCCGATTAATGCCATGGGGATGTCAAAGGCTTTAATGGAGAAGGTGATGGTAGCTAAATCGAGAAATTTGAATGATGAAGAAAGTATTTTCTGTGGAACAAGATATGGAAATGTGATGGCATCCAGAGGGTCGGTTATTCCTTTATTTATTGAACAAATTAAAGCTTTAAAACCAATAACCATTACTGATCCCAATATGACAAGGTATCTAATGTCTTTGGATGAGGCCGTTAGCTTGGTTTTTTTCGCTTTTGATCATGGAGATCAGGGAGATCTATTTGTACAAAAGGCACCAGCTTCCACGATCCATGATCTGGCCACCGCACTCATCGAACTTTTTGATTCGAAAAGTGAAATTGAAATAATAGGGACAAGGCATGGGGAAAAATTGTTTGAAACCCTCTGTACCAGAGAGGAAATGGCCAAAGCCGAGGATTTGGGCTCTTTTTATAGAATTCCTGCAGATGTCAGAGACCTGAATTATGGGAGTTATTTTACCGAAGGGGATCCCAAAGCCTCTGATATTGAAGATTATAATTCACATAACACCAAAAGATTGGATATAACTGAAATAAAAAACAAGCTCTTGGAAATCGAATATGTCACCGAAGAGTTGCAAAATTGGAAATTAAACCGTTAATGATGCAAAAATTGAAAGTGGTCACCGTTATAGGCACCCGACCGGAAATTATCAGATTATCAGAATGTATCAAAAAATGCGATTTGTTTTTTGATCACATCCTTATACATACTGGTCAAAATTATGATTATACTTTAAATCAGATTTTTTTTGATGATTTGGAAATTAGAAAACCGGATCATTTTTTGAATGTTGCCGGTGACCACCTGGGCCAAACAATCGGTAATATCATTGCAAAATCTTACGAAATCCTGAGGGAAATCAAACCTGATGCCTTATTGGTGCTGGGTGATACGAATAGTGTGTTGTGTACGATTTCTGCGAAAAGGCTAAAGATTCCCATTTTTCATATGGAAGCGGGCAACCGCTGTTTTGATCAGAATGTACCGGAAGAAATCAATAGAAAGCTTTCTGACCACATCTCCGATATCAACTTGACATATACCGAAAATAGCCGAAGGTACTTATTAAGTGAGGGTTTTCGAAAGGATCATGTGTTTGTTACAGGGTCGCCATTAAAAGAGGTGCTTGATATCTATCAAAACCAAATTCAAAAGAGTAAAATATGTGAAAATTTAGGACTTCAAAACGACAAATACATAGTGGTTAGTGCTCATCGGGAAGAAAATATTGATTTATCAAATAATTTTTCAATATTGGTAGAGGCATTAAATGGAATGGCAGAGGAATATAAAATGCCTGTTGTTTTTAGCACCCATCCCCGGACCAGAAAGAAAATCGAGGCAGAGAGTGTTTCATTTCATCCCCTGATACAAAACATAGCACCTTTGGGATTTTTTGATTATGTCAAATTGCAAAAGGATGCGTTCATCGTTTTATCAGACAGCGGAACGATCAGTGAAGAATCCGCTATGATGAATTTTCCGGCTGTAAGTATAAGAACAAGCACAGAAAGACCAGAAGCCATTGATTCCGGAAATATTGTTTTAGGTGGCATTAATAAGGAAAGCTTATTACAATCTATTCCGATTGCAAAGCAATTACATAGTGAAAGCCAGGAACACTTGCCATGGGAATATGAAATTAAAAATGTATCTACTCGCGTGATTAGGGTAATTCAGAGTTATACCTCCATTGTCAATAAAGTAACCTGGGATAAGAAATGAAAAAGGTTTTGATTTTAGGGTCAACAGGGATGTTGGGACATCAGGTTTTTTACAAACTCAATTCATTAAATGATTTTGAAATCTTTGACATCTCCTTTAGAAATCAGCTCAGAAAGGAATCCATAATATGTGATATCACCAATCTAGAGAAGTTGGAAAAACTAATATTTAAATTTGAACCGGATTTCATTATTAACTGTGTGGGGGTACTGATCAAAGGTTCAAGTGATCATCCGGCAAATGCCATTTTCATTAATGCCTATTTCCCTCATTGGTTGGCCAATACAGCCGGTTCGGTTTCTGCGAAAGTAATCCATATTTCAACTGATTGTGTTTTTTCAGGAAAATCAGGTGCGTATAAAGAAACAGATTTCCGTGATGCTGATGATATTTATGGCCGAAGTAAAGCTTTGGGGGAAATCAATGATTCAGAACACCTTACCTTAAGAACATCAATAGTGGGACCTGAATTGAAGGCTAATGGAGAAGGATTATTCCACTGGTTTATGCATCAGCGCAATGAAATCAATGGCTATAAAAAATCATTTTGGGGGGGTGTAACCACGGTGGAGTTAAGTAATGTTATTGCGTATTGTCTTAAAAGGGATTGTGTAGGTTTGATAAATATTACCAATGGAGAAAGGATTTCAAAATTTGATTTACTGAAATCCTTCCAAAAGCATTTTAATAAAGAACTAAAAATTCATCCCGTAAATGGGAAAGAAATAGATAAAAGTTTAAAAAGTGAAAAAGAAGATTTTAATTATTTTGTACCCTCTTATTCAGAAATGATACATGAAATGAAAATATTCATGGAGGAAAACCATAAACTGTACCAAACGATTTATAATTTTTGATAAGATGAGTCGGAAAATGGCTTTGGTAATATGCGAGGCATTTTATCCAGAAGATTTCATTATTAATGATTTGGTAAAGACCTGGAAAAAAAATGGTTATAATATTGAAGTTTTGACAAGAACACCCTCTTATCCTTTTGGAAAGGTTTTTAAAGGTTATAAAAACAAGGTTTACCAAAAAACCTTATATGATGATATTACTGTACACCGCTTTCCCGTGATTACGGGTTATCAAAAGAGTGGGGCAATTAAAATTTTAAATTATTTTAGTTTCATATTCTTTGGAACCATCACGGCCTTGTTTATAGGAAAAAAATATGATAAGGTTTTTATTTATCAGACAGGGCCCTTAACTGTGGCCTTACCCGGAGTTTTTCTGAAAATGTTTTATAGCGTTAAATTGGGGATTTGGACGCAGGATTTATGGCCGGATACTGTGTATGCTTATGGTTTTAAAAAGACTTACTTTTCTCAACTTCTGCTTAATAGCCTTGTAAAATTTGTATACAAAAGATGTGATAAAATTTTTGTGTCTTGTTACGGATTTCAGAAGCCTTTAAAGATGCTGGTTCCTAAAATGGACATCCATTGGGTTCCCAACTGGCCTATGGTCGCAAATAATAATGACACTATAGGACCAATAAAATTGCCAGGTTCATTTAATTTTACTTTTACAGGAAACGTGGGTAAAGTTCAAAATCTTGAAATTGTAATAAAAGCATTTAAGGAAATTTCCGATAGCCATCCTGATGTATTTTTAAATATTGTTGGGGATGGGTCCAATTTAAAGGCATTGAAACAGCTGGTAGATAAGGATGGTATAAATAATGTGAATTTCACTGGTAGGAGACCTATTGAAGAAATGGGTTCCTTTTTTGAAGCGAGTGATGTTTTATTTTTGTCGCTTGTAAAGAGCCCTTTATACAACATCATGATACCTTCAAAATTCCCGACTTATCTTACGGCCCATAAACCAATTTTTGCGATTATGGAAGGAGAGATCCCCAATATGATAAAGGAGTTCAAGATCGGATTTGATGCCTCTCCTGACCATTTGGATCAAATTGTTGAAGGTTTTAGATATTTCCTTGATCTATCAAAAACGGAAAGGCTTTATTTATCTCAAAACTCCGAATTGCTATTAGAAAGCAGATTTTCCAAGGAAAAAGCAGTCAATACATTTGAAGACCATTTTTGGTCCATGGGTTGAACATTTTCTCTAAGGCTACAGTGAGACTTTTAATTTTTACCATTTTATTAATTTTTCTATGTTCGCTTTGCTTATCCCAAAGTTTGCCAGTAGGTTTTCCGGCATTTGAGGAGGCATTAAGAAGAAAACAACTGGAGGGCAGTATTGAAAAAAATATTTCCTTCAATATAAAACCAATTGATTTATCCCATGTAACCTACGCTGATGACTGGTTGGGAGTTCCTCAAGAAAACACAGAACCGGGATTATTTTTCACCCTTTTACTTTTCCGAAACACCATTCAACACAATGTCAACAGGCCTTATGGATGGGGCAATGGATTAATGATTCCGAATGTAGGTTTCCAAAATTATTCTACCATGGGGGCCTATGTAAAGTTAAATTTTTTAAGGATTCAATTTCAACCGGAGTTTGTATTTGCACAAAATTCGGAATACGTTGGTTTCTCCGATCAATTTGATGATAAGGTGAATATTGAAAGATATGTCTATTGGAATGCAGGAGATTTTCCCGAGCGCTTTGGCGAAGGGGTATATTCCAAATTTTGGTGGGGACAGTCTAAAATTTCAGCGACTTTGGGAGCATTTGAATTGGGAGCTTCCACTCAAAATATATGGTGGGGACCCGGCCAATTCAATACACTAACTATAGGGAATAATGCTCCTGGTTTTCCCCATTTAACTTTTAATACGATAAAGCCTGCCAAAACCTTTCTGGGCAATGTAGAATTGCAGTTGATTATGGGGACCTTAAAGGAATCGCAGTTGCCTCCATCGCAAATCCCCGATTTAAATGATAGGTTTTTCAATAAATTTTCAGGTGACCATAAATACCTGAATGGATTTTCAATCAGTTACAATCCAAAATGGCTTCCCAATTTATTTTTAGGGCTGAGCAGAACCTATCAACAATATAATGAAATGCGCGGCAAGGCTTTTAGGGATTGGTGGCCTGTATTGGATCCCTTTCAAAAAACCGAGATTGGCTTTAATAGGGATGCAGAAGGAAAGGATCAGCAGGTAACGGTTTTTGGCAGGTATTTAATCCAAGAGGCCAATGGAGAAATTTATTTGGAATTTGGAAAAAGAGATCACTCTTATAATTGGAGAGAGTTTATTTTAAACCCTGATCATGCCAGAGCATATCTTTTTGGGTTCAATAAATTGTTTAATATACCCAATTATTCCAAAAAGGTACAAATTCGAGGGGAAATTACCCACCAACAGGAATCAGTCAACAGGTATGTTAGATATCAGGGATTAGCCGGAGGGTTGACCTGGCACACCCATTTTATAGCCCGTGGTTTCTCCAACCAGGGACAGGCTTTAGGTGTGGGGACAGGAGTGGGATCAAACGTTCAAACCATTGAGTTCTCGCTTATTGAAAAGCTAAATAAGATGGGGATATTATTGGAAAGACTAGCTAACCATCAGGATTTCTATTATAGAGCATTTGGCCTTCAAAAAGAAAGAAAACCTTGGGTTGACTTGAGTTTAGGGCTGTTGTTTGATCAACAATGGGATAAATTATTGGTAAGTTCCAAAGTCCAATTAATCCAGGGATTAAATTACCAATGGTTGCTCCAGCCCAATAGTACCCCGGAATTCCCTAAAGGGAAGAACCTTTTTTCGGTTCATGGTCAGTTGAGTATCATTTACAATCTGGGTAAAGCAAAAACTTTAGAAAGAAATTAGTACTTTTAGTCTAATTTTGTTGGAATTCAAGCATAGGGATTCAGAAATCAAAAATCCCGGATATTTTAAATTCAGGAAATCCAAGGGAACTATAGGCAATATTTGATCAAAAAATCGGATTAAATTTTTAATATTTCTAAATAAATTAACTGGAAAAACCTTAAAAATGAAAATATTAATAACAGGTACCGCAGGTTTTATAGGCATGCACTTGGCTGAAAAACTTTTGGATAGGGGAGATGAAGTGGTGGGATTGGACAGTATTAATGAATATTATGATGTACAACTAAAATTTGACCGCTTAAGGAAAGCTGGAATCAACCCGGATAAGATCCAATACGGCCGGCTTATCAAAAGTGAAAGCCAACCCAAATATGGGTTTATTCAACTCAAATTAGAAGATAAAGAAGGGGTAATGAATCTTTTTAAGGATCAAGACTTCGACAAAGTAGTAAATCTTGCCGCACAGGCAGGAGTAAGGTATTCATTAACGAATCCCGATGCCTATATTGAAGCGAATATTGTGGGATTTATAAACATATTGGAGGCCTGTCGCCACAATAATATAAAGCATTTGGCCTATGCTTCCTCCAGTTCAGTCTACGGATCCAACACCCAAATGCCTTTTTCTACGAGCCATAGCGTGGACCATCCGGTATCACTTTATGCAGCTTCCAAAAAATCCAACGAGCTTATGGCCCATACTTATAGTCATTTGTTTGGAATTCCCACAACGGGTTTAAGGTTCTTTACGGTGTATGGACCATGGGGTAGACCGGATATGGCACTATTTCTGTTTACAAAAGCCATATTGGAGCACAAACCCATTCAGGTATTCAACTATGGGGAAATGAAAAGGGACTTTACTTATATCGATGATATCATAGAAGGAGTGATCAGAGTAATTGATCATCCTCCTGTAGAAAACCCTAATTGGGATCCGGTAAATCCTGATCCAAGTTCTTCTAAAGCACCTTATAAGGTGTATAATATAGGTAATTCGAATCCGGTGAAGTTAATGGACTTTATTTTTGCCATAGAAAAGGCTTTGGGAATGCAAAGCAAAAAGGAAATGATGCCCATTCAGCCCGGTGATGTTCCTGCCACTTATGCGGATACTTCAGCATTGGAAAACGAATTGGGATATAAACCAGCTACATCCATAGAATATGGTATTGGGGAGTTTATTCACTGGTACAGGGATTATTACAAAGTGTAAATATTTTCTTTTAGGGTAAAAAAAGGTTTAAAATGAAATTTATAAGGACATTATTATTATTTTTGTAAAAATTCGGTACTATGAATATTTTTCTTTCCACAGCAACGTCTTTTTTCTTTGGATTTTTAATGACTCCTGTGCTGATCATGATACTAAAAAAAATTAACCTTACCGAGGTGCCGGGAGGGCGTAAGATCCATATGGGGAATATTCCTTCCATGGGTGGAATTGCTATCGTAACTGCCTCTTTCTTTGGATTATTGGCCTGGCTGACATTTGATCAGATTGTGCAGACCCGGTATTTCCTGGTGGCATTGGGAATCATGTTTTCCGTGGGGTTAAGGGATGATTTGATAGAATTGACGGCCATCCAAAAATTAATAGGACAATCCATTCCTGCATTTTTTGTCATCGTCATGGCTGATATCCGGATATCAGGCTTATATGGTTTTATGGGAATTTATGAAATCCCTTATTTTATCAGTGCGGTAATCACTTTTTTGGCCATCTTGATCTTGACCAATTCCTTTAATCTTATAGATGGGTCTGATGGACTGGCGGGTTCGTTGAGCCTGATTACCCTTACTATTTTAGGTTGTTGGTTTTATGGCTCGGGAATGACAGCCTATAGCCTGATTTCCTTTACCCTGGTTGGGGCCATCCTTTCCTTCCTGGTTTTTAACTGGCATCCTGCCAAAATTTTCATGGGGGATACCGGGTCTTTGAGTCTTGGCTTTGCCATGACTGTTTTAGTGATCCTTTTTGTCGATAAAAATGGGACCATGGCCCCTTGGGAAGGATTAAAGTTAAATGCTCCCTTATCCGCAGGTTTGGCTTTTATGATTGTGCCGATTTACGACACCATCCGGATTTTTATAAAGAGAACTTTAAATGGAAAATCTCCTTTAAAACCGGATAAAAGTCATGTCCATCACTTTTTATTGAGGATGGGGTTGAGACATGATCAGGTCGCTTTGGTTCTAGGTACCGTTAAACTGATGTTCATAGCCCTGGTTTTTTTCGGTTTTTCCTTCAATGATCACATCATGGTACCCACTATTGTATTGATGGCAGCAATTTTGGGGAATTGGATGGATAAGAAAACTTTAAAAAATGTGAAAGTTAATTGTAAAAAGGCCCCGAAAGTCACAGATCGTCAGCCCTCTATCAAGAAAAAGAAAGCCAGCAAAAAGAAACCAACTATTTCTGAAGAGATCTTATATGACAATAAAATTAATATGAATTGAGTCAACGATTCAACCCACCATTAAAAACGCCACTGAATTTTTTCGGTGGCGTTTTTAATTATATATCGCAAATATTAACCCCCTGTTGGAGAGAAGCTATTTTATCCTTCCTTTTTGGGATGAATTCCTGGCCAATATACCCTTTATAACCCGTTTCAAGGATGGCTTTCATAATGGCGGGGTAGTAAAGCTCCTGGGTTTCATCTATTTCATTTCTGCCAGGAACCCCCCCGGTGTGGTAATGGGATATATAGGGTTCAAATTTTTTGATGGTGGCAATTACATCCCCTTCCATGATCTGCATATGATAAATGTCATATAACAATTTCAGGTTTTCTGAGCCAACCGCCTTACAAACCTCCACTCCCCAGGCGGTGTGGTCTGCCTGATAATCCTTATGGTTCACTTTGCTGTTCAATAATTCCATGCACATGGTGATGCCATGTTTTTCCGCTGTAGGTATGATCCTTCTAAATCCTTCCGCACAATTTTTGATACCTGTTTCATCATCCAATCCGTTTCTGTTTCCGGAAAAGCAAATGATCTGTTTGTACCCGGCTTCAGCTACATTTGGAATAACCTCTTCATAGCTCTTTACCAGTTCATCATGCAAATCAGGGTTGTTCCAACCTCTTTCTATTCCCAATCCGGCACCCCATGGCATGGCACAGTCCAGGCCGTAATTTTTTAATATGGGCCATTCTTCCGGTCCGGCCAGTTCTATGGATTTCAGACCGATTTCTACAGCTGCTTGGCATAGGTCCTCAAAACCGATGTCATTATAACACCATCGGCATACAGAATGGTTGAGGTTACCTTTTAGCTGAGGAGGAAGGTTTCTTTCTGAAGCCATGATCCTGTTGGAGAGGCTTGGGACCAACATGCCCATAACAGCGGTACCGACTATCTTTTTGATCACACTTCGTCTTGGATTTTGGGTAAATTCTTTCATTTTTAATTAATTTATTGATTACGATTCCTTTTTCAGAGACATAAGGTAAGCCACCAGATCCACCAAATCTTCCGTTGACATGGCTTTTTCCAATCCTGATGGCATCATGGAGTTTTCCATTTTTTCCATGTGGGCGACATCACTTGTTTTAAGGGCCATTTGACTTCCTCCCGGCATTTTTAGTTCAATATCTGTTTCTGTCTGACTGGAAATGATTCCACCCAGGGTACTGCCATCCTTCATTTCGAGGACGTAACCTTCATAACCAAAACTGATGCCTGCATCTGGATGGATGATGGAGATGTACTGTGCCTCTTTTGATAATTTACTCCCAATTTCAGTTAATTTGGGACCGAAATCAATTCCCAAGTCTCCCACTTGATGGCAAACTGCACAATTGGTTTTGAATACCACCAATCCTTTTTCAATGTCTCCATCCATGGCCAGCAGCTCTTTCATCGGAGGGAGAGCATGTTCTTCATTTCCGTTTTGATCTAAATAGGTAGCCGCTTCCAAACGGACACTTTTTCTCCAAGCCCTGCTCACACCTGTCACGGCTGAGGGAATCAGGGTTTCGGGTAATTTCTCAGCCTTCAACAATTCCAGAATTTTATCTTCCCCACCATAACTACCCCCCATGGCTGAAGTGGCATTTTTACGGGCAGGCAAAGGAAGAGACGTATCAAAGACCATTTTTTCCAGAATTTCAAGGCTTTCATGGGTGCCAATACCCCGCAAAACATTTATCATATTATAGACTTTGCCTTCCTGTTCCCCATACAATACTTCTTGAATGCTTTTTCTTCCCCCCTGATGAAGAAGGAGGGTGGCTGCTGTTTTGCCAATTTGACTGTTGCTTTCAGCCAGCGCCATTTCCAAAAGTCTGGGGTTTTCTTCCCTCACTTCAAATTTCCTGACCATTTCCAGATAGCTTTCAGTGCCTTGATGGGTATCCAACATTTTTCTTAGTGCGGATTGGGCAATGTTGGATTGCTTAAGGTATTCTGGCTCCAGGTGGGTAAGGACCAGGGTATTGATCTTACCGGAATCACCTTGACTTTCCGGTTGGATGTGGGCTTCTTCAAGCATTTTTATCAAGGCGATGGATTTGTTTTTTTTGTCGGGATTAAAGTCAAAAGCCCTGAAATACCTGAGCCGGTTTTCGAGTGGTTCCTCTTTATTGGAGGCCAGTTTGGTCAATTCGGCTATTGAGGACCCGGTTCTGGCCCTCCATATGATATCGTTTTTGCCAACATAATTATCGGTGATTTTATTGGCCCATGCCGGGTAAAACCTATCCCATTGCCCTTCTGCTCCTATTCCCAGGGCCTCAAGGTACCACCTGTCTTTTCCGTCATGCTGTTGGGCCAGTGCAGCCCATAGCTCAGGTGCCTCAGGCGAGGGGTGGTTTCTCAGGGCTATTGCCACCTCTCTTCTTACTTGCGGATCATCATCATTTACCATTTTTTTAAGAAAAGGAATCAGATCCAACTGGGATTGCCTGGCTGCTCTGATTCCTGAAATCCTTAAGTCGGGATGAGCATGATTGATGGCCATTTGAATGTATTTTCCTTCCAGGCCTTCAATTTTTGCTAATAACCAAAAAGCCCTTGCCTGAAACCTGGGATTTTTGTTTTCTTCAAAAACTTCTGAAAGTGCCCCTTCCGCATCCTTGCCCATGGCCCTTAAATTTTTCCAGGCCTGGTATCTTATGGACAGATTGGGGTTCAATAGCGCCTCAGTTGCACCATCCAAGGTGTTGATGTTGAGCGCTGGCTGTCCATATGGGGAATCATGAGCAGCGATTCGGAATATCCGGCCTCGATCCAAGTCGCCGGCCTGGTGTCCGCCAACTCCGGGGTCATACCAGTCTGCCACCATAATGGAACCATCGGGAGCCACACAAATATCAGAAGGCCTGAACCATTGGTCTTTGTCCCCTTCCATGATATTGACAAGGTTTGCTTGATAACCTGCACCATCCTTTTCTACCGGATAAGCCCTCACCACATTGGGTCCGGCATCCGTATGGATCATTTGATCCCAGAATATTTCCGGTAATGCCCTTCCTTCATAGACGACCATTCCGGTGGGGGATCCAGCACCTGTTTGTAGCAGGTTTGGAACCACTCCTGGATCATTGAGGTGCCAGTGTTGATGTGGGATTTCCTTTTCTTTATTGGTTCGGCTAGACCTCCACCCTGCCCCGGTCATTTCATCACGGTATCCAAAATTTCCGTATTCCATGACGTAATTGATCCTAACCCCTTTGTTACCGTCATCGTCATTGTCTGATTGCCACATGGTACCGTAAGAATCCAGGGCCACTTCATAGTTGTTTCTAAAATTCTGCCCTAACACTTCTATGTCCGTAAATTCAGCGCTGCACCTGAAAACCAAGCCCTCTTTGTAATTTTCTTTGGAAATGGCCTTCCCATTGACATCTTTTATTACCACCCCGTTTTTGTCCTCTATTGCACCGCCCGAATTACCAAAATTAAAATAAAACTTCCCATCAGGGCCAAAAACAAAGGCATGAATTCCATGGTCATGCTGTTCCCCACCAATTCCTTTAAAAATCACTTCTTTTTTGTCCGCTACATCATCACCATCTGTATCTGTTAACAACCAAACATAGGGGCTTTGAGAAACAATGGCCTGACTTCCCATAACCCAAATCCCTAAGGGGGAATTCAGTTCCGGATCCTGATAAAAAACGGTGGATTTATCCGCTTTTCCATCATTATCAGTATCTTCCAAAATAACGATCCGGTCACCTTCATCTTTGGTTTCATTTCCCGTAATGGAAGGTCGGTAATTATATGCTTCACAGACCCAGACCCTTCCGCGGTGATCAATGTCTATATTCGTAGGGTTGGTGATCATCGGCTCAGAGGCAAAAAGCATGGCTTCCACCTGCTCATGGATTTTTATGCCCAACAGTGCATTTTGAGGTTGCCTTTTTTCTTTTTCTGTCAATTGATCAAAAGGATGGATATCTTCCTTTTCTTTCTCATCACTTGAATGGCAGCCTACCAAGGAAACCGTTAAGGCAATTAGCCCCGAGAATATTATTTTATCAATGAACCTGGTCATTTTCTTGTCTTGTTGTTTAGTTCCTTATTCCAAAATTGAATAAAAGGAATATTAATCCATTGAACCTATTTATTCCTTTTTGATTACCCTCAAAATTCGAAGATACGGGAAAAATCGGTTTTGAATACCCAAGCTTGTCTAAATTTTAAAATGTTGGGCTGTTCTAACCTGAAATCGACTTAATTACAGGAAAAAACCGTCATCGGTAGGGTTCGCTTGACGATTGGGCCGGTTTTTTAAGACGATCCTACCCCGAATCTCAGGTTGTTTTTAAACCACTTATCATTCGGGCATTCGTGGCGATTGTTTTTTTGCCACCAAT
>JBBDSB010000486.1:0-1602 GCA_040905205.1 Cyclobacteriaceae bacterium
AGGTTAAAAAACAAAGTACGGGATGCATTGGTAAAATCGGTAAGGTATTTTTCTCTTTTGCTTAAACGGAACAACAACCAGCTATCCACCGTACCAAAATATGCCTTCCCCTCATTTATGGCCTTTTTAATTTTTGGGTCATTTTCATAAAGCCAAATTAATTTGGTCCCGGAAAAATAGGGGTCGATAATCAAGCCTGTTTTTTCTCTGATGAGCGGTTCCAATCCTTTGGATTTTAGTTTTTTGCATATGCCAATAGACCGCTTACATTGCCAGACGATGGCATTTGAAATTGGATGGCCAGCCTGATCCCAAATCAAAAAAGTCTCCCTTTGATTAGAAATGCCGCAGGTAAGAATGTTTCCCAGAGAATAACCTCCTGCCTGATAAACTTGCAAACACGAATTTACAGCCTGCAGTACATTTTGAAATATGGCCTCCGGATCCTTTTCTACTTTTCCTCCCTCCAGATAATGGGATTGGAGTGCCACTAACCCTTTGGCCAGGACCTTTCCCAATTGGTTGATAACCAGGGTCTTGGTACCACTTGTGCCCTGGTCTATAGCAAGTATACACTGCTTATCTGTATATTTTTCAGCCATTTGAGTCAAAATTTTTCAGGTAATCTCTTTATGAATTTGAAGTGAAACACTCCAGCCTTTTTTCTTCAATTTTTAAATTCCCTATTCCTTGGAATTGGCTTTGTCAATGATCACCGCCAACAATATGACCAACCCTTTTACGACTTGCTGCCAGAAGGGAGATACATTTAATAAAACCAAACCATTATTCAGCACACCAATGATCACGCCTCCTAAAACAGCACCCATAATGCTTCCTTTTCCTCCAGATAAAGAGGTGCCCCCTATTACCACCGCGGCTATGGCGTCCAATTCATAGCTTATGCCGGCATTGGGTTGTGCCGAGTCCAGGCGAGAGGTGACGATGATGCCTCCAATGGCTGCCAGTCCTCCTGCAATGGCATATACAGTCATTTTTACCTTGTTGATATTGATGCCAGAAAGCCGGGCGGCCCTTTCATTTCCACCAATAGCGTATACATAACGGCCAAATTTGGTCCTATTGGTCAAAATCACCGCCAGTGCTTTGGCGATTTCCACCAATTGTTGTTGTCCCACTTTTAATTGAGAAACCGGGGTATCAGGATCCATTTTTAATTGGAGTTTTTTCATCAAAGCATGGGATTCTTTTCGCATGGCTCCGAAGTCCAAAAATCCCATGGAGGTCTGTAATTCCCTCCCCAGGAAAATGTTCTCCCTTATGCTCAGGTAGGGAATGAGATTCAACTCCTGATGAATCATACCGATACCCATATCCCGGGCAGCTTTAGGATCAGAAAAACTGACCTCCTCTCCCTGGAAAAACAGTTTTCCTTCATAATCGGCATATACCCCGGAAAGGATTTTCATCAGGGTAGATTTCCCGGCCCCATTCTCTCCCACTATGGCTGTAACCATGCCTGGGTAAAGTTCGAGACTGACGTTTTGAAGGGCCTGGACACCAGAAAATGATTTACTTATATTTTCTACCTTTAGCATCTTCTCAATTGGATGTTTTTTCTGGTTTTGTAATATAATCCAC
>JBBDSB010000486.1:1702-4247 GCA_040905205.1 Cyclobacteriaceae bacterium
TTGCGCTGCGGTTCTGGCCATGATTTTTGGAAATTGCATGGCTGTGGCCGTAATATGACCCTTTTCCACGGCTTTAATTACATCTGCCGCCCCATCAAAACCGAATACCTGAACCCTTTCAGACATTCCCGCAGATTTTAAAGCCTGATAGGCACTAATTGGTCTCCAATCCAAGGGCTGCCTTCAGCGCAGGATATACCGTTTCACCTGTAGCAATGACCATCGCATCCTGACCATCTTTGATCAATCTTCCTTTACCAATTTCAAAATCCCGGTTTTGATTTAGGTAAGGCATAGGCTTTTTACCAAACCTCAGGTAAACCGGTGAGTTCATAGCTGCCGCCTGGCGAATGGCCATTTCAGTTTCAAAATTATCTGACGGGGCGACAATGGTCATATTATTCACCGCCCTTAAAGCAGCAAGATCATGCAAACTGTGATGGGTAGATCCCAAAGCCCCATAGCTGACCCCTGCACTGATACCGATCAGGTTGACAGGATTATCAGAATAGGCCACATCATTTATCTAGGAGTGCAAACGTTTGTTCTAAATTAGAAAATTAATTTATCCAATAATAATTTTTAAATTTATTTAAATCTGAAACCCTCGTTATTTTCTTAATAAATAAGTTATTACAGATTATTTTATGGTAATTAACTATTCTATATCAGATATTTACAATTATATATTACCAAGGGTTCAAAATTTATTTGATCATTTTGTTTATGAATAAAAGTCAACTTATTTTCCTTCACTAAGATGGGACCAAGGTCCTGGCATCCAAAGATGCCGGCATTAGGCGGGATGGACAGCAAAAGGCCATAGATTGGGTTTTTTTTATTAAAAAAATCCACCAATCGGCGGATGAATCTGGTTTTATTTTAATAAAACATATGTCTTTATTTGGAGTCTGAAGGTGATACAATGGCTTTAAAAAAAATCATTATATTGCGCAATCGATTTCATTAAATTTTGGTTTAGTTTAAAATTCCTGTCCCATGGCAATTTTTTATTGTCGATTACATTAATGGTTAAAGTGCAGATCTTAAATTAAGCTATCATCAGTAAGATTGTAGATGAATAAGAAGAAAACCACCCTATTGGATATCGCCAGAGCATTGAATATCACACCATCAACTGTATCCAGGGCTTTAAACAATCATCCAAGAATTTCTGAAAAAACCAGCAAACGAGTATTAAAAATGGCTGCGGATCTCAATTTCGAGCCCAACAAAATTGCTTCTGCGCTGAGAAGCGGCAAGAGTAAACTGGTTGGAATCGTAGTACCCACGGTCAACCGAAATTTTTTTTCTTCGGTGATCAGAGGAATTGAAGCCCATACCGAAAAGTTGGGGTACCATGTTATCCTCTCTCAATCTTATGATGATCCTGTAAAAGAAAAGCAAATCGTAAAGGCATTGGTGAATGCCGGAGTAGATGGTGTGATTGCTTCACTGGGCAAAAACACCACCGAATTTAATCATTTCCAGGAAGTTCTGGAAAGGGGCATTCCTTTGGTGCTGTTTGATCGGGTAACCGATAAATTGGATGTCAGTCAGGTCATGATAGATGACTATTTAGGTGCTTACCAGGCCGTTGAACACCTTATTAATCAAGGATGTCTACGGATTGTCCACCTGACTAATTTCAGAAAGATCAATATTTATAAGGAAAGGTTGAGGGGTTATCAGGATGCCCTGATTGATTACAAAATTCAGTTTGACAAAAGATTGGTAGTAGAAAGCAATATGCAATTGGAAGATGGGAGAAAAAGTATGGAAAATTTATTGGAAAAAGGTATAAATTTCGATGCGGTTTTTTCTGCTTCTGATTACTCGATTATGGGAGCCATGCAGGTTTTAATTGAAATGGGGATCAATATCCCCGAAAATGTAAAATTGGTTGGATTCGGCAATGAACCTTTTACCTCCTTTACAGCTCCTTCTATTTCCACTGTAGACCAAAAGAGCATAGCCATGGGCAATCTTACCGCAGAAATATTTTTTGAATTATTGGAAAAACCCCCTAAGGATAGAATCCCACAGAAAACCATTCTTAAGCCAGAGCTAATCATACGGGGCTCCAGTTTATCCGAGAAAACTTCTGGAAAAGGATTGATGAAAAGATATCTGTTCCGGTTTCCGTGAGCGTAATACCGTTTTCTTTTCCATACCAAAACCGCATGGGCGTATAGCAGGAATTGACCAATGCCTCAATACCAACGACGGTAGCATAGTAGCCGTCGGCGGTCAAACCTGTTTTATTGTCCTCCGAAAGAAAATCCTCACAAGAAAGCAAACCAAAAAACAGGCCAAGCGATAATATTTTATAAATCAGTGTTTTCATTTTTATTCAATTTTTGGATTTAGAAAAGCTTTACAAGTCAATATTTACCTCCAATACTATTTGACCGGTCATTGGAAAACTTAGGTTTCCACCTCTTTCAGGGACATATGGTCCCATATGGCTCCATACAAAGTAGTTTTTAGTCCTTGCATAAACCCTCAATCTTGTGGCAGATAACTTATCGGCGATTGCTTACTA
>JBBDSB010000487.1:0-4244 GCA_040905205.1 Cyclobacteriaceae bacterium
CAATTCTCAGAAAGGATTTTATGGTGGAGGAATACCAGCTCATTGAATCCAAGGCTATTGGAGCTGATTGTATCCTATTGATTGCGGCAGTGCTCAGCCCCAGAAGGATTGCCGAATTGTCGGCATTTGCCAAAGACCTTGGTTTAGAGGTTTTAATGGAAGTCCATGATCGTGAGGAATTGGAAAAATCCCTGAATGACAACATTGACCTGGTAGGGGTAAACAACCGAAACCTAAAAACTTTTGAAGTGAATATTGAAACCTCTCTGGCTTTGGTCGAAAATATACCTTCGAAATTTGTGAAAATATCGGAAAGCGGAATTTCAGACCCTGAAACATTGGTCCTTCTCAAAAATGCAGGATACCAAGGTTTTCTGATCGGTGAAAACTTTATGAAAACCATCCGGCCCCATCAGGCTGCTTATAATTTCATGAATACCTTCAAAAGTCTGGTGAATGAAGATAAGGAAAAAATAAATTCATGATCATCAAAGTCTGTGGAATGGCTGTCCCGAATAACATAAGGGGACTTTTGAATTTAGGATTAATTGATTGGATGGGCATGATTTTTTATCCCCAATCCAAAAGGTATTTACCTTCATTTGGTTTTTCACCAGAAGACTACTTATCCATCAATATTCCCAAAGTAGGGGTTTTCGTAAATGCAGATTTTAAGGATATCGAGGAAAAGGTTAAGCAATATGGCCTTCAAATGGTCCAGCTGCATGGGGATGAATCGGTTGAATTGGTGAAACAGGTCAAAGATCGGCTTGGGGTAGAAGTGATCAAGGTTTTCAGGATAGGAGGACATTGGGATTGGAAGGTATTGTTACCTTATGAAAATTGGGTTGACCGGTTTCTTTTTGATACTGATGGCCCAACTTACGGCGGCACAGGAAGTCGGTTTAATTGGGAAATACTAAAAAAATATACCTTAAACAAGCCCTTTATACTAAGTGGAGGGATTGATAAAGACAGTATTTCAGCCATATTGGACTGTTACAGGAAAATACCAACCATGGAAGGAATAGACATCAATTCAAAATTCGAATTCCAACCCGGTAAAAAAAATTTGGAAATGATCCATCAATTTTCCAGTCAAATTAAAGCTGCCCTTAGTGAAGATACGCGTTTAAAATAAACAATATATGATAAAGGTCGATGAAAACGGATTTTACGGAACATTTGGCGGAGCTTATATCCCCGAAATGCTGTATCCCAATATAGAGGAACTCAGGCAGAATTATGAATCCATAATGGCTTCACCTGCATTTCAAAAAGAGTTTCACGGATTATTAAAAGATTATGTAGGAAGACCTACCCCTTTGTTTTTGGCGCAGCGGCTTTCAGAGAAATACGGAGCCAAAATTTACCTCAAGCGGGAAGATTTATGCCATACAGGCGCTCACAAAATCAACAATACCGTAGGCCAGATCATCCTGGCGAAAAAACTGAACAAGAAGCGCATCATCGCCGAAACCGGTGCTGGCCAGCATGGGGTGGCTACAGCTACGGTTTGTGCCCTGATGGGTATGGACTGTATCATTTATATGGGTGCGGTAGACATGGAAAGGCAAAAGCCCAATGTAGAACGTATGCGTATACTGGGAGCTGAAGTGGTCCCTGCCAACTCCGGTAGTAAAACCCTTAAGGATGCTACCAATGAAGCCATGCGCCAATGGATCAACAATCCGGTGGATACCCATTATATAATCGGGTCGGTGGTAGGTCCACACCCCTATCCAGAAATGGTAGCAAGATTTCAATCGGTGATATCGGCGGAAATGAAAACCCAGTTAATGGAAAAGGAAGGAAGGGAAAACCCTGATTTAGTGGTGGCATGTGTGGGGGGTGGCAGCAATGCCGCAGGTGCCTTCTATCATTATTACAATGTTCCTGAGGTGCGCCTGGTTGCCGTTGAAGCGGCTGGTTTAGGGGTCACGTCAGGTAAGTCTGCTGCCACCACCATGTTGGGCAAACCCGGTATTCTGCATGGGAGCAGAACCCTTCTGATGCAGACAGAAGATGGGCAGGTGGTGGAGCCCCATAGCATTTCTGCCGGCCTGGATTATCCCGGTATTGGTCCTGTCCATGCCCATCTTTTTGAATCCGGTAGAGGGGAATTTGTTGCCGTTGAGGACGAGCATGCCATGCAGGCCGGCATAGAAATGAGCAGGTTGGAAGGAATCATTCCAGCCATTGAATCAGCTCATGCCCTTTATGCGCTGAACCATATTCAATACCACAATGAAGATGTCATCGTCATTAACCTTTCCGGAAGGGGAGACAAGGACCTGGAAACTTATATCAAATGGGGAAATTATTAGGAAAGCAATGAATCGAATAGACCATTTATTCAACACAAAAAAAGAAAATATCCTTTCTATTTATTTTACGGCAGGTTTTCCAAAACTGGATGACACCCTCGAAATCATGGAGGCCATAGAATCAGCAGGTGCCGATATTATCGAAATAGGCGTGCCTTATTCTGATCCCATCGCCGATGGTCCTACCATACAGGAAAGTAATATGGTGGCCTTAAACCAGGGGATGAGCCTGAAAAAGCTTTTCGAACAATTAAAAGAGATGAGGAAAAAGGTACATATACCTGTGATCCTGATGGGCTATCTCAATCCGATTGTGCAATATGGCATGGAGGCCTTTTGTAAAAAGTGTCAGGAAGTGGGGGTGGATGGTGTCATCTTGCCTGACCTTCCCATGCAGCAATATCTGAATGAATACAAAGCGTTTTTTGATCAATATGAACTTCGCAATACCTTTCTGATTTCCCCTCAGACCAGTCCGGAGCGGATCAAAGCAATCGATCAGCATTCTGATGGATTCATCTACATGGTTTCATCGGCCAGCATTACCGGCGCAAAGAAAGCGGTGACTCCTGAACAGATCGCCTATTTTGAAAGGGTAAGGGACATGGCACTTAATAATCCAAGGTTAATTGGGTTTGGGATTTCGGATAAGCCCTCTTTTCAGACTGCAGCCAAATATTCTAATGGTGCCATTATTGGAAGTGCTTTTATCAATGTGCTCAAAGCATCAAAAGACTTAAAAAATGACATCAAATCTTACATCCTAGGGGTAATATCATGATCATACAGCTTAAAAATGACATCAACCTTGACCAAAGGGAGAAGTTGATCGATAAAATAAATGGAATAGGTTATCAAGTCACTGAAGTAAAAACTCAAATTGGAGGATACCTGATAGGAATAGGCAGCGCTGCTTTTGATATCCGGAAAATAGGTTTTATGGAGGGAATTCAGGATATACACATCGTTTCTGACGATTATAAGTTGGTATCCAAAAAATGGAAGGTAAAACCCACCAGCATAGATTTGGGCGACGGCATAGGGATCAGGGATGGGGATATGGCCATTATGGCTGGCCCCTGTTCTATTGAATCAGAAGAACAGATAATAAATGTACTCCAACACCTGAAAGCAAACGGTATAAAAATGATGCGGGGCGGGGTGTTTAAGCCTAGAAGCAGCCCCTATGCCTTTAGAGGGTTAGGTATTGAAGGACTCAAATTGTGGTACAGGCATGCAAAGGCCGCAGGAATCAAAATAGTAACGGAAGTAATGCAGGTCTCACAGATAGAGGAAATGCATGATTTTGTGGATATTTTCCAGGTTGGAGCCAGGAATACCCAAAATTTCAATCTTCTGGATGAATTGGGTAAAATTGACAAAGCGGTATTGATAAAAAGGGGTATTTCAGGAACCATTGAAGAGCTCCTACAATCTGCGGAATATGTTTTTTCCGGGGGCAACGAAAAACTGATTTTATGTGAAAGAGGCATCAGAACTTATGAAAGGGCAAGCCGAAATACTTTGGATTTAAATGCTGTCCCCATTTTAAAATCAAAATCTCATCTGCCGGTTGTAGTGGATCCTTCTCATGGAATAGGAATTAGGGATTTTGTTGCCCAAATGGCCCTTTCCGGGGTGATGTCAGGAGCAGATGGTATAATTTATGAAACCCATGAAAATCCTGATAAAGCTTATTCGGACGGTCCACAAACCCTGAATTTTAAACAAAGTGCCCTATTGGCAGATCAGATCAGAAAAACTTTTGCCTTGAGGAAAACCTTTGCCCTACTTTAAAGCGCCCTATTGATAAAACTTATTATGTAATTATACCGTTTTTATTTTGTATATCGTCGAGAAATTAAGTAAAAGAATGAAAAAAAATGGTTCTTCCGATACTTTTTTAGATAAAAGATT
>JBBDSB010000488.1:0-24985 GCA_040905205.1 Cyclobacteriaceae bacterium
GATAGGATTCCTTTGCTATGTAGAATTTTACTTAATGCTTTGTCTACCACCGCGTTGGGTGACTAAAAAGAACCTTTATATGATTAATGATTTGTTATTCAATTTGTCTTCAAAAAAGTGGATTTTTAATTTCAATTCATTATGTAATTTATTATTTTTATTCAGATAATTTGTTAAAATATAAATTCCAGGACATGATATGTTTTTTTGCCAAATCGTTCAAATTTTCCGTTTTTATCCTGGGCCTTGTGTTTTCAATGGGTACCCATGCCCAGGGATTTAGCTATTTAAACAAGTTTCGGTATCCTATTTCGGACACCTCAAGATACCAGCCAAAATATTACCAGCAATCTTTTGAAAATCAAGACAGCCTGGTGGTAGGGATATATACATTGGACCACAATATTTCAGGTAAAAAAATTATCTATTTTGACAAGGACAAGAAAGAAACCATGCGCAAAGAATTTTTTTATGATTCATTGGGCAGCGTAGAGATCTATAGGGAAAAGGGTTTTGATTTGGAGTATGAATTTACAATTGGTTTTTATCCCAATGGCATTTTGAAATCAAGGAAGGTATCCAAGGCAGGGAAAGAAGTTAAAGCCGAATTTTTTGATGAATTGGGAAACCCTACAGATCCTCCCAATGGAGCCATCCCTTTCCCCTATGGAGGGCAAGAAGGGTGGAATAAATATTTGGCTAAGAACCTTAAATTCCCTCTAAATGCCAGGAGTAGGCGGAAGAGTGGTACGGTCTATATTTATTTTGGGGTGGATAAAGAGGGGTACTTGGTAAATCCCGAAATTATGAATCCAGAAGAAGTCTATCCTCCCTTGGCCAAAGAAGCCTTACGGGTAATAAATGCCTACCCACATAAATGGACTCCCGCCCAACAGGACGGTGTACTCATTTCATCTTTTATGCGGATACCCATCCGTTTTTATGCACCATGATTTTTTAAAATGGATTTAAAGTGATAATTAAGTATTTAATATAAATTATGCCGAGCAATGATTGATTCATGTTTAGCGCTTTACAAATAAGCCCTTTTTGGGGATAAATCAACAATGATTTTATTATCTTTGGTTAAAATTTGCTGCTTCTTTACACCTATTCCTCTCAGGTATTCTTGCCCGGAAGTTTTTGTGTAATTAGCCACATTGACCAGCACAATAAATTTTGAAAATCATGGGGACAAAGATTGAGATGTAGAAAGTACCTCCACATTTTCGACTCATTATATAATGTTAGCAGATACATTTTCACCCAGAAGGGTTGCCTATTTTTTTGGCAGCCTAGTGTAATGTAACATCTATTTGAAGCTAAACAATCCTCTCTAGATCTACGAAAAGGTCAGTCCCGTGGGCTGTCTTCCCCTTAAGGGGGCCGAGGGGCGGGCGTGGACGAATGCAGGAATATTTTTTTGTGTTTTAATCGTTGATTTAATGAGAGGATCTGTCCAATGGAAATAAAACAGGAAGGACCAGCGAAAGGATTACGGAAACCAAATCCCCTTTAAAGGGGGCATAGCCTGTCCCGGCGTAAGACGGGAGGGGATTTTATTGCGAATTTCCTCCTGTTTTTATTCGTGCATTGGTGGCTAATCAAATAAAATCAGTCATTATCACCCTATCATCTAACTAAACTGAGACCAAAAAGGATTCGCTTAACGATTTAGTCGGTTTTTTAAGACGATCTTAGCCCGAATTCCAGGTTAATATTCTCCGATTCATCGGCGTTAAGATGAATGATGGGATTTTTAAAGGCCGCATGCAGGAGACATTGCTCAGCTTCTTTGTCTCAAAATCAGTAAATTTTCAATGCGTTTTATTCAATTCTTTATAAATTAATGTATTTTTATTCAGTAAATATTTATAGATCAGAATTTTAAATATTAACAAGCATTTAATATGAGCTACTTTACGAAGTTAATTTGCGGTAAAACCGGCTAATTATTTTTTGCAAATAATCTTAAATTGAATCTTTTTTGTCATTTTAAATGTTTATTTTTAACTATGGATGCAATAAAATCAAAATTGGCGGATGAGTTGTTTCAAAATCCGGAATCTAACAGACAAATAATGAAGCTTTTTCAAAAGGGAGAATCCATTGTCGGGACTGAAGTTGAGATTATGGGGGAAAAATATACAATTTCGGACGGGAGAAATTCAAATCTAGATAAAAGTATTTCTGATTTGAGAGAGCGGATTAACAAGCTTCTGAATGAGAATGCTGAAAAATGAACATCGCCATTGGGGGGATAATCGTTTTTGTTCTTATCCTTCCGGGAATGTTGTTTCGGTCTTTTGTCATAAAATCCGAATCTTTTGAGAATCCATTAGATACATCTTTTAAAGCAGAAATTGCCATTGTTTTTTTATATGCTTTATTTGTTCATGGCTTGGGAATTATTTTTTTATCGGGTTTCCCTTCAAAGGCATTTGATTTTTCGGAATTTTATTTGATATTTTTAGGCCAAACGGATAAAGTTAACTTGCTCCACCTCAACGATTCATTTAATAATTTTATCATTTATCTATGGGCGCAGTCAATTATTGCATGCTTTATAGGGTTTGTTTTTAGAAAAATTGTGGTCAGAAATAGGTGGGATCTTAAATACACCAAATCCACCATGACTGATGAAAATAATATTGGATTCTGGTCTCTAAAAAGAACTGTAGTGCCAATTTCAAATGAATGGGACAATATCCTTTCAGGTAGGCTTTTCATGTTGGAAAGAGAGCACGAATTCAAAGAAAAAGAATTAAATGAGTTCCAAGAATTGCGAAAGAAATTAAGCAACAAAACCGATTCTGGAAATGAAAGTCAGAATGAAGCAAATAAAGAGGGGATTAAGAATATTGATGAGAAAATAAAGAAAATAATAGAGGAAAGACGGAAGTGGCCTAATTTTGCTCAAATAACCGCTTTGATTGAAGTAAATGGGGTAGAAGTTATCTATACCGGAAGGCTGGCAAAATATTATCTATCTTCCAATAATTCTTTGAGCAAAATTGTATTAAAAAATACTGTTAAAGTTAGTTCATCTAATTCCCTTCCATTGGATGGATCAGAAGAAAATTGGTTTATTATCCCCTACCAAAGTACATTAAATTTGAATGTTCAATTTCTGTATTTAAATGCTTCAAGTTGAAAAATTAGACATCACCCAGCCTTACGAGCAGGCCAATATTTTTTATCAAAATCCTAAGCATTCAGCCTTGGTAAGCCAGCATTGAACCAAAAGCCATGGAAAATAATAAATTTATTGATTTAAGTCATACCATTGAACATGGTCTTGTAACCTATAAAGGTTTGCCGGCACCAATTGTTTGCGACTTCCTAAGTAGGAAAGAGTCAAGGAAGTTTTATGAGACGGGCACTGAATTTCAGATCGGCAAGATTGAAATGGTCACGAACACAGGAACCTATATCGACTGTCCTTTTCATCGATTTGAAAACGGAAAGGACCTTTCTGAGGTTGGATTGGAATGTTTTACCGACCTTGATGCGGTTTTGATAAGTGTTCCGTTTTCGGAAATATTGGAAATAACCGAAGACCACCTTAAAAACCGCGAAATCAGAAACAGGGCAGTCCTGATTCATACAGGTTGGGACATCCATTGGAACACGGAAAGGTATTTTGACAACCATCCGTATTTGACAGCAGGTGCCGCCACCTTTTTAAAAGAGGAGAGGATTAAATTGGTTGGGATTGACTCCCATAATATTGACAATACCTTAGGTAGAACAAGACCGGTGCACACGACCCTATTAGGAGCTGAAATTTTAATCGTAGAACACCTTTGCAATTTATCTTTATTACCCAAAGAGGGCTTTACATTCAGTGCCATACCCCCCAAATTTAAAGGGGTAGGTACATTTCCTGTAAGGGCAATGGCGAAAATTTCTGAAAAAGAAAGTTAAAAACACTGCCACAGAAAGTTATGAGCTTACCAACCATAAATCCCTAAACCTGATCAGGTAGAACTACTTGTTTTCTGCGATAACAGACAAGAGCTTTAAATGAGAACTGAAAACTAAAAAAATGCCCTTTCACAGGATGTGATTTTTCCCTACTGTAATAATTACTAAATAAATTAACTATATTTTCAATGGGTCACCGGTGTAAGTCCAACTAAATGGCTTAGCTCTTGTTTCGTTGTATGTCTTTACATATTCCATAAGCTGATCTTTCAATTGTTTTGATGATTTCCATATCCCTCCTTTAACCACATCCCTAGTCAAAATATTGAACCAAATCTCTACCTGATTCAGCCAAGAGGAGTATGTCGGCGTATAATGTATCTGGATTTTCCGCTTTTTCTCAAGCCACTTTTTGACATCCTTATGCTTGTGGGCAGAATAATTATCCACAATGATATGAAGTTTCCTGTTTCTGTATCTCCTGTCAAGCGACTTGAGGAATGAGAGGAAGTTTTCTGCGTTGTTTGACTTAATGTTTCTGGCCACCACCTCCCCGGTGTGTACTGACAATGCCGCCACCAATGAAACTGTTCCGTTGCGCTTATAAGTAGAGGTTAATTTTTTTGGGTTTCCAGTTCGCAAGGGCAACATCGGCTGAGTTCTGTCAAGGGCCTGGATCTGCGTCTTTTCATCTACGCATATAACCAATGCGTTTTCCGGGGGATTCATGTACAGGCCAACAATGTTGAGCATTTTTTCCTGAAAATCAGGATCGGTGGATTTGCCACACCAGTAATCAACCTTGTGGGGCTTTAAATCCGCATTCTTCAGTATCTGAAAAACCTTTGTCTGGCTGATGCCGACTTTATCTGCAATCCGTTTTTGTGACCAGTTTGTGTAACCTCCTTCGGGTTTGCTGCAGGCCAGGCTGATTACCGTTGCTTTCTGCTCAGGGGTTATAACTTTTTGTTTGCCGCTTCTGGGGGCGTCTTTAAGTCTGTCTAAACGATATTTCCTAAATCTGCTGCGCCATTTATTGACCACCGGCCTGCTTTTGCCAGTTCTGACGGATTCCTTTTGGGCAACCGCTCCTCTCAATTGCATCAACTTGTTTAAAAAATCAAACCAAAAAGGGGCTCCCAAGGAAATTTCCAAAGCAGTTGACTCAAGAAACGCTCACTGGTAAGAATAGGAAAGATGGTCACAGTTGATAAATCCATGATACTAGGGAAATTGGGTAGCCGATCCGGCGCTGCAAGCTCTTCTGGAACTGCCAAACGTAGAAAAAATAGAAATTTACTTCAAGTGGAATCTCATTAAAGACATGGATGACAATAAGTTTATTGACTGCGCCGTAGCTGCTGGCGCAAACTACCTTGTAACCCAAGACAAGGATTTTAATATTCTGGAAAAAACGGAATTTCCAAAGATTAAATCTATCTCCATGGCAGGATTCAAGCGTAAATTGTTATAAACTTTTACCATCTCCCCATCATCACTTTCTGTTCGTCTGTAATTTCTGTTTGGGCACTTGAGGGGGATGGCTTGTTCTGGTATCAATCGTGGTGGTTAAGGGTTAAGTTGGTCGGTTAGCGGCTGGGGAGCTAAAAAGAGATGGTTGGAAATTACCCATAAATTAAGGTCAACCGGGGATGTTAAGGGTTAAAGTGGCAGGATTGGTGTTGGGCTGCTTAAACGTAGTATTTTGCATTTGGCCTTTGTTAAAGTAGTAAAGTGGTTGTTAAGGGTTAAAAGGTAGGTCTCGAAGCAACGAAAACAAATTAACCATTAACAAATTCAGTAACCCATCTAAAAACCGCCAAACCGGATAATGGAATGCTGTGAATTTACCCTTTAATTAGGTTCAGCGGTGGTTGTTAAAGGTTAAAATGTCATTCTCGTTCCAACGAAAACAAATTAACCCTTTACCCTTAACTTTTAACTAATCACCACATAAAAAAGTTGATGGGTTGATGGCGTTCCTCCAACCTCCAACCTCCAACTTCCAAAATCAAATCATCGTACCATCATACCATCGAATAATCATCCGGGTTCGGCACTGCAAATACCGAACAGCGCATTCAATGAACAATTCCACCTACCCACCCATCGACCTATCGACCAAAAAAAGAAAATCCGTATATTTGCCGAAACCCATATGAATTGAACCCTTCCAAACATATTCGGCCTTTTTTATTTTTCTTGCTGTTGTACAGCTTCTTGTTTTCGGATTTGCCGGCTCAGGTATTGCCAACAGGTCAGCCCTTATTGGAAGAGTGGCTGCGGAGGAGGCAATTGACAGGCGAATTTGACCCTGCCTATTCCTTTCAACTGCGACCCCTCACCCTGCCCGGACAGGAAAAAGGGTTTTTTCCGGGAGATTGGGAAACATTTGCCGCTATAAGGAAACCCCGTCGGGGAAAACGGCATCGTCCGGAAGAGATGGAATGGCAGTGGCTGCCCTTTCAGTACCAGATCCGATGGGCCAATAAAAGACCCTACGGCTATGGGGACGGGGCTGCGGTTCCGGCAGTCGGCTGGCAGAGTCACAGAAGTGCTGGAATAGAGGCCAGGTACAAATTTTTATACCTGGTATTTCAACCGGAACTGGTATTTGCCCAAAACAAAGCCTTCCATGGTTTCCGGCCCGATAGCAGGGATGCCGTTAACAGTGCCCGGTATTACTACTGGAATTATGGCAATATTCCGGAGCGGTTTGAGGGAGGCAATTATTGGCGTTTGCTTCCGGGGAGGAGCAAAATCACGGCCCAGTCCGGTTCCCTTGAATTTGGCTTTTCCACTCAATCCTTATGGTGGGGACCGGGTCAGTTTAATGGGCTGATCTTCAGCAACAATGCAGCCGGATTTCCCCATTTTACTTTTAATTCCCTCCGGCCCCTCCACACTTTTATGGGAAGTTTTGAATTCCAAATGATTTCAGGGTGGCTGTCTCCTTATCGGGGCAGCTTCAGCCAGGTCCCTACTCTGAACGACGGGTATCAGTCGGCTCTACCCAATCGTCCCAAATACCTCAATGGGATGACCTTTAGCTACCAACCCAAATGGGTTCCGGGTCTTCATTTGGGTGTCAACAGGGTGTTTCAGGTTTTTAACCATACCATGGGTGCTTCCTTTGCCGACATTTTCCCGGTTTTTACAGGCATTACCAAAGCTTCTACGGATCTCCTGGAACAGGAACAGTCCGGTCAGTTCACAGGTGGGCGGGACCAGCAGATCAGCGTTTTTGCCCGGTATATGGTTCCGGCGGTACAGGCTGAAATCTATGCGGAATACGGTCGTCGTGACCATGCCCTGAACTGGAGGGAATTCGCCATGAACCCGGAGCATGCCCGGGCTTTTTTAATGGGGTTTCAGAAATTGGTGCCGCTGGATAAGCAAGGAACATCGGTCCAGGTCAGGGCGGAAATGGCCCAGCAGCAGGAATCCATCAACAGGATCATCCGCTATGGCTCCGGCTATGGGGCTTCCTGGGCCATGCACGGCAGGGCCAGGGGCTTTACCCAAAAGGGGCAGGCACTGGGCATGGGCATCGGCACGGGCAATAACCACCAATTGATAGAGGTATCCCTGGTGGACCAATTCAATAAGTGGGGGATTTTGCTGGAGCGCATGGTCAACAACCAGGATTTTTATTACCGGGCCGGATTCCCGCAGCGAAACATTGCGCCCTGGGTCGATATGAGTTTGGGTTTCCTATGGGATCAGCGTTGGGACCGGCTATTGATGCAATCAAAACTTCAAATGATACAGGCACATAATTACCAATGGGAATCCAGGTTTGATGCCCCTCAGGACTTCCCAAGCGCTGTCAGACGTTTCAGTTTGCTGGTACAGTTCAATTTCATTTACCTTTGGGAGGGAAAGGATTGATTGTTTGGGTTTCGTATTTAGATTTTAAACTTCAACCGGCTATAATGGACTGGTTTTTGGATGTCATTTACGTGATTGTTTAATCGTTTATTTGTTTAATTGTTTAGTTTTCGTAAATAAAGTTTGATCCTTTACCATCTAAAATGGATAGGATTTAGGATATTGTTTTCGTAAATGTTTAATTGTTTAATCGTTGGATTTTTATCACCGTGTTATCAGTTACCCAGTTAACCAGTTAAACCCAAAACCCATTCACCTTCAAAACCCAAAACCAGCGCCAATACCCAGTTCAACAGTTAACCAGTTAAACAATTAAACAGTTAAACCATATTGCCCTCAAATCCAAAGACAGCGACAAAATTCAGTTAAACAGTTAAACCCATTAACCAATCAACCCATCACCCATTCCTTCCCTATGACCTATCTGATCATCACTTTATTTTTTATTGCCGGCATGTTTCTTTTTTTCAGAATCGCCAGAAAATTTGGTATCACAGACAGGCCCAATGAAAGGTCTTCCCATAGCGAAACCACGATTCGGGGCGGTGGAATGGTATTCACCCTGGCCGTTTTGGTGGCTTTTATACTGGGGGAAGTGGACTGGCCCTTTTTTCTGGCTGTGATTTTAGTGGCAGTGGTGAGTTTTGTCGATGATATCCGGCAACTGCATCCGGGGCCCCGTTTTCTGGCCCATGTGATGGCGGCTGTCTTTGTCCTCCACGCCATCGGCTGGGAGCAGTTTAATTGGTGGTGGATACCTTTCTTGTTAATTTTCCTGATCGGATGGGTCAATCTTTTTAATTTTATGGATGGCATCAATGGGATTACGGTGCTTTATGCGCTGGTATCCTTATGGGCTTTTTACCTTATTCCTACCCTGGAGCATGACCGGGAACTAATTGTCTTTTTGGGACTGTCCGGCTTGGTGTTTGCTTTTTTTAACGTAAGGAAAAAAGCCACCACTTTTGCTGGAGATGTGGGTTCTATCGTCATGGCTTTGTTGTTGGGCTATTTGATGCTCAAAGCTATCATTCTTACCCAAAACCCAATTTACCTGGTTTTATTTACTGTTTACGGATTGGATGCCTTAATGACATTGGCCATCCGACTTTACAATAGGGAGAATATTTTCAAACCCCACCGTAGCCACCTTTACCAGTACCTGGTCAATGAGTGGGGGTATGCACATGTACAGGTGGCAGCTTCCTATGCTTTGATCCAATTGGGAATTAACATGGTTTGGATTTATGGGCTGGGAATGGACGACTTTAAGTGGCTACCCTTTTCGATTTTTATCGGAATGGCAATATCGGTATATGGGATAATCAGATGGCAAGTCGTTAAAAAAACACCTCAATAATAAAAAACAATTTTTTTAATTCTACCGTTCTTTCCTGGCTTCGACAAGCGTCAGTCCATGGCTCGATCCATAAGAGTACCTAACCTGAAGACAGGTAATTAAGAAAAAAATATCCTTCCCCACTTATGTTCAGCTGGGCCACTCGGAATTTTTTCGGGCCAACCCTCTTTTCGTTCACAAAAGAGATTCCGCGTTTTAGTTTTAAAAAATTTCAAAAGCCAATGAAAACACCAATTCACTTCCGCCTTGCAGGTTTTGGCGTTAAGAAATCAGGACTGTGGGTGGGCAAAGGCAGAGGCATGTTTGACGAGGGGTTTTGGTTAGCTATGCCTTTCTTCTAAAAAGCCCCTTCAAGCAAAACCCTGAGGAGTTTGCCTCTGTGCGTGAGGTGTCCGGATTTTAGCCAAAAGATGCACAGCGGCGGGGTTTTTGGTTACTTTTTGACCTGTAGCAAAAAGTAACAAGGACAGATAATATTCAGAAGCCAAGAAGGATTCAAAACACATTCCCAATTACACGGGCTGTAATTTTAATTTCTTGAAGAAAATTTAATTCTCACCTTGTTGATCAAAATATTTCACTCATGATCCACCTGAAAATTGTTTGACATGGACAGAGAGCCAAAAACCAGTAGATTATTTTATTTTCTTCCACGTTTCCCTAAACTCAAAAAAGAAGGGCTGTGAGGTGGCTACCCTTTTCGATTTTTATCGGAATGGCAATATCGGTATATGGGATAATCAGATGGCAAGTCGTTAAAAAAGCACCTCGATGAAAAAAAATTATTTTTTTTTCATCCTACCGTATTTTAACGTCCTCTCTGGGCAAATCCTTTGAAAGGATTAAAAATGCAGCAAGGGATTATAAAAATGTATTATGGTTTTTTTTATAGGATTATTATAATATAATAAGATTTTAATCTCACTAAGTACCTTTTATAATTTAATATTGTCCCTCTTAATTTTAAAAAATTCTTTTTATATTGAACCGGAATTGATCAATTGTTTAGATGAATAGAGATAAACAAAAACTTTTTTTGTCAGCCCCGGAATTTGACGGCACGGAAATGGGATTTATTAAAAAGGCTTTGGACCAGGGACAAATTGCTACGAATGGTCCCTTCATTTCAGAATTTGAGCGAAAGTTGGCGGATAAATTCAATGCCGGAAATGTCATTGCCCTGAACTCCGGCACTTCTTCCATTCACCTGGCTTTACATTTATTGGGGGTGGGTCCGGGAGACGAGGTCATTTGCCAGACCTTTACTTTTATTGCTTCCTCCAATCCGGTGGTTTACCTTGGTGCCCATCCGGTTTTTGTGGACAGTGAAATGGACACCTGGAACATGTGTCCCAATGCATTGGAGGCAACGGTCAAGCATCGTCTTCGGCTGGGAAAAAAACCAAAAGCCATCGTGGTGGTCAACCTTTTTGGCATGCCTGCCAAGCTTCCTGAGATTATGGCCTTGGGGAAAAAATATGGCATTCCGGTCATAGAGGATGCCGCCGAGTCTGTAGGTTCCAAAATTGGAGATCAATTTACCGGAACTTTTGGTGATTTGGGTGTTTATTCCTTTAATGGGAATAAGATCATCACTACAGGTGGGGGAGGGGCATTGGTGACTTCCAGCCAGTTTATGGCCAATAAGTCCCGCTACCTTTCTACCCAGGCCAAGCTCAATTTCCATCATTACGAGCACAGGGAGTTGGGGTTTAATTATAAAATGAATAACCTCACGGCCGGAATCGGCATTGCCCAATTGGCCAGTCTAGAGGAAAAATTGGCCAAAAGAAGGCAAATACACCAATATTACCATACCTACCTTTCACCATTGCCGGGGATAACCTTTTTGGATGAACCGGAGGACTACTTTTCCAACCGATGGTTGACCACAATTTTAATTGATCCGCAATTGGCAGGATTTGATGCCAATGTTTTACGGGAGGCCCTGTTGACCAGGGAAATTGAATCCAGATTTTTATGGAAACCCATGCATTTACAGCCTTTGTATAAAAATGCCCTTTATTATGGAGGCAATAATGCTATGGCTTTATTCCACCAGGGACTTTGTCTTCCCAGTGGCAGTGGTCTGACGGATGCAGGGCTCAACCGGGTGATCGATTGCATTTTTGAAATCCACGCCTGCATGTTGATGCGGACTGAAAAGAGCATGTAAAATGGAGAAAAGGATATTCGATTTTCTTATGGCGCTGATGTTGCTGGTGTTTTTTATGCCTTTGTCCTTGTTGATTGCAGCACAACTCTTCCTCTTCTACGGCGGCAAAATATTTTATATCCAGGAGCGCATCGGGAAAAATGGCCGGGTATTTTCCATCATAAAATTCAAAACTATGACCGATAAATGGAATATCCAGGGCCTGCCTTTACCGGATGAAGAAAGAATGACCCCCTTTGGATATTGGCTCCGTGCCCTCTCCCTTGATGAGTTGCCCCAGCTGGTCAATGTGCTGAAAGGGGATATGAGTTTGATCGGCCCCCGCCCTTTATTGGTGGAATATGGGCCATTATACAATAATTTTCAAAAGCGTAGACATGAAGTATTACCGGGAATCACCGGATGGGCACAGGTCAATGGACGGAATGGGTTGAATTGGCAGGAGAAATTCCAACACGATGTTTGGTATGTTGAAAATCGCTCATTCATGTTGGATCTGAAGATTATATGCATGACCATAGGACCTGTTTTCTTAAAAAAAAATATTGGCCAGCCCGGCCACCTGACCTGTGAGAAGTTCCAGGGTGAAACATCAATTTTAGGGCAGGATAGTGGGCCTTATGATCGGCACTGATCGCTCGATTTGTACAATTTGAGTCTTTTCTAATCTTATGGCCATCCCCCAACAACCAAAATGGGACAGGTTTCATATTTCCCTTATTAATATGTATATATACGGAGCATCAGGACATGGCCGGGTGGTCATTGATTTGCTGGAAAAAGCGGAAGGCGTTCATGGCATTTTTGATGATGATGCCGGGATAACTGAAATTCTGGGACATACCGTTAGGGGCAGCATCCCGGAAAGCTTTTCCTTTGATCATCCTTTGGTATTGGCCATTGGGGACAACGACACTCGGAAAAAGTTATTTCAAAAATATAGGGTGCGGGCTCAGTTTGCCACCCTCATCCATCCTTCTGCGATCATAAGCAAGCATGCCCAACTGGATCCCGGAGGGGTCATTCTGGAAAAGGCCATTGTAAAAGTCAATTGTCGGTTAGGAATACAAGTGATTGTCAATACGGCCGCTTCTATAGACCATGACTGTGTGATTGGAGATTTTGTCCATATCGCCCCTCAAGCTACCTTATGTGGAGGTATTCAGGTAGGAGAAGGGTCCCTGATAGGGGCCAATAGCACGATTCTTCCCAACCTGAAAATAGGTGCCTGGTGCAAGATCGGGGCCGGCAGCGTGGTGGTGTCAGATGTGCCGGATGGTGCCTCCTGGATTGGCCGGGGAATAAAAGGAAGCCTCAGGTAATCGCCAACTATTAACCAAAAACCGACGATAAAATGATATTCAGTGGATGGATAATTTGTAAAGTAAGGAGAAAGAGGCTTTAAGGATTTTTCTTATACAGATTATATCCATAAAATTTATTCCTATTTAAATTTTTTATTATATTTGTCCAATACAGCGATTAAAAAAAGTTGTTTTAATTTTGAAAATAACTTTAATTATGGATATAGCTTTACACAAAATTTTCCATGAGGGTCAAAAACGGGTATTTGGACATTAATTTTTTATACCTAAACTACTTTATTTTAAAGGATAGTTTAAAAATCCGACATTAGCCAGAATTTTTATGATTGATTTTACAAAAAAAATTAATATTCTTCCTCGCTGGATCATTGCCAGTTTGGACGGGTCAATTTTATTTGGGTCTGCAGTATTTGCCTTTTTCCTAAGGGTCAATTTCGATTGGTCATCCATGGAAAGCTTTGACGTATTTAGAGGTGCCATGGTATATTTGCTGACCGGACTTACGGCCATGTTTTTCACCAAAAGCTATGTGGGCATTGTCCGCCATACAGGACTGAAAGATGGCATGCTATTGCTGAAAACCATTGCCATTTCTGGAATTTCAATTGGTATATTAAATTTTTTTCTGGCCAATGTGATGGATGGTCGGCATATTCTGCCTTTTTCGGTAATGATCATCGCCTCCGTGCTTTCACTTTTTCTGCTGATCATTTATAGGCTTTTGGTCAAGGACATCTTTCGGAAAATCAAGGGTACTACCAAAAATTTGCCAGAGCGAAGGGTTTTGATTTATGGAGCCGGAGAAGCAGGCAGCCTTACCCATCAGGCCATTGAAAAAGACAGCCAGTTCCGTTTTTTTACCTTGGGATATTTGGATGATGACCCCTCGAAAAAGGGTAAAAAAATTAACGGGAAGCCGGTTTTTGGTGGATTGGATCAATTGGATGGCCTGGTAGCAGCATTTGGAATAAAAGAGTTGATCATCGCCATTTTGGACCTGCATCCTTCCAGAAAGCGCGAGATTATTGATCAATGTATCGCTTTGGATGTGCATGCCCTGACCATTCCTCCGGTCAACCAATGGGTGGGGGGTGGTATCCATTCAGGGGCCATCAGAGAAGTCCACATTGAAGATCTCCTGGGCCGGGATTCCATTTCTCTTAAGAATGAAAGGGTTACAGAATATATCAGCGGCAAGGCCGTTTTGGTCACAGGAGCAGCGGGTTCCATTGGCAGTGAATTGTGTATTCAGATTGCAAGGGCAAATCCTTCTTTTCTAATCATGCTGGACAGGGCAGAATCTCCCTTGCATGACCACGAAATCCGGCTTTGTCATCAATTTGAAGGATTAATGGTTCACACGGTTTTGGGGGATGTGACGGAAGAGAAAACGCTAGATAAAATATTCAGGGAATACATGCCTGAGGTTATTTTTCATGCGGCCGCTTATAAGCATGTGCCCATGATGGAGAAATATCCGACAGAGGCCATAAAGTGCAATGTGATGGGGACCAAACTCCTGGCCGATTTGGCCGTTCATTTTGGAGTCGAAAAGTTTGTATTGGTAAGTACAGACAAGGCGGTAAATCCAACCAACGTGATGGGAGCCAGCAAAAGGTTGGCGGAAATGTATGTTCAATCTCTGGATGCAGACCTGGGACATCCCAATGGCCAAAACACTAAATTTATTACCACACGTTTTGGAAATGTCCTGGGATCCAATGGATCGGTGATCCCCTTGTTCAAAGAACAAATCAAAAACGGCGGACCGCTCACGGTGACGGATCCACTGGTGACCCGCTTTTTCATGACCATTCCCGAAGCCTGCGAGTTGGTGCTGGAGGCAGCAGTCATGGGAAACGGGGGAGAAATTTTTGTGTTTGATATGGGGGATCCGATCAAAATTATTGATTTGGCCAAAAAAATGATATACCTCAGTGGCAAAAAATTGGATACGGATATCAAAATCCGATTTACCGGGCTCAGGCAAGGGGAGAAGCTATATGAGGAAGTACTTAATGAAGAGGAAAAAGCCCTGAAAACCCATCATGAAAAAATAAAAATAGCCCAGGTCAATCCAGGTTATTACGAAAAAGTGAACAGTGGGATTTTGGAGCTGCAACACCTGCTGGAAAAGGAAAGTGAAATGACACTGGTTGCCCAAATGAAGAAAATGGTTCCTGAATACCTAAGCAAAGTATCCCGCTTTGAGGTTTTGGACAAGCAAAAATTAGTAAAATAAAGGTTTTTTAGGCGGATTTTTTTCACCCCCGGATGAAGATCCTATGCGAGGGATTTATATGCTGGGAAAAGTTTAGTGCCAGGTTTACAAACCCTGTTCATCAAGAATCGGCATTGCAAATACCGAACAGCACGCTCTGCGGAATTTGTAATTCCGTGGGCCAGATACTGGGGATTTGCAATCCCCGTATTTGTACGGAACCCATCCAAAATTTGATAGGTCGATAGGATTGGTTCTTGCTGCCTTCGACTCAGCTCAGGCACCGCAGAATGTCGACATATACGAACACATCATCAAATCTCAAATCTCAAATCCAACCTCCATCTTCCAAAATCAAACCATCAAACCATTGTGCCATCGAACAATCAGCACATCACCACATCAAACCATCCAATAACCATCACATCGATCCATCAGCACATTAAATCATTCCGTTTAATGTGGCCAGGGCTTAGTAATTCTATCTTTAATATAGGCTTTGTAAGAATTGCCCAAACAATAAATCCCTGCCCCAAACAATAAAATAATGTGAAACAAACCATTGTTGTAAATGCCCAGGAAGGAATTCAAGGCATTCATAAATGAATCGGTCTGAAGTATTTCTTTTTTGACCCAATTGATGGAAAAGATCAACCTGGTAAAAATGGAAAGCATGGCCAACAGGCCACCCACAACGCCAATCAATGGTTTTTTATAATGAAGCAACAAGCCGAATGCCGCAAAAGTCTCTATGGCTGCCAGTAATACGGCCCAAAATAAATTGTATTCCAGGGCGCCGATCAGTTTAAGTTTTGTAAATCCCCCAAATAGCAGTAATCCTGCCAAAGATATCCGGATGACATGGCCGCCTATCGCTTCTGTTTTTAGGTATTGCAAAAATTTTTCCACTTTTCAATATAAGAATTAAACCCAAATATTTCATAAGGAATGTTTTTTAATTCGGCCTTCGACAAGTTCAGGCACCCATTGAGCATTTTTTCATCACCAAATCATCAAAAAGTGGATAGGTCTATGGGTCGATAGGTGGATAGGATTGGTTTACGTATCAGTTTTCGTATTTGAATTTTAGCAAAAGTCATCGAGGATGAATTGGTATTTGAAATCCGGTTACGTAAATGTTTAATTGTTTTACTGTTGAGGGTTCGTTTTTGGAGATTATGCTGAGATATCGAGAACGTATTGGGATTTGAAGTTTATTTACGGAAGTGTTTAATTGTTTAATCGTTTAACTGTTGGGGATTCGAATAATACTAAGTCATCGAGAATGGATCGGAGTTTGAAACCCGCTCCGCGGAATTTGTAATTCCGTGGGCCAGATACTGGGGATTTGCAATCCCCGTATGCGTATGGAACCCATCCAAAATTTGATAGGTCGATAGGATTGTTTCTTGCTGCCCTCGACAAGCTGCCTTCGACTCCGCTCAGGCACCGCAGAATGTCGACATATACGAACACATCATCAAATCTCAAATCCAACCTCCATCTTCCAAAATCAAACCATCAAATAATCAGCACATCAATCCATCAACACATCAAAAAGTCGATAGGTCTATGGGTCGATAGGTGGATAGGATTGGTTTTGTGTATCATTTTCGTATTTGAATTTTAGCAAAAGTCATCGAGGATGAATTGGTATTTGAAATCCGGTTACGTAAATGTTTAATTGTTTTACTGTTGGGGCTTCGAATTTGAAGTTTGTACTTTATCATCGAGAAGGAATTGAAAATTGAATTCTATATACGAAAATGTTTAATTGTTTAATCGGTTAACTGTTAAATTGTTGGGGATTCGTATTTGAGGTTTGCACAATTCATCGAGAATGTGTTGGGATTTGAAGGTCATTTGCGTAAATGTTTAATTGTTTAATCGTTTAACTGTTTAATTGTTCCAACTTCCAACCCCCAAAAGCCAACTGGCTGATGCGTTCAGCGGTGGTTGTTAAGGGTTAAAAGGTCGGTCTCGAAGCAACAAAAACAAATTAACCATTAACAAATTCAGGAACCCGTTAAAAACCGCCAAACGGGATAAAAGCAAAGGAAAAGAGCAACCACATAAAATCAGGCTCTTTAACCCTTAACTAATCTCCGAATCAACCCAACAACATCTATGCCCATTAATTAAAGCGACAAATGCCATAACACCGAAAAAAATCAGCCCTTAACCCTTAACCCTTAACAAATCTAAAAATAAGTCCAACAACCACCCAGCCCGACAAAGTCCCACTACCACGGTAACAACCAGAAATAAGCCCCTTAACCCTTAACCATTCGCCACATCATCAAACCATCCATTTACTCTTCCAAAGGACTTACCTCTATATCCACAGGAGCAGATTGGTACATGAGCTCCCCCTCACCATCATAAACCACCATCCTAAGGTAATAAGGGCCTGCTGCTTCAGGTTTCCATTCCAGCTTTTTCTGTTTATCTTCCACGGGTATTTGCTTATCATTGACCATAAGCACCATCTTGGAGGAAAGGGAAGTATCCTGAAATAGATGGGAAAACTGGACGGTCAAGGGATTTCCTTCCATAAAAACACTGCCATCATTGGGGTAAGTGATGGTGATAGAGGGTTGCTCCAAAAGTTCCTTGTCCAATTGAAAACCCGGTGTGGACATGTTTTTAAACATCTTATAAACTTCCGGATCGTCTTTTTCTCCTCCAAATTCAAAGGGGATATCCTGGTTCACCCCACTTTCCATAAAACCCCATCCGGCTCCATTTAAAACGGAATAAGCCAAAGCAGCCGCTCCCTCTTTGCCGATTTTATCATCCTCGTTACAAACAATCGGTTTTCCGTATTTTTTCAATGGGTTGATTTTCTCCGCATAATCTTCCAGTGCGGTATTGTTGAAATGGATCAGCAGAAAATCCGCAGCGGTAACCAATGCTTCCGGAAACCTGCCATGGCCTAGACCACTGGTACTTACCAGAAGATCAGGGTGGGCAGCTTTGGCTGCTTCCATCAGTTCAATCTGTCCGGCCTCGCTCACCAACCACTCACTATCCGGCCATCCCCTGTATCCACCATGAGGGTATTCATTGGCGATTTCCAACAACACATTGGAAAATCCTTCTTTGGCAATCCAGGCGGCGCTGTTGCGGACAGCTTCAATGATCGCCTGCTTACTTTCCAAAGCAAATTCATGGTCCCGCTGCCTCTGGTAAAAACAGGTTAGGATAATTACGGCTTCCTGTTGATCTGCTGCCCTGATTACTTTGGCTACCCTTTCCATGTAATCCTTTCTCAACTTTCCATCCGGCTCAAAAGCCGTATTGATGGCCCCTTCATATCCGGGCAAACCCCCTTGAAGAGAAATGACAAATGCGTTCACGCCGAGATCCACATATTCGGGAATATGGTTGATAAAATTTTGTGTGTTTTCCTCAGGATCAAAGGTATCCACCTGTTTTTTCCAGCCTTCTCCCCGGTCTTCAAAAACAGCATTGACCATCCTTACATTCATTAATAAACCGGCTGCAGGAGAACCCGGATTGGTTATTTCCCCATTGATGTACCATTGATCCCCTTTAATGCTCAATCGGGTATGTACCTCTTCCTGAGAGGCCTGTTGGCAGGCCAGTGTAGCTAAAAAGTAAATACAGGGTAATATCAGTCTGAATTGTTTAGGTTTCATTTGACTATTTTTTATTGAGGTGATTTTCACAAATAATTGGGTTTATTTATTTTAGTCATTATTGATGATATCTTATTTTATTTACTCCCCAAAGTAGAAATATTTCACCCCAGGTCACCCCACAAAACCATATTCTTTTTCAGTATTTTCTAAAAAAAAAGACATGCCTTTGTAAAAAAGACATGTCTCCTCATTATTTCACCTTTTCACCCAAAAATATCAACATTGGGCCTTGACTTATTATTTTTTAATCTCATCAAGGATTTCTTTTGCACCATCCACACTACTGTGAAGTGCTTTTTTCACGGAATCTACCGTCTCATCACCGATTTCTTTTGCTGAATCCATAGCCGCAACAATGGCATCTTTTGCTGCACTTATTGTATCACCACCTACTTGTTTGACGCCATTCACAGCACCTTTTACCGCTTCAACGGCCACTTCGGAAACATCCTCTCCCAGATCCCTGGCAGATTCTATAGCCTTTTGGACACTTCCCTGTACAGCGTCTTTTTGGCTTATACCTGAATCCATTGCGCCTTGAATAGTACCGTTTACAATTCCCTTAACTGAACTAATGATAGATACTCCAATTTCCGCAACCCCTGCCAGTGCACCTGAAACTATGGATGCCGGTACCTGAAGTCCCTTTACTACGAACTCTGATGTACCCTTAAGGGTGGTTACAGCAACGTTCTTCACGGTTTTTGCCATTACACTTCCTGTGTCAGCTGAACCTTTAAGGGTGGCCTTTACCCCTCCTTTTATGCCATTCACAATATTAGAAACAATTGGTACTCCCATTTTAATTTTTAGTTTTGGTAAATTTTCTTTTTTCCAAACTACAAAATATTGGTGTCATAAAAAAGAAAATTTCATATTAAATCAGTCGTTTAAATAAATATATTTTGATTAATTATTAAGGAATCTAATTTAAACATTGATTAATTATAATATCCTATTTTTTCAACATTACCCCAATCGAACCAGTATTTAAAGGTGGAGAAATATTCGAGTTTTGCTCATTTAAAATATTTTCTTCCTCCAGCCAGGATCCTTTGGTAACATCCAGCCAGTTCAGTTCATATTCACCCTTCAAATCAATTTGCACTTTACCCGAACCCGGAAAGTAGATGACATACTTTTCCCCCTCCCTGGCTGCCAAAAATGCCTCATTGGATTCCAAACCTGACAAAAGTCCATTCGCTGGTGTGACTTCCCAAAACTTAACTTTTTCTTCAATAACTCTGATAGAGCGGATGGCATTGATGGATCTTTCACTCAATCCCAAACCTGCCGGAGGCCTGTGAAACCGGCTGCTGGCGAACCCCCCCAGCACATTCCGGAAAAATGTCTGTACGGCATGTTCCCCATCAATTCCCCGGTTGAGCCAGGGGCTGGTTGGACTGCCGTAAATTTTTGTACTGTTTACCGGCCTTGGTTGATCTTTGATATAATCAAAAATATATTGGGCATTGTCCCAGTTCTGTTGACCGGTATTGTGACTGTTTTGGGACATGTCTATGAACTGGTACCGGTCCGGATGATCCATTGTTCTTTTGTGCATATCTGATTTGATGTCCCAATCGTCCCACATTTGCGTCAGGTAAACCTGCTTTTCCCCGGCAATGTCATGGATGAAATCCGCCCAAAATACTGCCCATTCTTCTACACCTTTGGTTTCATTGTCTATGCAATAAAGCACATTGTCATAATTTAAGGAAATGGAAAGCAACTTTTTCACAAAGGCTTTCTGGTAAGGTAAAAGGACCTGATTGTTGTCCAAGGTGGGGACAGAGAAGAAAAAAGGCTGTTCATTGCTGCCGGGGTGGTTGGGATAAAGGCTGTCCAATCCGGAAGCTTCATAAGTATAATTCACATTGTTTTTGGGATGGAAGGGGTCGGTCAGCCATTCGGCTCTGGAGTGGTCAAAGCGGTCCCAAATCTCAATCTGGACGATGATATTCTTTTCCTGTGACCATTTCAACAGGTTTTCAAACTTTTCCCAATAGTTGTCATTCCATTGGTTCAGGTCGTATTTTCCTTCACTGTTGGCGGCAAAAGCCTTTTCATTTCCCTCATCCCGATCACTCATGGTATTTCTTACATAGTTCCCTCCGATGGCTGCCAGGCTGTCAAGATGGGTTTGTAAATGGTTGATTTGAAAAAGATTGTCATCAATGGTGCCTCCTAAAAGTAAAATAGGATTTCCCCGGTATTCCCAATAGAAAGGATTTTCACTCCAGGGTTGAATAGGAGATTTTTCAGTGGGTTGATCCTCTTTTTTTGGATTACAACAGATGATTGCCCAAAACATCGAAAATAATAAGCAAACGGTTAATGATTTCATCATTCGGGGGTTAATGTAAAATTAAATTAGTGAAAGGTCATTTTTAAGAACCTGCAATAGGAGAAAACCTAAAGTAAATCATTTCACCTCAATCAGGGCCAAACTTCCGGTACCATCAGGAGGGATTAGGGAAATCCTATCGCCACCTTCCAACTTATCAGCTGCTTTCCATGTAGCTTCCTCTAAGGTAATCCAGGACAATTCGAACGGTTTGGGATATTGCCTCAAGTCCAGCTTCACTTCTCCCTCCCCAGGAAAGAAAACCAAATATTTCTCACCGGCCTTGGCAGCCAGGAAGGCTTCATTGTCCTTCCTGTCCGACAACCCCTCCAACATGGGATCCAATTCCCACATCTTTACTTTTTCCTCAACTTTCCTTATGGTCTTAATACTTTGGATAGGCCATTTACTTAAACCCAAGCCATGTGGGGGCCTGTGAAACCTGCTGGATGCAAAACCGCCCAAAATATTTCTAAAAAAGGTATGAACTGCATGCTGGGTGGTCATACCCCTGGAAAGCCAGGGTTCGTGGTCATCGCTGCCGTAAATTTTGGTGCTGTTTACAGGCCTTGGCTGGTCTTGGATATAATCAAAAACATATTGGGCATTGTCCCAATTTTCCTGCCCGGGTTTGTGACTGTTTTGGGAAATGTCTATGTAATCGTACCGCTCAGGATGGTCGATGGTCCTTTTGTGGGTATCAGACCTGAGGTCCCAATTGTCCCACATTTCTGTCAGATAAATTTTCTTACCCTCCGAATTTCCCCTTAAAAATTCCACCCAATAGGTTGCCCATTCCTCTTCTCCGCTGGTTTCATTGTCCATACAGTACAGAACATTGCTGAACTTAAGAGAATAAGACAGCAGCTTTTTTACAAATGCCTCCTGATAGGGTAGAAGGACCTTGTTATCCTGAAGGGTAGGCACGGTAAAAAAGAAAGGTTGCTTGTTGCTGCCTGGGTGATCAGGGTAAAGACTGTCCAAATGCGCTTCCTCATAAGTATAATTTACATTGTTTTTGGGGTTATAGGGATCCGTCTTCCATTCTTCTCTGGCATGGTCAAAACGGTCCCAAATCTCTATTTGAACGACAATGTCCCGTTCGGCTGTCCATATTAATAAGTTTTCAAATTTTTCCCAATAATCCGGATTCCACTGGGTGAGATCATATTTCCCCTCTTTGTTTTTATAAAAGGCCTTTAAATCCCCCTTATCCCTATCACTCATGGTATTCCTGACATAATTCCCTCCTATTTCGGCGAGGCTGTCCAGATGGGATTCCAGGTGATGGGTCTGAAACAGGTTGTCATTGTCTGTTGCACCCAGCAACAGGACAGGCTGGCCATCGTATTCCCAATAGCTGGGGTTTTCCGACCATGGCCGAATCCCTGTTGGCTGGTTCTCTTCCAGAATTTCCTTTTGGCTACAACCTGCTGTCAAAAAGAGATAACAAAGGGGAAGGAGGCACCATAAAAACTGACCTTTTTCCTTGATGTTCTTTAAAGAAAAATAGGGGGGAGGGGTAGGTAATGAAATATTTAAAGAAAGCTCCCCGCTTCCTTTATTTGGCTTTTTATATCCTCTAAATGGATTCTTCATGCTGATCGGTTTTTCTGAATGAAATCGTTTTAATTGATTTATTTAAGGGCTTGTTGATTATTGATGGAAGAAATCATTATTCTCTTGTAGGAGGTTAAAAAGGGGATGCCATTATCTTTTATTTCCAAGACAATATGGATTTGCTCCCCGAAAGGGATTTCAGGCATTTTAAATTTCACTTTTTCCTTTCCTTCCTTCGCGGTAGATAAAATGGGTGTTGGAGGTTTGTAAATTTCTTCATAGACGTACCAATTAAAAACCAATTCGTCTCCATCCGGATCATGGCTTGCGGATGCATCCAATTCTATCCAATCTCCTTTGGATTGATGGATCCGCAGCGGTTCTTTCCCTTCTATATCATTCAGAATAATGATGGGATTATGGTTGGCATTCTCATAGGGGACCATCCCCCATTTTACCCTGGCCATAAAATCATTCTGGAAGGCAGGCCTCCATCGGGCCACCGTATGTCTTTCATTTAGCTTACCATTCAAAAAATCAGGCACATCGATGTACAACCTGTTTCGCAAAAGCCTGTACCTACCACCCCAACCCCCGTATTCCGGCTTTTCAGGAACATTCAGCCCATTGGCGATCAGTCCCAGAAAGGATGGCGTATCTCCCTCTTTCATGCCAACCGTTCCGTGGCCATGAAGCTGGTATTTTTTTCCCAAAACATCAATCATAATGTAATTGGGGACGAAGGCCTCCCCGGTACTTGTCCAGATAAATTGATCCCCACAGGTTCCCACCTCCCCCCTTTCCTGAGCGAAAAGGGAGGAGGACAAGAATGTAAAAATGCAAATGATGACCAGGTTGATGGCGTTTTTAAGCAATTTCAAGGTGTATTGAAAATTATCTGTTCGCTGAAATTAAAAGCACTCGTTCCATTCGCCCTGGCGCCAACCCTAAGGAAGTATTTGGTGCCGGGTTCCAAGTCTTCAATTGTTACGGTACCACTGTTATTGTCCAGAACGACACTTCGGGTATGCCAGTATGGTCCGTTTCCCGTATTGGCATTGGGAAAATTTACGGTGCTGCAATAAACCTCCCTCAGTTCGGAAGTATGGTCGTTGTTTCCAACAATAGAATAGTCAATAGTCACGCTGTTACCCTCTACTCCTCCTTCTATTGAGGGCTTGCTTAGGTATAGAAAGGGCATCACGGTAATATCTTGTATCACCTGTCTTCCACCCGATAAATCAACTTCTATTTCGCCGGGACCGGACACCGGCCCCACCACATTGATTACATATTTCTGGGGAAAAAGAGCGGTATTGGAAAATGTACCATCACCTTTCACCCTCAATACCATGGGTAATCTGTCTCTTTCTCCCGTGGCCTGAACGGTAAAGGCAGCATTGGTAATGTCACCCGGAACAACGTTTCCATTACTGTCCAATATCCTTCCTGTGATGCCTCCATCGAATCCAAAATCCACGATGGGATCATTGCAGGCCAGGCAAAGGCATAAAAGCCCCATCCAACCCATATATTTTAAGTTAATTTGATTTTTCATTTTAAATAAATTTTAAAATTACCTTTTAATTAATATAAGGGATTTTCTACCAGATCAGCATTATTGTTGATCCTATCATCCGTGATGGGATTGTAATAATGTTCCGGTCGGAAAATCCTGCCCCTTACTTCGGCCTCAATTGGGAGGAAATAATACTTGTCCGAAGCAAAATGGTAAATGATTCTAAGTCCTGAAAATACCGATCCATTGAGCACCTCCTCGGATAATCTCCACCTTTTCAAATCCCACCACCTGTGCTGTTCATAGGAAAGTTCTACCTTTCTTTCATTTCTGATCCTATCCATTGTTATGGTTCCTGCATCTACTAAAGAAATCCCTGCTCTTTCGCGGGTGGCATTTAGTGCCTCAGCAGCTTCCTGGTGATTTCCCAATTCGAATTCGGCTTCAGCCCTTGTCAGGTACATTTCGGCTAACCTCAATGCAATCCAATCTGTAGTACTTAATCCCCCGGCTACAAAAGGTTCCTCTTCAATGTATTTTTTTATAATAAATCCACTGTTGGTTCCTTTTTCATCAGAGGTAAGCATCCTGGAGTCTTTTCCTACGGTCTCCATACCTTGATATGTGATGGCAGGACTGCTGATGATGGCACTTGGATCGGGGTCCGTACTGGGATCAATGCCTTCGTAGGTCTCCACAATTCCCCCTCCAAATTGATCTTCCTGAAAAAACACGGTAGCTTTCAATCTTGGGTCTTTATTGGCAAATGGGGCATATCCGTCGTCATACAGGTGCTCCGACCCAAATTCCGGCTGATCATCCGACCCATCGATATTCTCATAGCTGAGGATAAATTCCAATAAGGGATTGTCCGTGCCACCTCTTCCCAGGGAAAAGCTGGGAGGAACATTAATCTGGTCCCAACTGTGGCCTATATTTACCCCATCATAGATCCTTTTGAAAATAACTTCGTCATTTTGGGGATCCAAAAAGA
>JBBDSB010000489.1:0-4226 GCA_040905205.1 Cyclobacteriaceae bacterium
CATCATATACTTTTTGGAATGAACTTCGGCCCACACCTATGGTGAACCGGTCAGTCAGGGAATAATCAAGTCCTAGTCTTATATTTGCGTCATCCAGTCCAAAGAGGTTTTTTACGCCAGAATTGATGGTACCAAATCGATGTGAAATAATGAAATCCAATACTCCCTTGTTCCGGGTTTCTACGGAATGCCCATGAATTAACCTGGTGCCTTTAAAGGTGCTTCCTATAAATTTTTCACCTTCTACCTCTTCTTCTTCCAGAATTTGAAGAAGATCGTCCTGTGCAAAGGCGAAATTGCCCACTGAAAAAAGAAAAAAGAGAATCAAAAGTGGTTTTCGGCCTGTTTTATTACTTTTCTTCATGAGGTTCATAATTAAATTCAAGGTTTACATCCACCGTTTTAGCTATGTTACGTGATACTACCTGGGGGATTTTAATTTCAAAATCAGCCACTTTTAAGGGAAATGTCGTTGTTATTTTTATCTGATTCCCATTTATTTCCATTTCTCCCGACACCGAGATTTCCTTGGTAACCCCATGAATTTCTATTTCGCCTTTGGCCTCCACCTCCTGTTTTCCCTCGTCCTGATGATAGTTTTCCACCACTCCGGAAAATTTGGCCCTGGGGTATTTACCGGACTCCATAAATTTTTCATTGAAATGCTGCTGCATAAGGGATTTTTCAAACTCAAAAGTCCTGATGGGAATCGTAAAGGCTATTTTTCCCGTCTCCAGGTCAAAAATACTTCTGGCATTATAAGTATGGGCTTCTATATTCTCCAAAGGCGCTTCGGAAAAGAAGGAAACATGGTTCTGGTCAGAAAAATATTTCTGGCCAAATACCATGTTCGACCATAGCAAAACCAGTAGGGTTAATTTTAAGGCTTTCATCTTTTTATAATTGTCTTTTAATGGTCAAATGCCTGCCTAAAGGTCGGCAGACAGGGAATGTCGCACCTGTCTGCAGGCAGGTGTTTTATAATCATGCCTCCGTGTGTCGCTTGCGTCATGCTCGATTTCATCTTATTATAGGGTTTCAATGAGATCATTAGTTTTCAGGATAGCCATTGCTTATCCATAATTCGATGGTTTCTATCGTACAATCGGATAATTTTGTCCCACCTTGCGGCATAGGGGCAAATCCCGGAAGATGATTTATTGCTCCTAAAAAACGGCCATTTTCAACCTGTACAGATAATACGCCATAACTTTCTAAATTAACATTTCCATTAGCAAGAGAGGAATTATGACAAGTGACACAATTTCTTTCTATGATGGGCTTCACAAAGGAAGAATAAGTGATGTCTCCGGATGTGTCACAAACTTCATCAGAAAATAGGTCTTCCTCATTATGAAATGTGCAGTTGAACAGAAACAAGGTTAGGCTGCAGATAAGTAATCCTGATCTGGTGATAGTTTGTTTTCTTTCCTTTAGCATCATCATATTTTTTTGCCTTGCAATAGTGTTTGATTAAACAGACGAAGCAATTTGCCAAACCTGACAAATTTTTTTTAATTATTTTCTTAAATTCGCAGGCGTATAAGGAGAAAGCCGATAAAGCATCTAAATTAATTCAATTCAGGCTTTTCCGGCTCGTTTTTTTCAACTTCTGCTAATGGAAGTCATCGCATTGACCCAAGCGGAACTTGACCTTTTGTTTGGTTTGGATCTCAAAAGCAATAAACGGTTGGATCAAGTACGTGATGTGTTTTGCTTCAGCTGCGTTACAGGCTTTAGGTATTCCGATCTTGAACAACTTCATCGGGGCCACATTAAAAATGATGAAATCAGGTTAACCGTAAAAAAAACAAAAAAGCCATTAATTGTTCCTCTAAATAGATTTTCAAAAGGAATTTTGGAAAAATATGCAGAATTAGCTGCTCCCCTACCCGTCATCTCCAATCAGAAATTCAACAAATACGTCAAAGAACTCTGCAAGCTGGCCGGAATTGACGATGCAATTGAAATCATCCGGTACAAAGGGGCTATCAAGCAATCCACCATGTACCGGAAACATGAAATTATCAGTGCCCACACCGGAAGGAAAACCTTTGCCACCCTATCCCTGGAAAAAGGGATCCCCGCAGAGACGGTGATGAAGATAACCGGCCATGCCGATTACAAGAGCTTTCAACGCTATGTGAAAGTTACCGAAGAAAGAAAAAGAAACGAAATGCAGAAAGCCTGGGGAGCACCTGTGTAATTCATTAAATGATGAACCATGAAAAAGTTGGATCCAAAAACACCCTTATGGCAATACAAGCTCAGGGAATACCTGCTGCTGTTTGATGGGTATTCTGAAGAGGAACGAATCCTGGCATACCGTTTCGGCTGGCATATATTTTCGAGTAACCGACAACATTTCGAGGATTTTACCCATTTTATTCGACGCCGGAAATGGTTTATCTATCTGTCACTGGTTTATCCCATCCTTTTTGCCTTTTTTAGCCTGGTCCTGGCACTTTCTGTGCTTACGATTGAGGTATCCTTAAAATTACCGCTTGCACTTATTATTTCCGGGATAACGGCGGGGATTATCTATAACCTGATTGGCAATACCCTTAAAAATATTCGGGAGACCGCCATTTTTCTGAAGTTTGTTGATCCCACTGAAAAACTTGCTAATTTCCGGGAATTTGAAAACCTGGATTTTGTTGATAAGGGTGGCGCACAACTTTTCTATGAAAACATGCGCGCTAAACGGGATTATGCTCAGATCGAAATTTCCGAAAACAAGCTGGATAAAACCGAAAAATTACTGGCCATCGATTTTTTGTTGGGAGGGCCAGGTACCTTAAATGAACTGATCAACAAACTCTGCCTGGATCCTAATTGCAACTTGTCGAAGGAAGGGGTATATCGGGTTTTGGGAGAAATCCTAACAGCTTCTCCGGATAATATCAAAAAGGAAATTACTAGAGGAGTAAGCGAAATCAGATCCGGAGAATGTCTATCGCCTAAAAGGATCGATCAGCTCAGAAATGTTAAAGCGATTTTCAATCAGTCAAAATTGGGATTAAAGGCCAGTGAAATCGATAGACTCATTGAAACCCTAGAAAGGCCAATGGTTGGATTATAAAATGGCGCTGAACACCGTTAACAGGAATAGTCAGAAAAATCTATATTCCTTTAAAATCGTTATATTTGAAAAGACTTAAAACCAAATGGAGATGGAAACAATTGCCGCCAGAAAATATGCCATTATAGAGAAGGTTATGCACTTGAATGAAGAAGAGCTCACTGAATTAGAAAGCTCTTTGATTAAGTTTTCGGAAGGTCCTGTCAGCGTTCAGCAGTACAACCGGGAAATAGATGAAGCTGAAGCCGAGATGGACCGGGGAGAGTTCTATAGCCAGGAAGATGTAGAGAAAATGGCTAAAAAATGGTAGAAGATTGTCCTTTAGAAAATCTTCACAAACTTCGACCTACAGTATCTTGGACCAAAAGTGCTTATAGTTCACTTCAAAAAGCTTACGAAAAAATTAAAGAAAACTCCCCTGCGAGTGCTGAGAAAGTGAAAGACACCATTCTATTCATGACCCGCAACTTGCCAGATCACCCTGAGAAATATCCGTTGGACAGGTTTAAAAAAGACAATCCAGGAAATTACAGGGCTTTTGAAAAATACTCCTATCGGATAGCTTATCGCCATACTGCCAATGAAATCAAAATCCTCCGGTTTAGGCACGTAAAACAAGAACCTAAGCCAAATTAAATTATTCCTATCAAGCAATTTCCACACGAAAACTGGCCAATTTCCGGGAATTTGAAAACCTGGATTTCCTAGATAGAGAAAGCGCACAACTTCGTCCCATAATTATACATAGTTTCATTATAGCTCTGCAACCTATTCCTATTTCCCTTTGAAATTAACACGTTTCCTTTCGAAAACATATATTAATCCTACCGTCCTCCGTAAAGGAGATTTTGCTTTGGTGATAATAGACTGATTTCAATTTACTTTTTTATAATATCCTATGATGTAAAGAGTGGTAGAACGGTTGGTCTGCAAAATGGCTTAATTATCTTGGGAAATTCAGTCCTATAACCTTTGAATCAATATCAATGGTGAACCTATTATAAATAATCAGATAGTATTAGGCTTTTTTAGAGGACTGGATTTTATTATCCGAACCAAAAGTTTAAATCTGTTCAAGATTGGCCAATTAACAAAATATGTTTAGGATATTTCTTTTATTTTCAGTAACTTAAATGAAAGTTTA
>JBBDSB010000490.1:0-81784 GCA_040905205.1 Cyclobacteriaceae bacterium
GGGGTGGCAAAGAGCAAAAAGCCAACGCACGGCTGAGTGCTAACAAGAAAATGAAGAAAGAAAATCAAATAAAAAGCGGATCTCGGCGAGCTGCCTGAGAAAACAGCAAACCTTGTTTTGCAAGGGATTAAAGACCAGGCTATAACACCCCGACAGCTTACGGTTTCGGATGAATATCAAAAATATATCCATGATATTCAGAAGCATACGGAAGCGATAAAATCCATAAACTCTCAAATTATTGGCCTGCAGCTTGCCATCACCAAGGTTGATGAAAGCACCCAACTAATATTGCAGCAAAATCTCGAAAATTTAGAAAAACAGCTACTCCGAAAAAGCGAAGAGAAAAATAGCCTCGAAAATACACTGACTACTTTTGTAAGCAATGTAATCCAACTTGCCCAACAACTCAGTCAGACAAGGTCTTTGGATTCTAACAGATTACAAAAAGCCAGAGCATTATTTGAAGAAGGTAAATATCAAGAACTCAACAAAGTGCTAAACGAAGAAGACCTCTCACGGCAAACCAGCCCCGCTTTGGCGGGACAGGCTTTGCCACTTGCCTGGCTTCGGGACAGCCTGCCCCGGCACCTCTGGGTTACCCCCGCGCTTAAGGGATACTAAAAAATCGGCACAGGTTTTTCACCCGTTGGAACGGTTAAATTTTGACCTATTCACAATTCAAGGCACACATATTACCTTGGATACAGCGGGCGGAACCGCTTTACTATGAAAATCAGTACCTTTAAGATGTTAGGATTGGGCTGGAAGTGAAGGGCTTCGGAAGCCCGCCATCTCCAAGCTGAATCTCGTTTTATGCCATGCTGAAAACCCACCGCACATTTTAGCACATTTGGTTTTTCTCACCCCTCAAGCCCAACCCCAAAAAACCGAAAAGCCTGTCCCGAACTTAATTCGGGAAGGTAAAATCTCCTACCCACCAAAAAATTCTTAGTATTAATTCTTGATAAGTAGTTATTTTTGCTATTTTTGGATAAATTCTACTAAAGTGAGAGCGAATTATCAAGTGGAGCAAGATTTGATTACTAGCCGTGCATTGGTAGAATTATTTTCTGATGATTTTCTAAGAGAAAATTTGGCTTTTAGAGGAGGGACTGCATTGCACAAACTATTTCTGAATCCAGCACCCCGGTATTCAGAGAGTGCATGGAAAAAGACGTTAAATAATGGTGGTCAGTTATTTACCTATGCCAAACAAGCAGGCAGCACACAATTCATTTCTCTTTATGCCTCAGATTTTTTAGATGGAAAAGTGGTGTCTCAATATTATCTAATTACACTGAAGGATAATAAAAAACGAATAGAGGAGCTAGCTGACGAATCGCTTCTCTCCTATGATAAAGCAAAAGGGCTTGATGTTGAAGATATTTTCAATACATGGAAAGAAACATATCGGCAAGACTATGCTACCAAAGGGATTTTTGAAAGTGACATTCCTGCTTATGCGATTGGGAAAACCAAATATTCACTCAAAGACTTAAATATTATAAGTAGCAAAGACCTCCAAGGAAAGTATCATGAGTTCGTGTGAACTATTTGATGAATTCTGATCAATTCCAAACTTATGCTAAATCTCAAGCTACAAAATCAATCAACCAGGCAAATATCAATGCAATAAAGATGAAAGCTATTGAAATCCCTTTTCCTGAAGAACTTAAACAACAGAGGAAAGTCGTTAAAGGGTTTTTAGAATGTGAAACAAAAATTAGAGCTTCACAAGGCGTTATTGACGGAATAGCAGAACGCAAAGAGAAAATTATTAAATCTTACTTGTTGGGGAATGAACCTGAATCATTAAGTGGTAAATTCTAGGTCTGTGCATTTAATAAACTTTTGTGGTGGCGGACAGGTAATCGCCTTGAAATCCACTCCTGATCTTACTTGGCCGTTGCCTTTTCTTGGATATGGACAGAAAGTCCAATTGGGATTTAGAAGTGGGGCTGGTTTTAGTAATTTTTATGCACATCAATCTTCCGGTGAGCAACCCAATATAATAACACCTGACCCACAAGGTCCTATAATAATCCCAGACCCCAACTCACAATATCTACCATCATATTACTATGAAACTAATTTTACCCAAAACGTCCGAACTGGTTTTTTTTCGTATTAATATTTGAGTTACAGAGTAAGCCAGCGACTTTTCTCGGAAATCGGACTTGGCTATACGCAAAGAGGAATTGATATTAAATACAGTCTCACATTCGACTTCAATAAATTCCAGTAATAATACTGTAAAACTATTCTATCAATTTAAGCGAAATCTGCGGCTTGATTACATTTCTATCCCTTTGACTTTTCGATAAGCGATAGACAGAAAGGACGGTTTCACCTTGTTGCAGGCATTTATAATTCAGTGGCTGTTAACTTTTTAATTAAAGAATAGTTAGTAACAACGATCCGACGGACATTTAATTCTTCTGGAAATAATATAATGACAACTGAAAGTAAAAGTTCGACAAATGATGCTTATGCAAATCACTTTGATTCAGGTATAATAACAGGTTTTGGTTTAAATTTGCCTTTAACAAAGAAGATGATTATAGGCATAGACATTAGAAGTGCACTCGGATTGATCAGGGTTCCTGAAAATTACGATGAATACGGTTTTCAGGGTTTCAGGGAAACATCCAAGAATATAGGTTTTGAGAGTGGATTAAAGGTACAATACAATTTAAAGTAAATAAATATCCCCTGCCCACAAAAGCTATATCCAATGGAGGGGGATGAGTAAGTATAAAGTTTTATTTTCACTATTAACCTATCATATAAAAAACGGCATTCTTCTTGATCATCTGCCAATAGCAATCTAACCCATGTTATCAAAATAGCCAATAGGAGCACCGCTCATTGATGAACTGGAGTTCGACTTAATTTCAGGAAAAAACCGTCATCGGTAGCGTATTGGTCCCTGAGCTTGTCGGGCTTCGGCAAGCTCAGTCTAAAAAGGGAGCAATCTGATTCGGAGCGTGGGCATTAGTTCATCGAAAAAGGACAGCAACATCGGAATGGCGAATACGTATTCCTACAAACTGCCACGGGTGCCGGGTTGTTTTATGGAGAGGGAATTGGACTCGTTCTAAACAGCGGGAACGTTCCTGCCTTTGCGCTTGTTTAGCCCTTTTCAATTACACCAAATCAGCAGTAAAGCGCAATTTCAGCCAATCCCTGGTTCCATAGTAAACGATTCATTGAACATGCTATTTTAAGCGACCGGACTCGGAGAGGAGATCACACCGCAATGAGAGCACCAACCGCACCCCTTGCGTACTCTTTGCGCCCATTGCGAGAAACTGAGTATCCGCCAGGGTCTCTATGAGATGAGGCAATCAAATTCTTTGCTATAAATTCAGCCAATAATTCAGCTTCATCACAAATGCCCTTTGTTTAGAGGCAAAAGTTTCCGGGAAATAATTATCCGTATACACCATAAAAAGATCCGAAACAGGGGCATAGCGCCACTGCACCCGGGTATTGATATTGATATTATTGATCTGGTTGTTATATTGAATAAAGGTGGTCCAAAAAAGGCTTCTGGTAAAAGTAAGGTCAATCCTGGGGCCGATCAAAAACAGGTCGGCATCTTTCTGGGGTTCGGGCAGGCGTATGCGGCTGTAGCTAAGATTCATGGTTATATTGGCCCGATACCCTATCCGCCATTCGGCCATTCCTATAAAATTCGCCATTGTCCCGTTGTAATACTGCCCTATTTGGCCTTTTCCCCGGAGTGCCAACGATTTCCGGGGATCAGTCCGGAAATCGATCCCCACATAGCTGTAACGGTAACCAGTACCTTCAGCCAAAGGTTCACCGCCTGTACGTGTAGGGTCAAAAGGGAAAAAGAGGTAGGTGTATTGGTTGTTGCCACTGAAGGTCACTTCGGCAAAGGAATGAAACTGCACCAGGTAATTCAGGGTATGAAGCTCATCCGTCACTCCCAGGGAGGGATTCCATAAAGTTTCTGAAAGAATGCCGGGTCCGTGCCGATTGACATGCTGGGAATCAGGAAAAAAGGTATAACCCAATTCCGGGGCAATGCGCTGGTATCCCGATCTGGGCGTATAGCCCACGAGGGGGTTATAATTTTCTCCCACGTACGAATAAGCCAGGCCCGCATTAAAATTTACATCATTAAAAGCAAGTTGCGCATGCCCTGTACCGGTGTCTTCTTGCGCTCCTTTTTCAAAAGTCCTGTGGTAGAAAAACTTGCCGCTCCATCGGTTGTCTTTGGAAAAAAGGTTATAGTCAATACCAGCCAAGCGGTTATAAGCCCCTTCCTGCATCGACAAGCCCCCGTTTTCCATGTCCATGGATTCCCTGTTGATCATCATCACGCCTATATTGGAGCGGTTGAAAATTTTCTTTTGCAGGGCGGCGACGGTGAAATTTTTTCCGGAGATCCCTCTCAGCGGATCATTGGCGGTCTGCATATTCATGGCTCCGACCCGCCAATCATCCGTCAGTTTCCCACTGAGTCTTGCGCCGTACAGAATTTGATTTTGCACATTTTGGCCGGTGTTTTCATCCCTGTCCACCCCTATCCTCCTGGAAAAGAAAGGTCTGATTCGGTCTGTTCCAAAATCAGCAAACAAGTCAACATTTTCCAGAAAAAATTGCCGGCGTTCAGGAAAAAAAATTTCGAAGCGGTCCAAATTGGTTACCTGTTCATCTACCTCCACCTGGCTAAAATCAGGGTTGACCGTTAGGTCCAGGTTCAAAGCCGGCCCCAGTCCCAACTTGGCATCCCCACCGAAGGAAGGCTTAAGCGGCTCCGAATAGCCTTTAAGTTGGTTTTGTGCCGTACCCATGGCCACATAGGGTATCAGAGATACATTGGTTCCCGGTTTGGGTAGTTCCTTGGGAAACAACAGTTTCCTTGAGAAAGCCATGTGGGTCACATTAAAATTTTTGGGAATGGGCGTCCAGGTACTTTTTTCAGAATACCTACTGTCGATTCTATAAAAATTGACGTTCCAGCTAAGGCTTTCTTCCTTGTACCTGAGTGTTGAAAAAGGAATGGAAATTTCTGCCACCCAATGGTCGCTATATATTTTGGCCTCTGAATACCATTTATTATCCCAAGCCAAATTAAAATCGGTGGGAAGCAGTCCCCCATTTCCCATCATGGCTTCCCGCTGCACTCCATATGGATTGAGCCCGAAAATATAACCATTTGTTTTATCATTGAAAGTATCCAACACCATACTAAAACCATCATTTTGGTTTCCCCTATAGTCTCGTCTTAATGAAGTGCTGACATAATCCTCCCTTTTTTCATTGCTGTACATAACAGCGGCGATATAAAGGAATTTTTCATTATATGCTATTTTAACTTTTGTCTGGGCGATGGCCAGGGAGGTATCTGAGGGAAACATCTGAAGGAAATTTGAAACCCAACCTTCCTCCTCCCATATGCGCTCATTTAGCACACCATCTATTTTTATTTCCTGATCAATCCTCACCGCCACCAAACCTGGCAAAACCTCCTCCTGTGCCTTGACATTAAAAATGTATATTTGGAATAAAAACGACAGGGTGACAACAAATTTCATGGGGAAACATTTAAATACGAAGGTAAACATTCCGTTTCCATAATATATTCTGTTTTTATATAAATGGTGAATTTATTCCCTAAAATCCGCAATACATTCCTGTAACATATGCAGATAACTTCCAGGTTTCACCTGTTTAATTTGAACAACTCGGTGTTAATTAACAAAATCTGGAAGGTTGGAGAATTTTAGGAATGAAATAATTTAGATCAATCAATCAGTTATCCGGCGCAGTTTCTTTTCAGGTTTATTATATCCAAGGGAATATAACTTATACTTTTGACACCTTTCTTGACCCATTTGTATAAAAACCTTAGATAAGCCCTAATTATTTGCTTATTTCGCAATTCTAATAATAGGGTATGCCTTTCAAAACGTCTTTTTCCATATTCTGCTTATATTTATCCCTACTGCCCGGACTCTATGCCCAGCAGCCTGGGGAAATGTCCGCGTATCGTTTGGAAACCGGCGAAAACTTAGACTTGGATGGCAGGCTGGAGGAAGATTTTTGGTCCAAAGTGGGGGCGGCCACCGCTTTCCGTCAACAAGAGCCCCTTGAAGGTCAACTAGCCTCCGAACAAACCTCGGTACAAATCGCCATTGATGACAAAAACCTTTACATCGGAGTGAGGCTATATGACAGTGAACCCGATCAAATCAAAGCTTTTCAAAAAAGGCGGGATGCCCTGCTGGATACGGATGATATGTTTGCCTTTATACTGGACACCTACAATGACCAGCGGTCTGCCTTTTATTTTGAGATCAATCCCCTTGGTTTAATGGGTGACGGGATTTTGAGGACAGGGCAGGGGGCGGAAGTCAACAGGGACTGGAATGGCATCTGGCGGGCATGGGTGACCATCGATGACAAAGGATGGTCTGCCGAAATCCGCATACCTTTTATGACACTTAGTTTTGATCCTAATCATGGCACCTGGGGCATAAATTTTCTCAGGACCATCAGAAGGAAAAATGAAATCACCCTTTGGGAGGGTTATAGGAGAAACCAGGGCATTGAAAGGCCTCAGGATGCGGGAGTTATCAGGGGCTTGTCCAATATCAACCAGGGACTAGGATTGGAAGCCATTCCCTATGCCATTGCCTCCCAATCCAGAGGCAGGATAAATCCTGAATCACCCATGACGAAAACAACCAACTTCAATGCGGGAGGAGAATTGAATTACAACATCACCCCAAACTTAAAAGCTGGTATTACCGTCAACACAGATTTTGCGGAGGCAGAGGTGGATGACAGGCAGGTCAACCTTACCCGTTTCCCGATCTTGTTGCCGGAGCGAAGGGATTTTTTCTTACAAGGTGCCAATGTTTTTGTCTTTGCCCCATCCAGTAGGCCCAACCCTTATTTCAGCAGAAGAATTGGCCTTCAAGATGATCGACCCATACCAATAAAGCATGGTGGAAGGCTCATAGGCCGTATAAAAAATACCGATGTAGGTTTTCTGCAAGTACGTACCGGGGAATCAGGAGGGTTACCGGGAGAAAATTTCACCGTAGGAAGAGTACTTCAAAACATCTCCGCCGAAAGTACCATTGGCGCTATTTATACCCGCAGGGACACAGACGGTGACAGCCTTCCCGTAAGGGAGACTTTTGGGGCGGACATGAGCCTCAGCACATCCAAGCTGTTTGGGAACAGGAACTTTCAATTTGAGGCCTTTTTTGTTGGTCATACGCCTGCCTCATTTACCGATAGCAGTAGTACCATGGACAGGTCTACCCGTGGATTCCGGTTCAATTTTCCCAACCAACCCTGGGATGCCCATATTTCTTACCGGGAATTTGGCATCAACTACGACCCAGCTGTGGGTTTTGTTCCCAGGGTAGGATTCAGAAGGCTCCAACCCACGGTTACCTACAATCCGCTGATGGAAAAAAGCAAAGTCTTGCGAGAGCTGAGCTGGGAATATGACTTTGAATACCTAATGATGATGGACTGGAAACCTGCCACGGTTAACCATAAGGTTAGGTTCCTTGGGTTGAGGTTTGAAACCGGGGATTTTATCAACTTTTCTTTCCTTCACAATTATGAATTCCTGGATTTCACCTTCGATATTTTGCGGGATGGCCTATTTTTGATACCGGAAGGCACCTATCAAAACAGGGGATACTCCATAGAAACTTCTACAGCTCCATTCAGAAAAATAGGTGGTACGGCTACTTTAACCAACATAGGATTTTGGACAGGCAAACAGGTACTTTTGGAAGCAGACTTGTTTATGAGACCTTTTGTGGGACTGAATATGACCGCAAGTTATATCCATAGCAGTGTAAATTTGGAACAGGGGGACTTCAAGACGCATTTGGTAAGGTTGAACAGTAACTATGACTTTTCTCCATGGGTTTCCATCAATTTTAATATTCAGTATGACAATGTCACCGAAAGACTGGGCACAAATAGCCGTTTTATCTGGGTGATTGAACCAGGCAACACATTTTTCATTGTTCACAACCACAACTGGCAACGTTTTGCTGACAGGTTCAACGTGATGGAAACCCAATCTACCGTTAAATTGGCTTATACGATAAGGTTCTGAAAATTAGGGATTCTGAAAATTTTTGAATTAATTTGACAGGATTTTAAGAGTTACATGGTATTTGGAATTCCAGATTCGGAAAAATTTATTTTTATTTTCAAAGCTGCGATAATAGTTTTATCAGTGTTTCTTGTAATGGGTATTTTTTATTCCTGCAGGCAAGGATCCGATACCTACCGATACAGAGCTGCGCAGCCAAGAATGGTCAGCATACTGGTACTCGCCAGTAACAAGCTCAACAGTGGGCAGCTGAAAGGCTCCATTAATTTCCTGGATTCCTGCTTTCGTACCCTGGAAGATCCCGGTCCGGTAGATTTATGGGAAAAGTACCATTTTAAGGCCAAAATCTATTTATTATATGATATTGATTTGTTGAAGGCCAAATCTCACCTGGATAGCATGCAGGGATTGATTGAGGGCAAGGAAGAGATATATAATAGGGAATATGCCCATACCAAGTTTATAGAGGGCGACTATCTGAAATCCCAAAACCGGTTTATGGAAGCTTTTCAAAGCTACTATGAAGGTCGAAGTTTCGCACAGGAAAATCTGGACTCTTGCCAAATCAGTAACCTTACCTACCAATTGGGCCTTTTTAGGTATGGACAGCGCCAATATGAAGAAGCCATACCTTATGTTAAGCAGGCCTTTATGGAAAACCAAAAATGCCCCGAAACAGGGGATTTGGAACAAAACCTAAAATTTCCCCAAATGTACCTCAACACCCTGGGTTTGAGTTATGAAAAAATCAACCAACTGGACAGTGCCGCTTTTTATTACCATGAAACGCTTAGTTTTCTGGAAGACAAAAAACAAAGCTTCCCTGATTCATTCTTTTTTATTGAGATGGCAAAAGGGGTGGTATATGGAAATCTGGGAGGTGCGATGGCTAAGAAAAACCAACTGAAAAAGGCAGAACAATACCTTTTGGAGAGCATTGGCATAAATGAACAACCTGGTTATGACAACAGAGATGCCCAGACTGCAAAAATTAAAATCATCGACTTATACCTTGAAAAAAATGAAATTGAAAAAGCGGAAAAATACCTGAATCAGCTCAAAACTGAACTTCCAAAATCAGAAGTCAGAAACACCGCTTATGCTGAGATTCGCTTGAAATGGAATAAGGTTAATTGGACCTATTATGATCAAATAGGAGACATTCAAAAAGCCTATGCCCACCTGGAAACTTATCATGCCCTGCTTGACTCCCTGGAAAGCCATCCCCAAGCCTTCCAGTTTTTGGATATAGAAACGGCATTCAAAAACCGGGAACAACAATACCAGCTTTCTTTGATGCGTTCAAAGAATAAAATTAACAGTATCTATTTAAAGGTAATTGTTGGCTTTACCCTTTTAGCAGTGGTCTTTTTGATAGTGGCCCGTTATAACCTAAAAAGGTCAAAATCCATTAACCGGGTTATATCCCAACAGAACATAGAATTACAGGAAACGCTTGGTGCATTGGAACAAAGTCAGGCTGAAAATACTAAAATCATGTATATGGTCGCCCATGACCTGAGAAACCCTATCAGCAGCATGGTGATGATGTCTGATATCTTATTGGAAGACGAAAAGATCGAGGAGGATAGCAGAGTTTTGCTGGAGCACATCAAAACATCCGGAAACCATTCTCTCAATCTGGTTAAAGAAATGATGCAGTCCAACAAAAATACCGAAAACCTTAAAAAAGAACTCCTGGAAATGGACAGAATGCTCCATTATTGCGTAGAACTTTTACATCACAAAGCCCAGGAGAAAGACCAAACGCTTATTTTGGAAGCCAGCCCTGTTATCGTAAATGTCAGTAGAGAAAAAATATGGCGGGTAATCAGTAACCTTATCGCCAATGCGATCAAATTTAGTCCCAAGGGAAGTGATATCAGGATCGGCATGAAAAACAATCCGGACCAGGTGCTGATCACTGTTAAGGACCAAGGAATCGGCATTCCGGATTCCATTAAAGAAAAAGTTTTTGAACTGTACACTGACGGGAAAAGAGAAGGAACAGAAGGTGAAAAACCCTTTGGCATGGGCCTGGCCATATCAAGGCAAATCATTTCTGCCCACAAAGGGGAAATTTGGTTTGAAAGTCAGGAGGGGAAAGGAACCACTTTTTTTGTGGCTTTACCCAAGGAAGAAAAAACCGAAAAAGTCCTGGGACAAGTCACCAAATAAATTGTGATTTCCAATTTCATTTGAAACTTTTTGCCCTTGAACAAGGTATAATGTATAGTAAGCGCAGGTTAAAATTTTATCAATTAGACCATTTGTTAAAAATAGAATTAAAGTTGAAAGGAAATGACAGAAGTAGGATTTTTGGGCGGTGAATTGAGTAGAAGAGAAAACGGAATCAGATTCCTCAATCAGGAAATTAAGGTAAAAGATGGTCATTCGGCAATTTCTTTTGAACTTTCCGAAAAATGGGAAAATCTTTACGGCATATTAAGGGGATTAAGTGAGTTGTACAAAAGCCCTGTGGCCTACCTAAAAAGTAACCACCATTCCAAAAGCTTTACGCTTTATTTTGAAGCAGAAGCAAAAAAAGAGGTTAACGCATTTTTGGAATTGCTTTTCAAAGTTTTGGACAGAGAATTGCAATTTAAAAGTGCACTCAAGCAGCTGATTTCTGCACGGGTTCGCCATGAAAAAGAAAATGAATTACTGGTTAAAGAACTTTTTTAAATATATGATCACTTTGGTGTTCGAAAATAAACTTGACTTCATGGAATTGAAATATCTTTCTTCCATCAATTCATTGAAATTAAATATAAAATAATATTTAAAAAGCAATAATTTTTTTAATACCCATGATCATAATTTATTCATATAATATTGACAATTAGTATTATATATTTTTTAATTTCCGCCTCTGGATCTAATCAGGGTAAAAATTAATTATTTTGGTTTTTTTCCTTGTGGCTGACGTTTGAATTTTAAAAAATTAATGCAAATTTTGACCTTTCAAAGTCATTTTAGACCATTCTAACAGCAGGAAATGAACCAATACATTGATCTCATCAAGCAAACTTTTGATTTCCCCACTAAAGAATTTAAAGTAGAAAACAATGAATTAATGTTTAATGGCGTAAACCTGATGGAAATCATCCGGGAATACGGTACGCCTTTAAAACTCACTTATCTGCCCAAGATTACGGAAAGCATCCAAAATGCCAAGACTTATTTTGGAAATGCCATGCAGACCCACCAATACGAGGGAAAATATACTTACTGTTATTGTACCAAATCCTCTCATTTCAGTTTTATATTGGACGAGGTATTAAAAAACGGGACGCATATTGAAACCAGTTCCACCTTTGACATTCCTCTGGTTAGAAGACTATACGAAAAAGGTAAAATTAATAAAGAAACCTACATCGTATGCAATGGTTTCAAGAGGGAATTGTATAGGGAATATATCACCGGACTCCTGAATGATGGTTTTGTGAATTGCATCCCTGTGCTGGACAATCTTACCGAAATAGATTATTACCTGGAGCATGTAAATGTCCCCTTTCAAGTAGGCATCCGGATTGCTGCGGACGAAGAGCCGAAATTCGGATTTTATACTTCCCGCCTGGGTGTAAGGTACCATGACATTATCCAACTTTACGAAGAGAAAATAAAGGATAATCCGAATGTCAGCCTTAAAATGTTGCATTTTTTTATTAATTCAGGGATCAGAGATACGGCCTATTATTGGTCGGAGTTGACCCGGTTTATCCAAAAATATGTGGAGTTGAAAAAAGTAGCACCCGAACTGGACACCATGGATGTTGGCGGTGGATGGCCCATAAAGACCAATGTTTTTTTTGATTATGATTACCAATATATGGCGGACCAGATCATAAAGAACATCAAATGGATGTGTGCGAAAAACAATACCATCGAGCCCAATATCTTCACGGAATTTGGCAGCTATACCGTAGGAGAAAGCGGTGCGGTGATTTATTCCATTTTGGATGAAAAACTGCAAAATGACAAAGAGCTCTGGTACATGATAGACGGTTCCTTTATCACCCAGCTTCCTGACAGCTGGGGACTGAATCAAAAGTACATCATGCTGGCCGTAAACAACTGGGACAAGGAGTACCATAATATTTCCCTTGGTGGTTTGACCTGCGATAGCATGGATTATTACAATTCAGAAGCCCATCGGTTTAACATCTACCTGCCTAAACTGGAAAAGGAAAATCGGCAATACATCGGTTTTTTCCACACAGGCGCCTATCAGGAATCATTAGGTGGGTATGGGGGTATTCAACATTGCCTCATTCCGGCCCCAAAACATGTTATCATTGACAGAGAACCCGATGGATCCATCCGCCATTGGTTGTTTGCTCCCGAGCAGGAAAGCAGTAATATGATGAAAACCTTAGGGTATTAATTGATTAAAATTTTCACAGTTTGGGGAAAAAATTCCATCCGGTTTAATCATTGTTCCTTATTTAGCAGGCAACTTGAAACCTTTATTTGAAGTTATTATTGTAATGTTTGTTTGAAGGTGATTTAGTCTTTAGGCTGAAAAAAACTTCCCACTTAAATAATCCCTCAAAATTAGCATGGTACTTGTTAGTCAAAGATCAACTATATAATTATGCGCAAATTCTTTCTGTTTTTAATCATATCTATTTTCCAGGGTACTTGGGTTTGGGGACAATCTGATCAGGTTTTCGAGGGAGAATACGAATTTAATGGCGAAAAAGGGATTGCAACCTTTGAATTCAAAGAAGACAAGGATGATCAAATGGTATTGGATGGTTTTTTTAGATTTGAGTTGAAAAAAATTGACTCTCTTGATCAAACTTTATTGACAAAATTTCAAGCGAATGGTGAGTATAATGAAAATAAAAAAGGGGGTTATTGGGTTTTTAATAAGGAAAGGCATAAGGTTAATTTAAAAGATGTAATCAATTTCGAAGTAAAAGCCGAGCTGGTAAGTGAAGAACTTGAAGTAAGAGCCACCTATAAAGACGGGATTCGGGAAGGTGGTTGGGGCTATGAAGAAAATGTTTTTACCCAGGGTAAGCTGACCCCTAAAGCCACCGCGACCCGAATCAATTTCTCAAAGGGTTTTATTGTTGACGATTTATATTTCAGAAGTTTTGAAGGGGATTTCACCCAATTTATAAGAGGGGAAATTAATGAAAACGGGTTCATGGATGGCGAATGGTCTCTGGTTTACCTGAAAGACAGTGTCCTTGTATCGGAGGTAAGGAACTATGAAAATGGTTTCCTGCTAGGTTTGAAGAGGCGTAACCTTGAATCGGGTGATCCCATTGATGATGCGATTTTTTATTCAACTATAGAAAAATTGAACCTTTCCAACGAGGGCGATAATGAGGGATATAAAGTTTCAGATGAAAAATTCGGTTTGGTCTTTAACGATGGTTTCCAATTCGGAAGCGATTTTCTTAAAATTCAATTTGATGGCAACGAATTTATCAATCAATTCATCTCCAAATTACTCCAATTTGACAATTCGGTTAATGAAGATGGGGAAATTATGGAATACCCATTTTTCACCAAAAGATTTGAGTTTGATTTTTCCAAAGAAACAGAGGAAAGCCTTGAAGAGATACCTGAAGTATTTGAACAGTTAGAGACAATAGTGGCCATATATCGTGAAATGAATTCATTATCTCTAAATAAGGGAAAAAGTGATTCGCTTTCTTTTGCTTATGAATACTTTTTGAACAGGGCCAATAAAATTAAAACAATGACTGGTTTTTTGGATGTCATCAAAACTGGGGCTATAAAAAATTATGACCTGGACAATTTCACAAGAGAAGGTGTTGGGTTTATGTCCCCCATGGATTTGATTACCTATGAATATAAGGGTGACACCATAAGAAAGGTGATCAACAGAGTGGTCAACATGGAGGGTAATGAAAAATTTATAAAAAGCTTTGAACTTTATTTAAGAGAAGAGCTGGCAGTGGCTTCAAAGCTGGGTGAACATGTGGCCTCCGAATTGTATGAAATTGAAATCAGCTCTAAATTGTTGGAACTTGAGGCTGAAATATTAAACCGGAAAAATTTGGTTGACTCCCTTTACCTTAACCATGAGGCAACTTCAGACAATGAGCAACAATTGTTTTTGGCACTTTACCGCACTTTTCTTCAAAATAAGTTTGATTCCTTCAGCGAGGAATATGCCAATGAAAATGAATTTGGAAATAAAAATGAAAAGGGAAATCTAATCGTGGATTTACTGTCTGAGATGGAAAAAAGACTTCCTGAATTATCCGGAATCTATCCGGTAAGCATTGAAATAGATGAAATTTACAGGGAAGAGACCTTTAACCCATTTACCTATACCCGATTTGATGTGAGGGCAAAAGAAAGGCTGTTTGAGAGTGGATTCCTAAAACTATTCAATCATTATATCCAGGAACTCAAAGAGGAAGATGACTATACCCAAATCAAAGAACATCTTAACAAAATTGAAAAATTGCAGGAAAGGATGATAGAATTAAGAGATGCCAATACCAGGGGTCTGGAAAGGAGACTCCGGCGAAACAATAATCCTGACAGGATTGAAACCCTATTGGGAATATGAAATATCCAGGTCCTACCAATTTCTTCGATTTTTCCTGTCACAAATTTTAACGGATATCAACCCAACAACCCTCTTACCAGGAACAAAATTACAACCTTAACAAAAATTGACCATTTAGCAAGGTCAGTGAACATATGAAAAATTCATTTTATGGAAAAAATTGGCTAATAGGATTATTTTCATTCTTATTGATCGGATTTCATTCAGGAATAGCCCAAGGACAAGAGGTTGTCGATTTTGAACCGGATTTTGTACCAACCAAAGAATTTGACAAGCAAACCGGTGTTTGGCTTGGTTTATACACCAAATATAAAATTGGGAAAGATCTATATTATTATGGAGAATACCATCTAAGGAGAAGGGATAATTTTATTGATAATATAGCCCAGATTTACCTCAGGTTTGGGCTATCCTATATTTTAAACGAAAAACTGGAAGTGACCGCAGGGATTGTAACCCCCTTTTACTGGGCACCGGAAGCAGAGTACGGGGAGCTTGACAACGTAGATAATGTGGTCAAACAATTCAGGTTCTGGCAACAGTTTTTATTCATTCAAAGTGTGGGAAGGGTTAAAATTTACCATCAAATAAGGACAGAACAACGATGGAAAAGAGATTATATCATGGATTCACCATTTAAATTAACCCATCGGTTCCGGTATAAATTCATGACTTACATTCCTATCAATAAACCGAAATTACAGGAAAAAACCCTGTTCTTTTCGGGTTATAATGAAATATTTATTCAGGCCGGAAAACCAATAACTTATAATTATTTTGAAGATAACCGCCTGTTCCTGGGTTTAGGGTATTTCATCAACGAGAAAATTCAACTACAGGCGGGATATATGAAAAGTATACAACAAAGGGACAGTGGCATCAACTATTACGACAGAGACATCATTAGGTTCAGTATCTACCATAATCTGGACTTTACCAGAAAAAGGAACCAGCCTAAAGTCCAAGAATTGGAACCCGCATTTTAGTTTTTTTTAAATATGACTTCTCTCCTTAGTCTTTGATTTTTATTTGTGAATTATTGGGATACCGGCAAATGCCACTAGTGTTTTGTCAACCCTTAAATGACCTTTGCCCAGGATCGCCCCTCAGTCCCATTAAGGGGAAGAAAGCCCACGGAATTGACCTTTTAAAAGATCTAGATGTTGGTTTAGCGGTCAAAATTGATGTGACATGACACTAGCCTCCTGATTTTTTTCTACAATTTTGGAAAAAGCTGATCATTTTTTTTGTTGTTTTGCTATTACTTTTGGATTTAAGTGGGTAGCATATGCAGAGAAGAAGATGGATCACTATAACTGCATTGATCCTTTTGCCGGTTTTACTATTGATTGGGGGAATAATCGGTATAGTTAGGGTAGAAGTTAATCCCATCATCCTCCAGGATACCGTACAAAGACTTACCTATGAAATCGTGGACGAGGGGGATAAAAAAGGGGCCATTTCATTGAGTTGGGATAAAATCCAACTTGAGATGCCAATTGAAATCCCTTACAAACGGTGGAAATTCAGGTAGGCTCCACATAAAGATTAATCAGCAGTTCAATCATTTCCTCAACTTTTACAAGTCCTCCCATCCGGTTGGGGGCTTCTAGGTCAAGTTGATCAAAAGACAGTTGAACGCTCCCTTGTAGCATTTGTTTTTCCTGAAGGAAAACCACCTTTTTCAAAGTCAAATGCTTTCCGGCCAGGTCAATGGCAATGTTCCCATAAATGCGGTTTTCCCTTTGAAATAAATGGGTTACCGAAACTTTACATAAAGGAAATTCCTCTGCCTTTAAGGTTTTTCTGAAATCCCGGTTGAGAAGAAAATTTCCGCAACCAAAATCATCTACAGGGATTAAGAAATCCAAACTGTTATTTTCCACTATTAGACTTTCAAAAAATAAGGTATCGCCTGCAAAGGGGTTGTCGTAACTGCATTCAAAGCTTCCAAGAGAAGTTTGACCTTTTACAATAATTTCTTTATGTTGGACCACAAAGGTCTTAGGGAGACTATTTCCCAGCCAATACATACAACATCCAATTAAACAGGCGATACGCATTTCCAATCTTTTCTGGTTAAAAACCAATCACCCCTTCGATCATCAATCCATTGAATTTACCCCCGTTCCTGATATCGGTAGAAGCAAAGTCCTGGTAATTCTGGCTAACATATTCCAGTTTGGCTAAAATATTTTTGGTAATATACCAGGCACCGCCCACCTGAATCCTATTGACCGAAGATTCAGTCCCACCGGCCATTTCCCCACTTACCTGATTGTACCTTCCTGCAAGGTAATATTTTTCCATAGATCCAAACCTGTATACCGCATCTACACCCAACTGATTCCAGGTCCTGTCTTCAGTTTCATTTGCGGCTTTCCCTTTGGTCTGTTCGATGTTGCCGAATAATTCCAAACCGCCTATTTTCACAAATGGATTCAGGACCATGGCCGTTACATTATCCCTCATGCCAGGGTTAAACCTACCTGAGGAGAAATTGCCTGCTGTAGAGGCAAGGGTGTTTTCCATGACCAAATAATACCTGGATCCTGTTCTGTCCCCTGACCATAGGGTATTGTTGACAGAACCGGAAGTAGTATAAATGGAGCCGGTCACTCTAAGCCTCACTTCATCGTTCAGCATTTTGTCATAACCCAATTTACCGATCCACGTTGCCTTCCTTCTGCTGGGGTTGGTGACCCCTCCTTGGATTTCGCCTCCTGTCATTGAAGCCACGGCCAAAAAGCCCTGGTTTTGATAAATAACCTCCCCACCAATCTCAGTAGTAAACGCATCCATGATATAATTACCAAAGGCTTACTTCATCCCCTGTTTTTATGGTGCCAAATACGGCAGTGGGAGGTTCTACCCCAAAATCGGTCAATTTAAAGTTGGTTTTACCTGAGATTTTTACTTTGGATCCTTCCATGGCGGTTTGAATCTTAAAACGGACCGCTTTGGTGGTACCTGCCATTTCAAGATTGCCGGAGGCCATCCATCTGTTACCCTGCTTTGAGGCCTCCTTTAAGGTAAAAGTGATGGATGGGTTCTTGTCTGCATCTAAGGCCTTGTAGGCATTGTTGTCCATTCCTCCCTTTCCGCTTTTTAACGTTTTTACCTCCATGGAAATTTTTGCTGAATCCATGCGGGTTATTTTACCATTGGACAGGGTGAGTAAAGCGCTACCCCTTGCCGAGTTGGATACCATTTCCCAATCATGCAGACTGGAGGTTCCTGAAACCACCAATTTGGGATTGTTTTCAAGAGAAAATTCTTGCTGGGCAATCAAGGAAACATGAAGGGACATCATCATAAGGATCCAAATAAAAACTACTTTTCTAAAGCTATCTTTCACGATTCTATCATTTAAGGTTCAATACCTAATGAAAATCCGATTTTTCAATTTCTAAATCTTATTTATTATTCAAAGGTAGGAGGGTCCAGGCAGGGAAATTATGACCAAAGTCATTAAAATGAATGATCCTTTCAAATGAAAAACTCAAAAAAAATATTTGATCAAAGCATTTATTTGTGCTTCATTCTATTAAACTGTAATAATTCAGGGTATCTCCATCAATTAGGCGTATAAATTTAAAGTCATCGGTAATAAAAAGGACAAAAAATAAGCTATGGAAACGATCCCATAGCTTATGTCAATTAACAATAAACCCAAAATAACCAAGTTGCAACAGAAGGATTCGAACCTTCGAAAGTAATCTCACCCTACTTTATCCAATCCCCTATCATTTATTGGGTATTACAATACAATTTTTGCCTGAACTGATAGTACAAAGGTAATAGAAAAAATATTTTTAAAAAAGATTTGTTCAGATTCATTAAAAATTTATGTAATATTTAATCTCAAATAAAAAAATTAATTTTGATGTATTCTAAAGGCTGTATTGACCTAATTTTTTATCAAAATTATATTTTGAAATTAAAATCAATACAGCAGAAATTAAATTTTTTCCTAGGTTATTTGACCAGTTCGGATTTAATTATTCTATTTTCTTCCCAATACCAATGCTCTCCGACTTTCTCAAGTTTGCGATGAGCGCTACCCGGCGCATGGGGACTATCCTGATTTTTCAACCATTTGGCATGATCTTTCTTAATGTTGTTATATTTCTTTTGGCCGGCCAGATTTTGGAGTTCATGAGGATCATTTTCGTGGTCATACAATTCCTCCTCTCCATTGGCATAGCGGATATAACGCCATCTTTTTGACCTGACGCTGTTATTGCCCGGATTATGCGTGGTAATGGCAGGTCTTTCTCTGACTGTTTTTACATTTCTGATTTGTGGCAACAGGGAAAGTCCTTCCAGGCTTTCATTAGGCGGCAAGGCTGCCAAATCCAATAAGGTGGGGTACAGGTCCAGCAGCTCGACCGGCTCCTCACAATTTTCACCATTTGGTATGCCCGGTCCAGAAAAAACAAGAGGCACATGGGTAGACCTTTCCCAAAGGGTATTTTTACCGGTAATTCCCTTTTCACCAAGATGAAAACCATGATCGGACCATAATACAATAATGGTGTCATCACTTAACCCGTTGCTATCCAAAGCATTCAAAACCCTGCCTACCTGAGCATCTGTAAAACTTATGGTGGCCAAATAGGACCGCACTATATTTTCCCATTGTTGATTTTCTTTTAACCAGGAAAGTCTGACTTCCGGAAGGTACCAATGTAAATACCAGGCAAAATCGGGAACATCTGCCCGATCATCTACAGGAGCCGGAGGCAATACCAGATCACCATCTCCTGGGTAGAGGTCAAACCATTTTTGGGTGGCAAACAGGGGAACGTGAGGCAACCAAAATCCTACCGCCATGAAAAATGGCTGTTCCTTTTTTTGATTACCCAGTTCCGCTAACTTCATCTCGGCCCAGGAAGCCACCTTATAATCATTCCTGACACTATCTCCCTTTTCCGGATACACGCCCCAATCCAACAATGGGTGGTTCCCCATATGCGTTTCTCCCACAAGTTTTTTAGGGGGGTGGCCCGCTGTACCACCTCCGATAGGACCCCATTCCTGGAATTCCGCTCTTTTTTCAGGACTGTTCCCAATGCTATGGAAAATCTTTCCGTTGGAAAGGGTCCTGTAACCATGTTTCTCAAAATATTGGGGCAAAGTGACCACATTTTTGGTAGCCGGCACATCGCGGTGATGGGGAGCCAGGTTATATATACCTGTAGTGGTGGGCCTGAGACCCGTCATGATACTTACCCGGGAAGGGTTACAAAGCGGGGCCTGGGTATGGGCATTGGTAAAAAGCAGCCCTCTTTTGGCCAGTCGGTCTATATTAGGGGTTTTTACCAGAGGGTGCGTATTCAATATGCCCACCCAATCATTTAGGTCATCGATGGATATAAATAGGATGTTTGGCTTTTTTTCTATATCCTGGCCATGGATGGTTCCAATTATAAAAACCATCAGGATGGCAAACAGGGTAAAATTGGTCTTTCGGCTGGTCATAAGCTAAGGGTTTATTCAATGATACTTTTTAAATTTTTCCTCCCCGTACTTTTCCCCCAAATTCGGCAGCAAAAATAGCAGTGCCACCAGTGAAAAAGCAGTGTTTCTATTTACACTTTAGTCTTCATTGCAATCGGCTGAATTTAAAGAAAAATTTCATAAAGACATACCCGATGATATAAAGTTGGGAAAATAATACCATATGCAGTGAATTGGAGACATTCCTGAATTAATGGCTCATTTTTATCAGGCTCCAAAATCGGTACATCTAAAGCAAACTAACTTTATTATTAGTATCTTCAAGTTTAAAATCAATTATGACTATGAAAAAGTGTTTGGTAATATTGTTTTTTTTGATCATCAGTTTACGTGGTTATGGTCAGGATGGAGAAGATTACCTGAATATTGGGGTTGATGCCGGTCTAACCCTGAACGAATTCTATCAGGTTCAGTTCCCCGCCGGGTTTGGTGCAAGCATAAAAGGCCTCTATGGGGTTGGACTTAACGGTCAGGTTTCATTAACGGGAAATTATATGTATTTCCCTATTGATCAGTCATTTGTATTGCCCACAGGGGAAAATCTGACCTTTCATGTTATTCCCGTTTTTCTGGGTTACCGGTTAAACTTCGATGAATTTTTCTTGGAGCCACAAATTGGAGGGGCCATGTTGGTCAATCGTTTTAAAAATGAACCAGACGTATTTAATGAAAGCACCTCGGTATTTGCTTTTGCGGCTGAGGCAGGATATGTGTTTGATACAGTAGAGGTCAGTTTTAGGTACCAACATGCAGGAGCTTCACCCAATCACTTGGGGCTGTTGGGCATCAGGGCCGCTTATAAAATACCTTTAGGTTATAAATGATTTTTTTAACCACATAGGTACAATAGTTCACATAGGGGATCTCCTGTGTGTATGGCTTTAATTGATAATAAGACCCGCGGCTTGGAATTTGGGCTTATTTTGCTTGTTAATTGGTTATTTGTTTTTTTTAAACCATAGGAGGGAATATAAGGTTTTGACCAGACCAAAAAAATCCGTGCAAATCAGTTGCCATCTGATTGGTTCCGTCTATCTCCAACTAATATTCAAGTCCATCCACATCAATATTAGCAATAGGGCAGTTATTGGCATATTGATAAGGCGTGTACCCTGGATAATCCGGAATCAGTGGACCCACACTCAAAAACTTTCCAATGCTCGGGTTATAGATCCTAAACCCGTAGTTGTAGTGGCTCTGGTTGCCCCATTCACCGCTGGAATCCCTCACAACCTTTTTTTTGGGTGCCAAACGGAAGGTAAGCTAAAGAACGTTTAGCCCCTTTGGATAACCATAAAGATAGTTTTTTCTTTTCGCAAAACCATTTTTTGTAGATGGGAAACTGGATATTAGTCCAAAGGATTATTTCTCCTTCCTATTTTTAGGGTATTCATTTTTGTTGGAAAAAAATCAGTTACATAAACAGTTTTAGTCTGCTCCTCGACAAAATAGATAATCCTAATAGAACGGTTTTGGGTATATTTATAAAGTAAAAAACGATGTGATTTACCTAAAAAAGACAAGCTATCTTCGATTCTGCCTCTATGAGGATGATGTGCTAAGGAAATAGCTTTTAATAGTAACTCCTCTGATTTTTTATCAGCGCTGTCGGCTGAGTGATGCTTGTAAAAGTATTCTAAAATATCCAAGTAATACTTTTCTGCCTCCGGGGTAATCTCTACTTGATAGACTGATTCTTCTTCCACGCATTTATCTCATTTTGAAAATCCCTGATATCTCTGGTTCTTCCTTCTACAATAGATTGAAGTGGGGCCTTGGATCTTCCAACCAAATCTTTCTCTGTGGTTTCAAATAATTCCTCCGCCAAACCCTGATCGAGTAATTGCTTGATCCGATGGATAAGGTTGGCATCTTCAATAGTTGTTAAACGTGCAATTAGCTCAAGTTTCTCTCTCCTTATATCCATTATCCCAGGCTTTAATTTATAAATTTAATGATTTCCTGATTCCCAGAAACGAATGATATTAAAACTAAATACCCTAGTTCTTCTAAATCCCTTCGTTTGTCGTTTCTTAAATCATTCCCCCAATTTTGTTGTTTTGGGCCCTTAAAGATAACGATATTGAACCAATTACCGCATGTACCCCCACGCAACATTTTCACCTATTCCCTAACTTGCCTTTCACAACCTTTTTCCGTGCCTAAAGGCTGGTAAACAAAGAACGTTTCGCCCCTTTGGACTACCATAAAGATAGTTTTTCTTTTTAAGTTGAAAATTTTTCAATTGAAAAAAAAAGGGGTGCGTAAAGATCAACCTTAAATGCCATTCCCTAAAAGGAAAAAGACTGTAATAGAAAGCCCATATCCGGTCTGTATGGATAAGATAGCTTTTGGACGGAGAGCCGTGATGAACGCACTTTACCTGTGAACCCCTAAGCCAAACCGGACCTTGTTCGGAAGCCATTGAGCCGAAAGGATAAATTTATAGATCGGCTATTGCCGTTTCAGCGGCTTTTGTCTGGAAGAACGAATGTTGATCAGTTCTATTTGCCCCTTTTGAGGCCTGATACGATAGGTTAGAATGGTGAGTTTGTTGATAGGCCCACGGTGGACATGCTTTTGTTTATTAGTGCTAGCCAGGATTTCGGGATATTGACTGAGCAACTTAAAAAATTCATTGGACTGACGAACAAACTCCCAGATTTCTTTTTCTGTAAAATGCTTCTCCAGTTACTCAATAATACCATCGTAACCTGTTTGGGCACGCCTGGTCCAAACAATTTCTAAAGCCATTTCTTATATTTCCCCATTACTTCTTTATGGGGAACTACCTCACCCTTGTCTGCCTGGGCAAGCCCCTCTTCAATTTCGGAACGCTCTTCCGAAGTGATCCTTTCCCACCAATCTCCTTCTTTTCTTTTTTTCAAAGAAATGAACTCATTGATTATCTTGGTGTCATTTAGCCCCGCAAGCCATTCTATCAACTGTAGTTTCTCTGTCTGTATGTCCATAAAACTGCCTTTTTCCAAAGATAACATTTTTGGTTCTTCTTTAAGTTTCATCTTGGTTTTTTACTTCTTATTTTTTACCAGACTTTCAGGAAGTATTTATCTGTTTAAAATTGTCATTTCTGCCATCATAACCCCGCAGCCTGACTTCCCGATTCGCTTTGCTTCTCGAGACAGGCTCTTCGCTAAAACCATCCCACTACCTGGCCCGTCGCTAAATCAGTCTCAAAAGACTGGTTCTTAACCCTCCGTCCTACAGGACTGTTTTTTAACGCTCAGTCCTCATGCGCATCATAGCTATATACCATGAAAACGGTGTCGGTCCTGTCCCGCTCCACCATTGCCGTCCAGCTGACCCGGGTTCGCAGGTATTCCTGTTCAATTGCCGGATACTTCCCTGCCAGTGGCTGGTCATAACTGGTCAGGGTAATGTCGTGGCAGTTATAGGTCTGGGCATCCGGAAAGGTGGGTTCTTCGATGCTTTCCAATAACTGGGAGCGACTTTCGGTTGATTCCATTTCTCCTGTTTCTACCACACGACCCAAGTGGTCGTACTTCGTATAGCTGTAGGCATCCGCTGCGGCCTGTACCTCATTTCGGGACAAGCGCAACTGCCCTGCCCGGTCGTACCAGAATCGCGATTCGCCCCCATCCGGAGATTCCTGGATTGCCAACTGGTCCCTGCTGTCATAGCGGTAATAGCTGGGCAGGGTATGACCGGGCTTTACCGGGGTTCCCTCATTGATCACCCTGTCGACCTGGCTTGCTTCCAGGGGATGTACCCCCTTGGGCGGAACGGTCTTGACCAAATGGCCGGACTGGTCGTAGTAGTAAAAGGTATAGTGGTATTCCCTGGGTGTGTAGGTGTAAGTAAAGGCTTCGGTCACATTGTCCAGGCAGCTCAGCTCCAGGGTATTGTAGTAGGTGTTGAGCCACTGGTTTTCCAGTTTTTTCGTAGCCAAGGCCAGCAGGTCTGCTTTCTTTGCCAGGTCATCTGCCTCGCACCGGGCCAGGTAATCGGCATAGGTATAGGCCAGGTAAAAGGGGCTATCGGTATTTTCTCCAAAGCCATATTCTACGCAGTAGGAATAGTAGCCGGTGGGAGGGTTACCTGTCCCACCGCCTTCCACGGTCACCGTTTGCGGATGACTTAGCAGGGTGAGGTCCGGCAGATCGCTGTTCCATATTTGGTTCACTTTTTTAAAACTGAAAGAAGCATTGGGTTCGTTAAAATAAAATCTATTTTATTTTAGGTGGTATAAACCGAGTTGAACATCACATAATCTGTGGTGAGGTCACATCCCCAACCTACCGCCTCCTGCTTACCGGTATTTAATTCAAGGTTGATTCTGATATGGGATTCTCTAAGCAGCTTTTTCATAGCACTTTTATCAAATTCGGTGGGAGTACCCCTTTGCAGGACCAATTCCATGTTTTCTGAATCTCCCAGATAGAGATTGGCCTTACGGTAATTAAAGGCTATTTCTGCGTTTCCACAAGCCGCGATAATTCGGCCCCAATTCGGATCCCTTCCAAACATGGCCGTTTTGACCAATGTAGAATCAGAAATGGCCCTGACCAATTTTCTGGCTACATTTTCAGAAATGGCTTTGCTCACCCTGTATTCAATAAATTTGGAGGCACCCTCCCCGTCTGAGACAATGAGTTTAGCTAGATGGATCAAAATTTCCAGCAATTTTTCTTTAAAAAGGAGATACAAGGGATCATCCTCCCGGGTTATCTTTTTATTTCCGGCCATGCCATTGGCCAAAATGGCCACCATATCATTCGTGGAAGTATCCCCGTCTACCGTAATCATGTTAAAAGACCTGTCAACACAGTATTTCAGTGTTTTCTGCAACAACTTTTCATCGATATCAACATCAGTTGCCAAAAAAGAAAGCATGGTAGCCATATTGGGATGGATCATTCCCGAACCCTTGGCCACCCCTCCTATAGAAATGGTATGTCCTTCCCATTCAAAATCAACGAATCCTTCTTTAGCAAAAGTATCCGTGGTCAGGATGGCATTCGCCAAAAACGAACCGGCCTTAGTTTCATTGGATAATTTTGGGACCGTTGTTTTAATGCCTTCCACCACCTCGTTGGTAGGGAATTTCTCGCCTATTAAACCTGTAGAAGCTACGATAACATCATCTGGGGAAATGGATAATTCTTCCGCGACTGTTCTGGCCATTGCTTCGGCACCCCTTTTTCCCTGTTCACCGGTACAGGCATTTGCATTTCCCGCATTGCAGACAATGACCTGGGCCCGGTTATTTTTCAGATTTTTGCGGGTAACTTTTATGGGTTCGGCCTGCACCTTATTTTGGGTGAGGGTGGCCGCCGCCGCAGCCGGAACCTCGGAGAAAATGATCGCCAAGTCCCTTTTCATGGATTTTAACCCTGAATGGGAGCCCCAGCAAGTAATCCCTTTTACACTGGTAATATTTTTGATCATCGTTATTTTCTTTTATGGTTGCATGGGTACCTGAAGAAGCCCTGTTTGTTCCTCCATACCCAACATGATATTCATGTTATGGACGGCCTGGCCTGCAGCTCCTTTTACTAAATTATCAATGGCAGAGATGACGATTACCCTTTGGGTTCGTTCATCCCAAAATGGAAATATATCCGCATAATTGCTTCCCCTTACTTCCTTGATAGAAGGGGCCTGATTCCGGATTCTTACAAAAGGTTTGTCCTTATAAAAATCAGCATATAAGCGGTTGAGTTTTGCCTGATCCATGTTCCCTTTTATACTGACATATGAGGTGGCAAGGATCCCTCTGTCTACCGGTAATAAATGGGGAGTAAACTGCAAATTAACCGATTTTTTTAATAAGAACGAAAGCTGTTCCTCCACTTCGACGGTATGTCTGTGATTTCCAATACCATAAGCTTTGAAATTGTCATTCACATTGGAAAAATGGGTCAGATTGCTTGCCTTGATGCCTGCGCCTGTCAACCCCGATTTGGCATCCACTATGGCGCCATGGGGATCCACCTTACCGGAATGAAAAATGGGTGCCAATCCCAATATGGAAGCGGTTGGATAACAGCCTGGATTAGCCACCAAATCCGCCATTTTTATGGCCTCCGCATGAAGTTCGGGCATACCGTACACGGCCTTCCCGAATCCCTCTTGATAAATATGATCTTTCTTATACCATTCCTTGTAAACTGCCGGGCTGGAAAGCCTGAAGTCACCGGAGAGGTCAATTAATTTCACCCCAAAACCCATCCATTTTTTAACAAAATCCATGGAAACCCCATGGGGAAGTGCCAAAAAGATAATATCCTGATGCTGAACATCAATATCATCAGCACCCTGTAAAGGCAAATCCAAAATTCCCGTAAATTGTCCATGCAGGTCAGAAAACTTTTTTCCCTTATGGCTTTCAGATGTAATGTTGACAATTTCTACATGAGGGTGATGAATTAATATCCTGGCCAATTCCGATCCGGTATAGCCCGTTGCACCAATAATACTTACCTTAAACTTTTTCTTTGTCATTTTCTTCAATTGATTGGAGGATTGATTTCAGTTTTTGCAACACGGTCTCCAGGTCTTTTTTCGGAATGTTTAAAGGGGGGACGAATCTTAAAACGGATTCGGCAGTCGCATTGGCGATAATGCCATCGTCCATCAATGCTTTGACAATAGGTGCGGCGGGGCGGTCCATCTGAATACCTATCATTAAACCCAATCCCCTGACTCCCTTTATCATCGGAAGATCTTTGGACCAGCTTTGGATGGTTTCCATCAACCACTTACCTTTTTGGGTGGCTGCCTCACAAAGATTTTCTTCCAATATGGTCTTGATGGTGGCCAGGGCCGCAGCAGAGGCCAGGGGATTTCCCCCAAAGGTGGTACCATGATCTCCAAAATCGATGGCAGCTCCTACCTTTTTATTACATAAAAATGCCCCAATGGCCATACCCCCTCCCAGCCCTTTGGCCAGCGTCATGATATCCGGTTGAACACCAAAGTAGTCCTTGGCAAATAAATACCCTGTTCTGCCCATACCACATTGGATTTCATCAAAGATCAAAAGCACATCGTTGTCGTCACAAAGCCTCCTCACCGCCTTTAAATAGGCCTTTTCTGCTAGCACAATCCCTCCTTCTCCCTGAATAGGTTCCATGATAATAGCGGCTGTATCCACGGTAATTGCTGAATTAAGCACCTCCAAATCATTAAAATCCACCTGTTTAAATCCGGTAGGAATAGGGGCAAATCCTTTTTGGTATTTAGCCTGTCCTGTTGCGATGGTGGCAAGGGTCCGGCCATGAAAAGAATTTTTCATGGAAATAATATGCCCACCTCTATTATTTTTGTAGGCAAATTTCCTTGCAATCTTGATGGCACCCTCTACCGATTCTGCTCCACTGTTGGTCAAAAATACATGGTCCATCTTGGAAAGGTCTACCAATAATTTACTCAGGGCCACCTGGGGTGGACTGACAAAAAAGTTGGAGATATGCATCAATTCAGCAGCCTGATCCTGAATGGCCTTTACTACTTGGGGATGACAATGGCCCACATTGTTAACGGCAATCCCTGCCAGCATATCAATGTATTCTTTGCCATCTGCATCCCAAACCCTACTGCCCTGACCTTTGATTAAAGCCAGGGGAAAACGTTTAAAAGTAGGAAGGTAATTCTTTTGATCTTCTTTGTATAAATATTCGTTGGAAATCTGCATCTTTATTGCGTTATGGTTGTTCCTATATTTTTTCCTTTTAAAATATAATCCGTGATCTGTTCCGGTTGGGTCCCGTTCAGGATAATGGCCTGCTTCACCCCCTCTTTAACGGCAGTAACGCAGGACTCAATTTTTGGTATCATTCCTCCTTTAATGGCCTTTCCATAATATTGCGGTAAGGTTTTGAGGTCCACTTTTTCAAGGATGGATTTTGGATCCGGAAAATCCAAATATAGTCCATCCACATCTGTTAATACAATATACGCATCTGCTTTTAATGCCGCGGCAATTTTACCGGCAAAAACATCCCCATTTATATTAAAATCATTGCCTTCCAGATCCGAGGCGATACAGGTAATTACAGGGGTGAATCCCTGCTCCAAGATCACTTCCAGCAAAAGGGGATTAACCTGAATGAGCTCCCCTACTTGTCCCAAATCAATTTGTTCGGCTATACCATTGGCATTTTTTGCCCTGTGCCAACGCTTCTGTGCAATGGCCAATTTCCCATCTTTACCGGATAGACCCACTGCTTTTAACCCCTGCCTGTTGAGCAGATTCACCAAAGAACTGTTCACCTCACCTTTCAGGGTTTTTTCGATCGATTGAAGCGCAGCAGCACTGGTATGTCGATGTCCATCAAAAAATTCTGAAACAATACCTGCTTCCTCCAATGCCTTATTGATAAAAGGGCCTCCCCCGTGAACCATGATCACTTGAATGCCATGATCATGTAAAATTTTCATTTTAGCGGCAATTTGGCTTTTTAAGGATTCATTGGTCATTGCATTCCCACCATATTTAATGAGAACCTTTTTAAATTCCATATGCTTTCGATTTGGTCAAAATTAAAATTAAAAAACAACGCAAAATAAAAAAGCAATAATTATACCATCGGGAAAAAATAATATGGATAAACAAAGAAAATAAAAACCGAACCGAATATTTAAATAAAATATTTAAATATTCTAATCTTCCTGACTCCACTATCCACAACCTGACAGGCTGACAGTATTCTTCTGACTTTTAATTTCGATAAAATACAGTTTCCGATTCCTGTTCACACAAAAAATCTCCCTGTAAGGTCAGCCTATCATTTTCAAAAGTACTCTTAAACAAGCCTCCCCTGCTACTGAGTTGGTGGGAAACCAATTCCCTTTTTCCCAACTTTTGAGCCCAAAAGGGTACCAGGATGGCGTGGGAGGATCCCGTAGCATGGTCTTCAAGCTGTTGGACATGGGGAACGAAAGTCCTGCTGACAAAATCCACCATATCTCCCGGAGCTGTTACCGCATAACCAAAGATGTTGGAATCCCTCAACCGATCAAAATCAGGTTCTATATTTTTTACAGAGGATTCCTTATCGGTCAGAATAAAATGCTTATTGTCGGTTTCCCACATTTCAAGGATGGGAATACCAAGCCCCTCAGCGATAGCCTGTGGCACTTCTATCCTTTTTTTCAGCAAAATAGAGTTTAAAACCATTTTAAAACCCTTATCCAGTATGACGGAAATTTCACCTTTGTTATAGTATAAGGTAATCGACTCCTTCTTCAGCTTTGAACCCAAAAATATTCCAGCTGCGGCGGCACCATGACCGCATAATCCTATTTCCTGGTCAGGGGCAAACCAAGAAACATGGTGCTTTCCAGCTTCATCTGTATGGATAAAGGAGGTGGCCGGCAGGTTGATCCCTGAAGCGATTTCCTGCATCACTTTCCCAGAAAGGGGTTTGGATAGGTCTACTACAGCCGCAGGGTTTCCTTTGAATCCCAGTTTCGGCGAAGTAAAAACCGCAATTACTGCATATTCGAGTGGTTTTTTCATGGATTAATTGGCTCTCCAGAAGTAGGGAGAAAACAAAACAAGGATGGTAAAGAGTTCAAGTCTTCCCAACAGCATCAAAAAACTTAAAAACAATTTGGCAAATGGGGAGAAAAACGCAAAATTATCTACAGGACCCACCCGGCCGATGCCCGGACCCACGTTGCCCAAAGAAGTGGCCACCGCCCCAAAAGAAGTAAGCATATCATAACCCGATATGGACAAGACGATGCTTCCCAACACAAAAATCATCAGGTAAATCAAAAGAAAATTCATAATGTGGGTGATGATTTTTCCGGTTACCCTTTCTCCATTGATCTTCAGCGGCACCACTGCCCTGGGATGGACAATTCTTTTAAACTCCAGGGTCGAATTTTTTACAAAGGTAAGATGCCTGATAAACTTGATACCCCCGCTAGTGGAACCAGCACAAGCCCCCACAAACAAAAGCATGAAAAAAATCAGGGTCAGTCCATTGCTGTAAGAGGTATAATCGGCCGTAACATAGCCTGTAGTGGTGATTAAAGAAACCACCTGAAATAAGGTATCTCTAAATGCTTTTTCAGCTTCTCCGCCGGTAATCAGGTAAACCGCAACCGACAACACCACGGCAATAAAAACGACCGTCACCAGGTAAGCCCTGAATTCATCACTGGCCCATATGCGTCTAAATTTACCTTTAAAACCAAAATAGATCAGCGTGTAATTGGTTCCTGATAAAAACATAAACAATATGGCGGTATATTGAATGAGCGGATCAGTAAAATAGGCCATACTTTGGTTTTTTGTAGAGAACCCACCGGTAGCCATTGTAGTCAGGGAGTGGTTCATGGCATCAAAAAAAGTCATTCCTTCGAAAAAATAAAGCAATATTAATATAACCGTCAAGCCTACATAAATGTACCAAAGTCTTTTGGCCGTTTCCCGGATCCTGGGATGCAGTTTGTCAGAGGTCGGACCTGGAGATTCCGCCACAAACAATTCAATCCCGCCAATACCCAATAAAGGAAAAATAGCCACCGTAAGGACGATAATGCCCAGACCCCCTATCCATTGGGTCATGCTTCTCCACAGCAGGATACCGGCGGGCAGGATTTCTATGTCTTTTAAGATGGTGGCTCCTGTGGTGGTAAACCCGGAAACGGTTTCGAATATGGCATCCGGAAAATAACTGATACTTCCGCTGAAAAGATAGGGAAGCATCCCAAAAACTCCCATCACCACCCAGCTAAAGGCCACAATCATATAGCCCTCTCTTTTTCTGATATTTTGGTCCTGATTGCCCAAAGAAAAGAAAAACACAAACCCACTGATTATACATACAAAAGCAGCTCCTATTAAACTGAAATGGTCCCCGCTTTGGTAATAAAAAGAAAATGAAATACTGGGAAGCATCAAAACCCCTAAGAGCATCATCAGCCCCCCCATTACTTTTAAAATGGCCTTGTAATGGATCATGGCTAATTGAAAATTTTCTCCAATACCGGCTTGGCTTCAGGTAATGCCATTACAATGGCTTTATCGTTCAATTTCATTATAAAATCTCCATCGGGAATAAAAACCGCTTCTCCCCTGATTACGCCTGCTACAATACAGGAATCCGGGAAGTGAAGTGCTTTTAAACTCTTTTTGGTCAACCTGTTATTTTTGGAAACCAGGTATTGCACCAATTCAGCATCTACCCCCTGGATCCCTGAAACTACTTCCACCTGCCCCTTTTTTAAATACCTGCTGACATGGTTGGCCGCCACCAATTTCTTGTTGATCAGGGAATCTACTCCAATGCTGTGGGAAATATGAATGTATTCCCTGGTATCCACATGAGCAATGGTCTTGTATACCCCATGGTTTTTGGCACTGAGGCTGGTAATAATATTGGTTTCGGAACTTTCAGTAAGGGCCAAAAAAGCATCCATGGTTTCCAAACCTTCCTCTATTAATAAATTGATGTTTTTGTAATCCCCATGGATTACCAAAGCAGATTTCAGTCGCTCTGCCAACCATTTACATCTTTCTTTATGATTATGGATAATGGTCACACCATAGTTTTTTTCCAGTTCCAATGCGGTAGAAAAGGCCAGATCATCCCCACCGATCAGCATTACGTTGGTAATTTCCTTTGAGCGGTGATGTACCAATTCTCTGATAGAATTTACCGCTTTGTTATTGGAAATGAAAAAAACATGATCATTGTTTCTGATAAAGGTATCCCCCTTGGGAATAATGGTTCTGTGATCCCTGACCAGAGCAATGATCCGGATGTCCTTAAAAATCAGATCGGTCCTGGTATCTGAAAGCTTTTTATTCACTAAGGGGGAGCTTCTTTCCAGGGTTATACCCACCACATTAAGTTTTCCGCCTTCAAATTCGATCACCTCTGAAAATGTTGACCTTTTCATCAGACGCGAAATCTCCTTACTGCATAGCATGGATGGGGAAATAATGGAATCAATACCCAGGTTTTCAAAATAAATACGATTCTCCGGATAAAGGTAATCATGGTTTCTGACCCTGGCAATCACTTTCTTTGCCCCCAATTGTTTGGCCAAAACGGCTGCACAAATATTGGTCTTTTCTGAGGTGGTGACCGCCAGCATCAATTCTGCTTTTTGGATATTGGCTTTTTTAAGGATATCTATAGAAGCAGAATCTCCTTCAATAGTCATTACATCCAGCCTGGATCCAATATTGTCCAAAACATCTTTATCCAGGTCGATCAGGATTATGTTTTTGTTTTCATAGCACAGCTGTTCGGCAAGGTGATAACCCATATCTCCGGCCCCCGCTATCACAATGTTCATTGCCATATCCTAAATAACTCGTCTTTAAAATCTTTCACTGCAATATTAACCATAAAAGAGACAAGCCAATATTTATTTCTGATAAATCGTTATAAATGATAATTTACAAAATAAAAATTGGCTTATTTCTATTTCATTTAAAATCACGCATTCTGAACCCGGATTCAACCGACCTTTTCAAATACCAAGGCCGTCCTATTGGTCATATAAATGCTCAGTAATTGGTTTTGATCCGTAAAATAAAACTGTGACTCGTCTATTCTGTCAAACCCACCGTATTCGGGGCTGTCAGAATTGAGCACCAACCTGTATTTTCCCATACTTGGTGCCCTGAATTTATAATCAGCAATGGACTTATCAGGATGGAATGAAAAGGCAAAGACCAAATCGCCTCTTTTAAACATGATGACTTTGTTGGAAGGGTCTGCATGCAGTTGTTCTGCAAATGGTGCAGTAAGAATCCTGTGTTTTTTTATCAATTGCACCATGGCCATATCCCAGCTTAACAAGTGTTTATACCTGAGTTTTGGATTTTCAGCAAGACTCCATTGTCTTCTTGCATATTGATAACTCCAATTATTTCCCTCTCTGGGAAAATCTATCCATTCTGGGTGTCCGAATTCATTTCCCATAAAATTAAGGTATCCTTCCCCTCCAAGACTGATGGTAAACAGTCTGAATAGCTTGTGCAGGGCAATGCCTCTGTCTATGATGAAATTTTGATCCTCCACCTGCATATGGAAGTACATTTCCTGGTCCATTAACCAAAAAGCGATGGACTTGTCCCCCACCAAGGCCTGGTCATGAGACTCGGCATAGGCAATGGTCTTTTCTCTATACCGCCGGTCACTCAGTTCTTTCCAAAACTCCAAAATATCCCATTCCTCATCTTTTTTTTCTTTGAGCATTTTAATATAAAAATCCGGGATCCCCATGCCCATTCTATAATCAAACCCGATCCCCCCCTCCTCCGGATCCCTGCATAATCCAGGCATACCGCTTACTTCTTCTCCTATGGAAATCGCATGGGGTTTTACTTCTTCGATCAAAGCATTGGCCAACTGTAGGTAAATGACAGCATCCCAATCCACATCTTTCCGAAAATATTTTTCAAAATGATCAAAAGTGGTCAATCCGTGATGGAAATACAACATGGATGTCACCCCATCAAACCTGAACCCATCGAAATGAAATTCTTCCAGCCAATATTTTAGGTTGGAAAGTAAAAAACGCTTTACTTCCCATTTTCCATAGTCAAAAAGCTTAGAATCCCATACCTCATGGTATCCCCTGGGGCCGCCATGAAAATAATGATGATCTGAACCGTCAAATTCATTTAACCCTTCTGAAACATTTTGTACAGCATGAGAGTGAACCACATCAATGATGACAGCCAGGCCCAAATCATGTGCCTCATTTACCAAATATTTTAAATCCTCAGGAGTACCGAAACGGCTGGAAGGACAGAAGAAATTAGACACATGGTAACCGAAGGAGCCGTAATAGGGATGCTCCATGACCGCCATCAATTGAATGGCATTGTATCCCAACTGATTGATTTTTGGTAAAATGTTGTCTGCAAACTCCCTGTATGTTCCTAATGTTTCCGCTTCCTGCCCCATGCCTACATGACACTCGTAAATAATCGGTCCGGTCACGTTCAATTGGGGTTGGAAAGCGTGATCAGACCAGAGGAAAGGCGTATCAGGCATCCACAATTGTCCGGAAAAATCCATACTTTCCTCATTTTGGACCACTCTCTTAATATAAGCCGGTATCCGGTCTCTGCCCAGATCCCCTTTTACCACATGTACTTTCACCAAACTTTGATGTACCCATCTATCCTTATAAGCTTCAAAAGGTAAAAATATCTCCCAAACACCCCATTGGTCTTTCTCCAATGGATGAGCGCTTCGGTCCCAATTATTAAAATCGCCAATCAGGGAAAGGGCATCTGCCTCAGGAGCCCATTCGCGGTAAACCCACCCTTGCTTTTTCGAATCGAAGTTAATTCCCAAATATTTATGGCCATCAGCAAAGGATGAAAGACTGCCCTCTACCTTGGTGATTTCATCCAAAGCCAGGTGGAACCGGTTCCACCTTTGGTAGATATCCTCTTGGTAATCCTCTAACCAAGGGTCTTCCTGGACTATGGCTAATTTCATCTGATTATAATTTGATTTTTAATGGTCAGATGGAATCTCGCATGTTTGATAATCATCCCTCCGTGTGACGTTCTCGTCATGCTTGATTTCATCTGTTTATAATTTTTTTTTAAGCGGTCAGATGGAATCTCGCATGGCTTATAATCATCCCTGTGTGTGACGCTTTTCGTCATGCTCGATTTCATGTTTTTTTGTAAAAATTCTGTTCAGACTTCTGATGGATTAAAAACCAAATCTATTTATTTTCAATCGGAAAACCACTTTCTTTCCAGTCATCCATCCCTCCCTCGAGGTGGTAAACTTTTTTAAAGCCAAGTTTTAACATTTTTTCGGAGGCTTTTGCGCTTCTCCCTCCTACTTTACAATAGACCAATATAGGCTTTTCTTTGTCCAGTAATACCACCTTATCTTCAAAATCATCTTTTAAAAAATCAATATGTGTGGCCTGAGGGATGATACCTTCATCCACTTCTTGTTGGGTTCGGACATCCAATAAAAAATTAACCATTTTTTTATCAGCCATAAAAAATTCGGAAGGATCTAAAGGAACTACTGCCTGAAGACCTTCCTCCAGCTGGCCTTTGCCTGCCCATTTCCCTTCAAAAAACGGATTGATTCTTTGATATGACCCTGTTTCAAATACAACCTGGTATGCAGTAGAAATCGTTGAATCCGGTAAATAATAATCGGTACTGATCAATTGAGCCCCACTGAAAAAAGCCATTTTTCGCCTTTTGGTATCATTTTTTCTAGCCTCCCTGGTATCCGCATCGGCTCTTGTACGCACCAAATATCCTTTTTTTACAAGGGTTTGTATATATTCGTGGTTTTCGATAGGGTCATTGATGATACGAATGGCCGCTAAGGGGTCACCCTCTTTTTTGTCTACAAACATCACACTTTGATCAAGTTGTGGATCATTCAGAAGGTATTGTTCCATCTTGACCCCCTTTTCATCCAGGATAAAAACAAATTTCCCCCTTGTGGCATCCAACTCCGGCCAACCTCCCTGCGTTACGGCAGCTTCCAGGTTTTCATGCCCATTTTTAATATTTTTAGGCATCAGTAACTTTTCCGGACCAAAAACTTTGTTTATGGTATCATCCAAAGCTTTAAATGCCGGTGCATCAAAATCTAATGGCTCGGTCAATCCCAATTCCGGATATTTTCCGTCCTTTGCATTTATGGTAATAAAAACTGGCAAATGATTAGGATTCAGTAAAGACCAATTTTTCAATTCTTCCAAATATTCCCTGAACAATAAAAAATGACTCCTGAAATCCAGGTCCTGCAAATGAAACACTTTAAAGCCAGGCAATGACAATTTGGCCGCTTCATCATAAGGGACCAACGGTAATCCGGCTTCCCTTAGCCGTTCCAAACCCAAAGGTTTACTGAACCGGCCTCCCTCGGGATCATGAAAAACATCCAATTCCAAAACCCGCAAACCCAAATCCAACTGCTTCCAAATGGGCAAATGATCGTAATCCAAACTTTTTGCAGCATCAGGATTCGATTCCTCTATCCATTCCAAAAGGGCAGGTTCAATAGCCGTTTTATAGCTATTGTGGCTGCCGATCAGTTGTATATGGTTTAATTTTACTTTGTTAGAATTAGATTTTCCGGTACATGAGACAACCAGGACCAGGGAAAAAAACAGGATGAACCTTTCCAATATGTTTTAATTTAAAATTTTAACTGGCTGTAAATATATTGAATCCTATAATAACATCAGAACCGGGTGGAGAATTCGGCCCATAAAGGGAGGTGATCAGAAATCCGCCATGACATTTGAAAGGGTGTCAAATCTCGGTTCTTCAATAAATGGGATCCAAAATTAAAAACCCCGCCATTAAGGTATCGGATAGACAATTGGGGCAGATTTAAATGGTCCCTAAACCAGGCAATCTGGGTATAAAATTTGGTGTTATTGTCCAGAAGGGTTCTTCCGATATCCCAAAGGTCTTCCGGAACAGCGAGCCCGGTCGAAACAAAGGCACGGTACCTGGGATCATCTTTTCTATCAATATTAAAATCTCCCAATACAATAAGACTTTGGTCAAATGCACGTATATCAGCTGCCCAGTCTCTCATCCACTGGGCGATGGCTGCCAATTCTCCTTCCCTATCTGAGGCTTTCTTTCCGTATAATACATGTAAGCTGACCAAGATAAAGGTTTTATCCTGAACTTTAAACCCCACGGCATAAGGGGTTCTTGCGAATTGTCTGGAAAAGGCTCCTTCATTAATGGCTTCCACTTTCTCATTCGGGACCACCAGCTCACAGGCCAAACCTGAAAGTTTAACTTTTCTGGTGTCAAAAAGAAAGCCAATACGTTCATCGTTTCCCTCTGCCCCTCCGCTAACATCAGTAAGTATAAAACTCCAATGGTCGCCCAATATTTTTAACATATGGCGGAAAGCTTTGAGGTTGCCTTTGATTTCCTGCACCGAAACGATATCAAATCTCGAAATAATCTGTGCAATTCCCAATAGGGAATGCAAATCTCTTTTGGGGGAATCATGGTCATTTGCTTCCCATTTTTCCGTCAAGCCCCCAAATGCCCTGATATTCCAGGTTCCGATCAATATATTATGGTCCAATTTTTTAAAAGGCAATTCCCTGTCAAGAACCTGACTGAATTCCTCCATCTCCTTCCGGATATATTCAGGAGGGGCTTCTTTGATTTTCGATTGTTTCTCGCTCATAAATTGTATTTAAAAAAAAATTTGCGGATGTAAAATAATTATAATTAAAATGGAAAAAAAATATGTCACTTTGAATCTTACCAGGAATTAAATATTTACCCAGGGTCTTTGTGAAGCCAATTTTATTTTGAAAGCAAATTGGATCACAAAAGCGCCCATCTGAACAAGGCAATCAACAGGCCTACCATTCCACCTACTACCGCTCCGTTGAGCCGGATGTACTGAAGATCGTTGCCAACCTTGTCCTTAATTTGAAGCATGATGCTCTTATCGTCCAATTTACCCAGGCTACTTCTCACCATATTGCCCAACTCCGGATGGTATTTATTTACCAATTTGGTCACGGTCTCTTTCAACCAGGAATCCAATTGAGCCCTGCTCTGTTCATCCTGCTTCAAATCCTCCAACATGTGCAACAACTGTTTTCTGATAAAATCCATCAAAGGAGTATCGTTGGAAGAAAGTTGTTCTTTTAAGGTGGATTTAAAGTTGGAAAGGAGTGACAGGATGATTTTTCTGGTGTTCTCATTCACCACCAAATTGTTTTTCAACTGCTCTATATAACTCAGGGCCTGATTATCCCCTGATTCCAGGAGTAGGGAAAATTCCAAAAGATATTGGTCCAATTTTACCCTAATAGGGTGATTCGGGTCATCTTTGGTTTCCTTAACAAGAACCAGGGCAAGATCCAAAATCCGGTCTGTAAGCAGGTCAAGATCTATCCCACCTGTCCTTTTGCCAATCCAAATTGCTGATTTCTTAACCCAATCCTGTTTAGAATAAATTTCAACGGCGTCTTTCAGTTTCTTAAAAACCACTTTTCGCGTATCGGGGTCCTGTATGGAAAGTGAAAACTGATGTAAACCCATACCAATAAGATCATGGTGCTTCTGTTTTTCAATAATTGAAGTAAGCCATTTCCCCAAGGGCCTGCCCAAATCCAAATCCTGTACCTGATCTTTCAGTAATTTTTGTAAAACGACACCCATTTTTGGATGGTCCATTTCATCCGCAAACCTGGAAAATACTGTTCTGACAAATCCAAGGGTTTTGTCCATGTTTCCCTTGGTTTCCAACACCTGGACCACATTTCTGGATATCTCCACATCAGCCAACCTTTCCCTTAAAATTTCCGGGGAAAGCCATTTGGTGGTTACCAATTCTACTATTCCCTCTGTAAGTTTCTCCCGGTTTTTAACAATGATATTGGTGTGCTTTCGGACCAGTGGAATGGGGATTTCATAAAACAAAGCACTTACCGCAAACCAATCTGCCAGGCCGCCAATCGTTCCCGCCTCAAAACCTGTGGCCAAAATCCGCCACACCGGGCCCTGAAACCAGCCAAAATGAATGCCTATCTCAAGGAGCAGAAACCCCAGTACCGCCGTCAAAAGAGAGATAATACCTACCTTACTTTTCAATTGTCTATTTGTTTTATTTAATAAAAAACCCAACTCGTTTTTTTGAATCAAATTTCAGTCCACCCTTTCTGTAAAAGACAACGGGATAGGATTGGACCCCTCTTACTCGGAAAGATATTCATCATTTTTCAAAGGCTACATCCACGGGATCAGTTCAGCGGTACCGGTATAGGTTTGGCCATTGTTAAAAAAATCGTGGAATATCATGGGGGGAAAATTTGGGTGGATTCGGAAGAAGGAAAAGGAAGCACCTTTTTCTTTACCCTGCCAAAAATCCAACCAGCGACTGCTTAATTGCCAATCCTGTTCCGGACATAGATCAATTTGAATTTGCCCTTTTGGTTTTCTCTTTGCTCCACCTCAAATTTATTGATGGAGCTGATCAGCGGGGTAAGTTTTTGGAAGCCATAATTTCTGCTGTCAAAGTTAGGTTGTTTTTTTTGCAATAAATTCCCTACATCTCCCATAAATGCCCAGCCATCATCATCCGCTAAATCGGAGATGGTACTCGATATCAACCTGATTAATTTAGGGTTGACTTTATCCAGCTGAGGTTGTTTATTGGGTTTTTCTTTGGTGCCTGTTGATTCATCAGAGGCCTGTTGAAGGATTTCCAAATAGATAAATTTGTCACAAGCTACAATGAAAGGATCAGGTGTCTTTTTTTCACCCATTCCAATTACCATCAGGCCAGCTTCCCGTAACCTGGTAGCTAATTTGGTAAAGTCACTGTCACTGGACACCAAACAAAAGCCGTTTACTTTTCCGGAATAAAGGATATCCATCGCATCGATGATCATGGCTGAGTCGGTGGCATTTTTGCCTGTTGTGTACCCATATTGTTGAATGGGGTTGATGGCATTTTCCAGTAAAACATTTTTCCATTTGTTCAATTGGGGTTTGGTCCAGTCACCATAAATCCTTTTGATGGTAGGATTGCCATACTTGGCTATCTCCTCCATCATTTCTTTGATCTGATTGGAAGGAACATTGTCAGCATCAATCAAAACGGCGATCTTTAAATCCGTTTCCATGGTTTTCTTTGATTTAAATAGAAAAAGCTTTGTGAGGCTAAACTATAAAACATTTTCCAAAACCATCCCAATTATTTGATAATTAAAACAGGCAAGTGTTTATCCGGGGATATCAAACGTTCAGCCACAGATCCAATCAACAGGTTGTCATCATCGGTTTTACCTTTGTTCCCCAGTAAAATAAGGTCAGCTCCATTCCTTGTCGCATAATCGTACAAAGCCCTACTTACTGGCACATCACGATCCTCAATTATTTCTAATTGGCTACCAAGTCCCGTGGATTTCTTTACTTTCTCAAAATTTTCCAGGGCTTTCTTTTCCAGGGATTTTTGAAAGTCAGCCTTTTTTCGGATATAAGGAAAATATTGAATACCTAATTTGAGCACATGTACCACGAGCAATTCCGCCCCAGTGATGTTTGCAATCACCTGAGCCATCAAAATTGCCCTTTCCGTGAATCCTGAAAAATCTATGGGCACTACAATTTTGGCAATATTTGGCTTGGAGGTTTCAGGAATAAACAGGGTATTGGTTGAGGTAAGCCTGACCACCTTACTGCTGAATATACCACTTCCTCCATGTACAGACTTTTTACCCATCAATAGTAAATCATATTTTTGAGCATCCACCCATTCTATCAATTGATCCAATTTCCCACCAGAGTAAATCCTGACTTTTATGGAGGACTTCCTTTCCCCAAAAACTTTCTCCACCTTTTCAAAAGCCTCCTCCTCCAAAATTTCATCCAGCGATTGGTCGAGAAAAGGCAACATGTCACCAATTTCCTTGGAGATTTCTTCCAGGGCTACGAAATGTATAAGGGTTAAGGACTTAAAATCATACACCTCATCCAGTTTTTTTATGTACTGTAACAACAACTCGTCGATATCTGACAAATCAATAAAAAGGCCTATATGCTTTAGCTGTATCATGATTGCTTTTTTTGTTTTTCAAGTTTTTTCAAAATGACATCGGAGAGTTTTCTTTCATAGGACTTTCTGTCAATATCCTGTTCAAATTGGGTAAGCCTGGCATGTTCTTTTTGAAGCCCTTTTAAAAGAGAATAGCACATTATTATTAAGATAATCAGAAAAGGCAGTCCGGTGGTAATGGCGGCTGTCTGCAAGGCCGTCAATCCCCCTCCGATCAATAAAACGGCTGCAACAGTTCCCTCCGCAGTGGCCCAAAATACCCGCTGTCCTACGGGGGCATCCAGTTTCCCACCTGCCGTAATGCTATCAATTACCAAGGATCCTGAATCAGAGGAGGTCACAAAAAAGCTGGTTACCAATAAAATCCCAATGATGGACCCAATACTACTCAATGGAAAACTTTCCAGGAAAACAAACAAGGCAGTGGAAACATCACCGGTTATACTTTCAGCCAAAAGGTTGCCGCTGCCCAAGGCGGCAGCTTTCATATCCAGGAAAATGGCTGATCCTCCCAAAGCGGTAAGCCAAAGAAAAGTCAATAAGGTGGGTACCAGCAAAACCCCAAAAATAAATTCCCTTATGGTCCTTCCCTTGGATACCCTGGCGATAAACATACCGACAAAAGGAGACCAGGAAATCCACCATGCCCAATAAAATACTGTCCAGTCTCCCTGCCACCCATTGTCCCTGTAAGCTTCGGTCCAGGTAGAAACCTCTATGATACTCGTCAGGTAATTTCCAATATTCTGTACAAAGGACCTGAAAATAAACAAGGTGGGTCCAACGATTAATACAAATATCAGTAAAATGGCCGCAATCCTTACATTCCATTCGCTCAAAAATTTCACGCCTTTATCAATTCCCGATACCACTGAAACGGTAGCGATAAGGGTAATCCCAGCGATCAGCAAAACCTGAACCGTTACGGTATTTGGCAGGTCAAACAGGTAAAACAAGCCGCCACTGATCTGTTTCACGCCCAATCCCAGGGAGGTTGCCAAACCGAAAAGGGTAGCCAGTACAGCGAGCACATCGATAAGGTTACCCATCCAACCGTTCATCCGCTCTCCCAGTAATGGATAAAATACTGACCTGATGGTCAAGGGTAATTTACGGTTGTAAGCAAAAAAGGCCAAAGCCAGGCCAACCACAGCATAAATGGCCCAGGCATGAAAGCCCCAATGTAAAAAAGTAAGGTTCATTGCCCTTTCGGCAGCAGCAATGGAATAAGGTTCCCCATAGGGCGGAATAGCATAATGGTAAACCGGTTCGGCAACTCCCCAAAACAAGAGACCTATCCCCATACCGGCACTGAAAAGCATGGCAAACCATGAGCTTGTAGAAAATTCTGTTTCCGCATCTTTACCGCCAAGCCTGATCGCTCCATATTTACTGAATCCAAGGTAAAAGCAGAAAAGGATAAATGCGTTTACTGCTATTATGAAAACCCATCCTGTCTTATCAGTAATAAAAGTCTTGATATCGATAAAAACCAATTCCATTGGCTCCCCTACAAAGAGGGTAACACTGATAAAGACCACAATTAAAACGACAGATGGCCAAAATACAGGTGCATGGATGTCAAAGTATTTGTTTTTCATAAGTATTGTTTTTAGAAGTAATAACCAATATTTATATTTAAACGGGTATTCCACCCAGGATTTTCGTTCAATGGATTAAGGTCGGAAACCGGTTGCCTGAAATCCTTGCCCCGTCCGGTACCCAGGGCATTGCCTCCAAAGGCATCTGTGATCCAGGGATGGTTATACCCCATGGCAACATCGAAATAACTGTAAACCTGTCCGGCAGTAACCAGCGCCCCAAAAACTTGCTGTTGGGACATCCGAAACCTGCTTTTGTTACTTATTTGATCAGAACGGTTGAATTTTTCCATCAAGGTATAATCATTATACAACTGAATATGGCTTACAGGACCCCATTTAACAGGTATATTATAGGCAAGGCCTGCCACAAAAAGCGCTCCTTCAGTGGCTACATCGTAGGTCCCAAAACCATAAGCTCCCATTTGTACCACATCCAACACATCGCCATTATCATCCTGCACATTATTGTACCGGTAATAGATGGCCTCGGTCTTCAGGTTCCAATTGCCCCATTTGGCCTCATAATGAACAGCCCCAGCCCAGTGTTTGCCAATATGGGTCGTAGTGAGGTTGTAAAGTTCATGTTGTTGGTAAGAAACCCCAAGTTCTCCCCTATCCCATTTTTTGGCAATCCTAAAATTGAACTGATTCCTTTCGATATTGGAATTGCCAAAAACGGGTACTACATCATACGAATACCGTGCTGTAGAAAAGTCACCAAATGAAGCTTCATTGGTACCCCTGGGCTCGGATAGCAGGAAGTAAGCCAGGTCAAAACGCCAGTCGGGAAATTCATAGGCAAAGTGAAAACCCATTTGATGATCATCCTCCAAACCCAGGTAATAGGGCAATTGGAACCACCAACTATGAGAAGCATAGGTCAGAAGACCAAAGGGCACCTGGGTAATTCCCATTTTTAGATTACTTTTTTTATTGAATCGGTACCCCAGCCAACCATATTTAATAAAATTGGTGTTAAAAGTAGGATAAAACCTGTACTCAAAAGAAAGTTGAATCCCTTTACTGAAAGCCTCCACATTCACTCTCCATGTATCCCATGTCCATTCATTCCTTAAAAAGGTTCCCAGGGGAAAGGTCTGGCCTTCATAATGGGCGTAAACATTGTTCAATCTGAACGCCCCTCCTACCTTCAACCAGGTCGTATCCCTGTTCAAAGTCTGTTGTGACTGACCGATAAGCTCCAAAGCACTTTTTTCAACACCGTATTCATGACCGAAATAGAGTGGCAGGTTCTGCAACTTAGATCCTGTGGAATCTTTATATCCTTTCGATTGAAATGAAATAAACAAACACAAAAAAAAGAGTAAAATGTATTTCATTGATAAATAATTGGATTGCCATTTAAATTTTAATTTATTAAAAAAATAGGGGAATAAAAATTTATTGGTCAATCCAATTGGTATAAAATTAAGGATATCGCATCGTTTTTATGGGTTTTAAAACTCATCTTTCCCTGGGACATTGGGAAAAATTAACATTTTAGGCTATCCTTTTTAAAATAAATCACCTATGGATCACTAGTGTTTTGTCCTACGTTAAATGGAATTAGCCCGGGCCGACCCCTCTGGTCCCTTAAGGGGAAGACGGCCCACGTGATTGACCTTTTGGAAGCATATAAATCATTTACAAATGTTTTTCAATAAAGGCCCTTAATTTCAAAGAAGAATCCAGAAGGTTTAGCCCGATCCAGCCGTGTCCTTCATTGGGGTAGAAATAAAATTCCTTCGGTACATCCAGTTCCCCCAACCGAAAATTAAGAGAATGGCCCTGTGAATTAGGAATCAATGGATCCTGGCCTCCATAAAAAAGTAGGGTCGGTGGGGAATTTGACTTTACCTGGTACAGTGGACTTGCGGATTCAAGAAAATAAATTGGCTATCATTTGATTAAAATATTAGAATGATTTTTGCAAGCAATCAATATTGTTATATCAGCCCTATAAATTTCAAAAATCGCCAATCCCGCACATTTTTTTCATTATGTATTCAACCCATCCCCTGGAGTACCATTCAATACCTCATGAATAAACTTTAATTTTTCCTTTACGGCCTCATTGATCAGAAATGGGTACAGGTCCTTGGCTCCCATGCTGCGGTTCAGACTGTTCATTACAAAGGTCAGGGGCAACCATTGGGAAAAAATATCGTCAAAATTTGTACAGTCATAGGCATCTATTGTCATGCTGGTACCCATTGAGGCACCCGGAAAGGAAACTTTGGGCTGAATCGTCAAGCCAAAGGAGTAAGCGGTTTCAAGGGTATCTACTATGTGGAGATAATGCGCCCAGGTTTCCGCCCAATCTTCCCAGGGGTGCATGCCGGCATAGGGACTAATATAATGCGCCATCCAATCATTGGGTGCACCAAGCTGGTAATGTTTATCCAATGCTTCTTGGTAACTGGTGCGCTCATCCCCAAAAATAAGCCGAAAATTTTCCAATTGACTGGAATTGCGAATCAATATATCCCAATAATAATGACCGATTTCGTGCCTGAAGTGGCCCAATACTGTTCGATAAACCTCATCCATTTGATTTTTTGCCATTTCCCTTTCCACATCATCCGCTTCTGCAATGTTCATGGTGATCAAGCCACTGGCATGTCCGGTAAGCACCCTTTGCCCATCCGGAGCGCCATCATCTGATTTAAAGTCAAATGCAAGGCCATTTTCGGGGTCTTCAGATTTAGCCTTTAGCGGCAGATTCCAACGCAGCAAGGCATATACCAGGCGGTGTTTGGCTGCCTCAATGACCTTCCACCTCTCCAGAAAAGAAGATTGGGATAAATTGGGTATGGTGCGGTTAAGTGAGCAGGCCAAACAAAACCTGGAAGGAAGGTGGTATGGAACGATCCAGTTGCATACATTATGGTCATTGTTGGCGCAGTAGCGGTATTTTTTATTGGTTTTGATTTCAGTAAAAACCCCTTCCTTCTCCTGGGTCAAACAAACTATTTTTAGGATTTCAGAATCAAACCCCAGTTTATTTCCGCAATGGCTACAGGAGGTATTTTCAAAATAAGCTGGGTTATGGCAATGGTCACATTGGAAAAGCTGCATAAAATTAGGGCGGGAAAATTCGGAAGAGAATATTTAAGTTTGTATTTGGGAAAGGTAATAAATTCCGACTGTTCTGTAAGGATAATTTTATTTAAACATAATATATTTATATAAATTATTGTATAATGATTCTGTATTTGAAATAACAACCAATTTTTACTTTCCCAAAAAAAATGGGGATTTAGTTTTTTCCCGGCCTGTAGAGTAATTTGAAAACCACTGCAATCACAATAAAAGAAATGATAATATAAAAAACCACCTTATAGGGGGATGGATTCAAGGGATGGTCACCCGGTGGCTCTTCCACCGATTGGGCGAACAAATAATGAAATTGTACCAACCAAAAAAACAAGATAGACAAAGTGTATTTACAAATACCAGTTGTTCTTTTCATGATAATAACAATTTGCTTATCGTTTAAACCGCAAAAACCCATCCAATTTGGACTTTAATTTGAATTCGGAATAAATTTGTATTAAAAACAGTGTAAATCGTCATTGGTAGAATTAACTATTTTTAAAAACGCAGAAATCGGGATTAGAATGGGCTTTTCAACCCTTTGAATTGCATTTATTTAAATATATACATTTTCGGTAGACCTTGCTGGTTTGCTCAGGTTCAAATCGCTTCCCTGCCCTCATAACAGCGAATACGTCATCATTAGATCCCGGAAATTGGATTTGTTAAACCAGATGGTCACCTATCCTCTCTTTTACTTTTTTGCTGCTGGTCAAAAAAGTAACAAAAAACCCCGCCGCTGTGCATATTTTGGCTAAAATCCGGACGCCACTCACACAGAGGCAAACTCCTCAGGATTTTGGTTTAAGGAGCTATTGATTTCGAAGCTAAAGTTTCCCAAAATCCATCGTCAGACATGCCTCTGCCTTTGCCAACCCACCGTCCTGATTTCTTAACGCCAAAATCTGCAAGGCGGAAGTGTATTAGTATTTTGAAAAGCTTTTTAAAAACTCAATATTAAAGGAGAAGTCGTCATCGTGTACGAAATGCGGGTAGGACCGAAAAAAAACGGAGCCTGTCCTGACTTTTCTTCAGGGGGAGGGCTCCGCTGGGTTTTAATGTTGACCCCCACTTATCACCAATCCATATCATACCCATGATCTTTGGGATCGATGTTCCATTTGGTCAAAAGCCCTTTGGCGGCTCTTAAGTCATAGTGCTGACGATTTAATTCCCCCACCATGCCGATCATGTCCAAAACGGCTTGTTGGGTATCTTTATCTTCATCTTCTATACTATCAATTGCATTGAGGGCATGGGTACGTGCAAAAGAATTAGGTGTTTCTAATACTTTCAGTAATGCCGCTTTGCCTTCATTTTCGTATCCTAAATTATAAAGTGCTTCTCCTGCCACTGTAGCTACATTCGGGGAGGGATCATTGGCAGCCGCCTTCAATTGCTCTATGGCTTCTTTGCCTTTTTCTCCCAATATCAACAATCCAGTAGCACCCCAATACCTAATGGCGGCATCTTCAGAAGCCAGCAATTCTTTAATTTCAGTAAGGTCATCCTCACCTGGGTTACTTCCAAGATCTGCAGCATCAATAAGGGCTTCCATTTCCACCTGGCCAGACCGCATATAATCATAAGCGGTACCTTCTCCAACCCGGTCAATCAGTTCGGCTTCTGGAATAAAACCGGAGTCCTTAATTTCAATCGACCAATCTCTGGTTGCCACTCTCATTCTTTCAAGAACATCCTGGTATGCCGGATCCCCAGCCAGGTTATTGACTTCCCAAGGGTCATTTTCCGTATCATAAAGTTCTTCCGCAGGTTTGGTATTCCAGAATATCGATTGGGTTTCATTACATTCCCCTGATTTGTAGGCTGCTTCCCAGGACTGAATGGAAGGGGCTCTCCATAAATATTCCAGATATTGGCCATATACCCGGTAAGGAATGTAATTCTTAATATACCTGTATGTATGGTCCCTGATAGATCGGCTCATATCATAACGTTCATCCATTCTGCCCCTCAACATGTAAACATACTCCGGATCTTCGGTTTTTTGATCACCCAAAAAAGCTTTTCCTTGCAAATAATCAGGGATTTCTGTTCCAATTATGCTGAGCAGAGTGGGTACCAGGTCTACAAAGCTAATTAGCCGGTTAACCCGATCACCAGGCTTTTCCGCTGGATAGAGATGCTTGTATTTTTCCGGAATATGAACAATAAAAGGCACCCTTGTTCCAGTTTCGTAAACAAATCTTTTGCTTCGTGCCAGGACCCCGCCATGATCCCCATAATAAAATACAATGGTATTTTCTGCCTCTCCACTTTCTTCCAATTCCTGCAGCTTTTCACCTAACCAGGTGTCCATGTCCTCGATCTTATCATAGTACTGGGCCCAATCATGCCGCATTTCCGGGGTATCCGGATGATACGGAGGCAAAGGCACCTCTTCCGGGCTATGCCTAAGTTCTTCATTGGGAATGGATTTATGGATGGAACTTTCATGAGAAAGGGTGCTGTTGAATACTGCAAAAAATGGTTGTCCATCCGACCTGTTTTTATAATGGGCCTGATTACTGGATTCATGCCAGATATCCTCATTCTGCTCTGGGTTGATGTTATAATCCTCTTTGACATTATTGGTACAATAATATCCTGCTTCTCTTAAGATACGGGGATAAAAGCCGATTTCTTCGGATTTATCATAATAACTTCTCATATGCTGGTGTCCTCCGGAAGAGGCATAAATACCCGTTAAAATAGTATTCCTGGCAGGTGCACACACAGGAACATTGGCATAAGCATGCGTGTAAAGAAACCCGTTTTCCGCCATTTTATCCATATTGGGCGTGGTGGCAAAATCATCCCCATAGCATCCCGCCAGTGGACTATTGTCCTCACTGGTAAGCCAGAGAATATTGGGAGGGGGAAGATCTTCTTTAGGGGTATTACAGGAGATTAGGAAAATCAGACAATTGAAAAAGAGAAATTGTTTCATTGAGTTTTGGGGTTGTTGTTATTTTTCAAAACCAAAATAATCCAAATAACTTAGAGAAAAAAATAAATGGTAAAAATGATTTTTATTTCACTCCTATTGACATTAATTTATTTAATGTCTATATTCATGACATGAAAATAAAAAAACCAAAGCGACAGTACAATATGGATGTCAGGGCTAAAAAGGTTTTCGATAATGAAATCCGAATCATGCAATCAATATTCGGGCTTTGGGAAAAACTATCCATTCATGAAATCACCCTGGATATGGTGGCCAGGGAGGCCGGAGTAACGGTCAGAACCATCCTACGGAAATTCGGGTCCAAAGAAGGTTTGATAGAGGCCAGTATAGAACAGGACATATCAAATATTAAAAAAAAGCGGGACTCCGCTGTGGGGGGAGATTACCTTAAAGCTTTAAATATTTTAATGAAAGATTATGAGCGAATTGGCGATGCCGCCATAAGGACCCTTGCCATTGAACATGAATTACCAATTGCCAAAAAAATACTGGACAGTGGAAGGGCTTATCATAGGGAATGGTGCGTAAAGGTATTTAGGCCCTTTCTACCGGACAATGGTACACCGGATTATGAACTTAAATTACTCTCATTTATTACAGCAACAGAATTTTACTTGTGGAAATTACTCCGAAGGGACTTAAATAAAAGTCCGGAAGCCACCTTATCAGTTTTCAAATCCCTTGTTGAAGGATTAATTCATCAAAGAAAAACATAAACTCCAGCATTATGAAAAACAAAATTAATTTCCTTTTCCTCACTGTAGATGGAGGTGGTAATATTCCACCGGTTTTGGGTATTGCAAAAAGGCTACTGCAAAGAGGGCATGAGGTAAGTGTATTGACTGAACCTTGTTTGCAATCGCCTGTAAAATCTTTTGGGTTCCATTTTATCCCATTTAAGTGCCACTTTACAAGAGAGAACAGAAACGAAGATATCTGCCAGGATTGGAATGATTCTCCGTTAAAAAAACCTACCGTTTTTAAAAATATCATCTTCGGACCAGCAAAAATTACGGTAAAAGAAACCCTTGAAGCACTGGAGCAAACAAAGGCAGATGTTTTGGTTGTCGATTGTTTATTGTTCCCTGCCTTGATAGCTGGTGAATACCTTAATATTCCAAGGGCACTCTTATTTCACATGCCGGAATATCTACCGGGAAAAAACCGTCCCCCGGGTGTAATGGGATTGATTCCGGGTAAAGGCAAGTTGGGTAAAATAAGGGACAGGTTGCTGGGACGGATTTTTTCAAAAGTATTCAACAGTCACCTTTCCCAGATCAATGCCATCCGGAAGGATTTAGGGCTGGAAGAGTTGAATGACCTAATTTCCATGATTCATCAGGCAGACCTGAGAATGATTCAAACGCTTAAAAGTTTTGATTTCCCACTGTATCCTGCTCCGGCAAATGTGCGGTATACCGGTCCGGTGTTGGATGATCCGGATTGGGTGGAACAATGGAAAGCTCCCTGGCAGCAAGGCGATAAGAGGCCGATGGTAGTGGTCAGCTTTTCTACCACCTTCCAAAACCAGGCATCCATAGTTAAGCGTTGTATTCAGGCTTTGGCCGAGCTTCCGGTTCGGGCTCTGGTAACCCTGGGATGGGCCATCAACCTGGAAGATATAAAGGTTCCGGATCATGTGAAGGTAATCCGTTCAGCTCCTCATTCCAGGGTTTTTCCGGATGCTGCGCTGGTCATTACACATGGGGGCCATGGCACCATCATGCGGGCACTGGCCAATGGCTTACCTCTGATAGTAATTCCCATGGGCCGGGACCAGCATGACAATGCCGCAAAGATCGCTTACCATGGTTGTGGCATCAGGCTTTCAACAACAACCGGAAAGGCCAAAATTCAAAGTGCCATAGAACAAATCCTTTCGACAGGTGCCTATTCAGTAAAAGCCAGTGCTTTTCAGGCTGAAATACTACAGGAGGCATCAAAAGACCTTGGAATATTGGAATTGGAGCAACTGGCAATGCCTTTCCTTCAGGATACGGCTAAAGCCAGTCAACTATCAAATGCAAGGGGCAGTGAATAAAATTTTTTACCTTTCTATCTCTTTATCAGAAAGTTGGCATTAATAAAGAATAATTAAAATAGAATAAAAAATGAGTAAATCAGCGACAAGTGTTTTCATTTATGGTGTTTTCTATGCATTTAATGGGCTAATGCTTCTATTAGTACCTAATGTTCTGCTTAATTCTCTGGGGATTGAGCCTACTTCTGAAGTATGGATTAGACTTGCAGGCATTTTATTATCTGCCATTGCCGTTTATTACATTCTTGCAGCTAAATATGAGCTTATTGTGATTATGAAGGCAACAGCTTTTATTCGATTTTCAATCCTTTTTTTCTTTACAGCTTTTGTATTGTTGCAACTGGTGTCTTCAAGCATCATAATAATCTCAGTGATAGACTTCTTAGGGGGACTTTGGACCTTCTTAATGTTAAGAAAAGAAGGACATTTTACACGAAGTAAATAAAAAACTGGTTTAGACATTAAAAAACATACTAATGCCAATAACACTGTATATAAAATACTTGGCAGTCAGGGGGTTACAGAGGGTTCCAGCTCGTATCAAAGGCACTTGTAACTTGATAGGGAATTGCTTCGAAATGCCAAACGTTTTATATACGTGACCAATGTGTGAATCAGTCTGAATCATATCAATTAGGGTAAAGGAAGTAGCCGTAAATTTCTTTGGGGCAAGGGTTAATTTTTTGTAAAGGCCGGGTTCTCTTGCGGAAATCGGGCATCGGTAGCTTTTAGCAAACTATCCAATTGATTTTTTAATGCTTCCACTTTTTCTGGAAATGCTGCTGCCTGGTCCTCCTCTTCCCCCGGATCCTCTGCCAGGTTAAAGAGCTCGGTTTTATCCTCTTCATAATAATAAATCAACTTCCAATCCCCTTTTCTCACCGCCGAACCAGGCTTCCAGGCACTGCCATGGTAATGGGGGTAGTGCCAAAACAGCAAGTTCCGGTTTAATGGGGTTTCATCCTGCAAAATCGGTAATAGATCTTTGCCGTCCTCAGCTTCATGGTTCACTTTGGCCAGGGATAAAATGGTGGTATAAAAATCCATGCTGATGACCGGCTGTTCTTCACTCCTCCCCGGATTGGACACCAATGGTCCCTTAATAATCAAAGGAATGCGGATCCCCCCTTCATAACACCAACCTTTTCCTGCCCGGAGCGGGCCGTTGGAAGTAGGTGCATTTTCGCGAAAGAGGGTGGAAAGTCCCCCGTTGTCACTGGTAAATACCACCCAGGTATTTTCATCCAGCCCCTCTTTTTTCAGTGTTTCAAGGATCCTGCCCACATTTTCATCCATGGCCGCCACCATCGAAGCATAGGCTGCATTTTCCTGTACCAGTTTAGTAAATCCCTCTCCCTCCAATTCATGGGGCACCTCCTCAAGGTCCAGGTCAGCCCGTTTCGCTTCAAATTTCTCAATATGGTCTTTTGCTGCCTGAATGGGGGTGTGGACGGTATAATACGAAAGGTACAATAGGAAGGGATCATCACTGCTTTCTTGGATAAATTGAATGCTCTCCGCTGTCAACCTATCCGTAAGGTATTCCCCCTTCGGTCCGTCTTCCAGTCTGGGGTTTCCATAAGGGGAATAATATCCATTGGAAACTCCAGATATAATCCGGGGTTGGCCCGCCTCCCAGCCTCCGATATTGACATCAAAACCCTGGTGTTCAGGCCAATAATCTTCATCATGTCCCAAATGCCATTTACCTACAAATGCCGTGCGGTATCCATTTTCCTTCAATTTTTCTGCCAGGGTGGTTTCCTCAAGGGCCAGCTCATTGCGGTCTTGAGGCCCAAGCAGGGCCCTGTCTTTAGGGTCGTTGCCCGGAAGCCAGTCGGTAATGCCTACCCTGTTGGGGTGCTTCCCGGTGATTATCGCGGCCCGGGTGGGGCTACATACCGGATGCGCAGCATAAGCTTGTGTGAAAAGCACACCCTCCCTGGCAAGTTGGTCGATATTAGGTGTGTCATAAAAACTATTTGGAAAGTTTGCTTTCACATCCGCCCAACCCAGGTCATCTATGAGGATAAAAATGATATTGGGTGGATTCTCCTTTCGCTCTGAGCAACAAGTCAAGATAAAAGGAATGATTAAAACTAAATACCGGATTTTCATTACAAATTAATTTTATCTTTTATCCACATCGCTACCCCACCAATCATTGCCGGGATCAAAATCTTTTGATAGAAATTCCATCCGCTGTTTTTCCAATGCCGGCATGCGAACATTCTTGATCCTATCCAGATACTCTTGTTCCTTTGCTGGATCATACAAAGGGTCTTTTTCAGGGAACAGTGCCCCCACCTCATCCAGATAGGCAAAAAGCGACTCACTCAATTGGTTAACCAATTCGGTATTTTCAGCCGCTACATTATTGGTTTCTTCCAAATCCTGTTCTAGGTTGAATAATTCCTCCCTACCGTCTTCATAATAATGGATCACCTTCCATTTTCCCTTTCGGATGATGGAGGAGGGTTCACCTCCCTGATTACCATAATGGGGATAGTGCCAAATCAATGGCCTTTCCTCAATGGTGCCACCGTTAAGCAGCGGAACCAGGCTTACGCCATCGTTATGTTCTTCGGGTTTTAAATCAGCGCCTACCAGTTCCAGCAGCGTGGGGTAAAAATCCGTACCTGTCACAGGCACATCAGAGGTTTTGCCTGCGTTGTCCAGTCCAGGTGTTTTGATAAAATAGGGCTCCAGGATGCCCCCTTCATATTGATATCCTTTTCCTCCTCGTAGGGGAAGGTTGGAAGTGGCAAAGGCATCACCTGCTGAAACCCCGCCGTTATCAGAGGTAAAAATCACAATGGTATTTTCATCCAAGCCAAGCTCCTCGAGTGTTTGTAAGACATGTCCAACCGCATCGTCCATGGTTTCCACCAGCCCTCCATAAACAGGGTTGTCCTGGACCTGTCTGATGGGAAGAAAGTGTCCCATTTTAAACCCACTTTCCGCTATTCCTGCTTCTTCGGCTTTGTCCCGGTATTTGGACCATTTTTCTTTCGAGGTCTGTATGGGGGAATGCACCGCATAAAAAGACAAAAAAGCAAAAAAAGTGGTGTCTTTATTATCCGTAATAAATTTGGCGGTCTCCTTCGCCAGTTTCATCGGCAGGCTCATTCCCAATTCATCTTCATAATCCTCCATTTTGGGGTTATTAAAAGGTGAGTAATAACCACCTGTATAGGGACCTCCCTGTTCAAATCCGCCCTGATTGATATCGAATCCATGATCCTCAGGATAGGAACCTTCGCCTCCCAGGTGCCATTTCCCGGCATAAAAAGTGGTATATCCCACTGATTTCATGGCTTCCGGCAGTGTGATGTAGTCCAGTTCCAAATGATCCTTGTTTTCTGGGGGCAGTAGTTTGTTAAACCTGCCTGCCTCTCTCCAGGCCTCTCCTGTCTTGGCGCCTATCCAATCGGTAATCCCATGCCTTGCAGGGAATTTGCCGGACATAAGGCTGGCGCGCGAAGGACTGCAAACCTGACAGGCAGCATAACCATTGGTAAAGACCATGCCTTCAGCGGCTATTTTGTCGATATGGGGAGTTTCGTAATAGTCACTGCCCATACAGCTCAAATCGTGATAGCCCAGGTCATCGGCCACGATAAAGAGGATATTGGGCTTTTGTTTTTCAGCTTGCTGCTGCTGCTGACAGGAAACCATCAGCAAGGCAGCAAACAGAGGCAAAATTTTGTATATTGTCATTGGTTTCATTGATTTTTCGGATGGAAAGTAAGTTTATTGTCTAAAGAAACAAAATAAAATTTCAATAACCTGTATTTTGTTCTAAATTAGGGTTCCTGTCAATTTCATTTTGGGGAATGGGAAAAAGCACATGGTAGTCAAAAGCACTTTTACCCCTTTCGTTGGCCAGCTCTATGAATTTACCATGCCTGATCAAATCCTGTCGGCGCAATTCCTCTGTAAAAAACTCCCAAGCCCGTTCGTCGAGAATATGATCCCTAAGTGCTTCCCTGGTCGGAAAATCATTTAAAGAAAGTGCAGGTACTCCCGCTACTTCCCGAACTTCATTGATCAGTGAAATCGCTTCATCCGTAGGTCCTGAAATTTCATTCAATGCTTCCGCCCTGGACAAAAGAATATCGGCATACCTTATGATCGGGAAATCATTTCCCATGTGTTGACCCACGCCACTGGGGTCTTCATTGAACTTAAAACTTCTGGAGTTATCGGGCCCCAAATCAATTAAATTTCCATTAACATCAATATATTCCTGGATAATCACTTCTTTTCTCTGGTCATCAGGATGAAAAGAATTCACAAATCCATCCAGTAATTGGTATTGAGCGGCATAGTTTGCCCTGGGAGGAAAAGCAAACTGGTAAGACGGGGGAGCGGCATGTGCTATATAAGTAGTACTTAAACCTGGAATCGGGAGATTGGGGCGGATGTAAATAAACTCTTCATTCTCCTCATTTTCAATATCAAATAGCGCATCTCTGGACCCAGCGGTAAATAGCGAATATTTATTCAAGTCTATTACCATAAGTGCCGTTTCGGCGGCCTCTTGCCATTTTTTATTATTCAGGTTAAACTTGGTAAGCAAACTCAAAGCAATACCTTTATTGGCCCTCCCATAATTTCTTGAGTCAACCGGCAATATTTGACTTACGGCAAGCAATTCAGACTCGATAAAACCAATGATCTCTTCCCGGGTAGCCCTTGCGGGTCTTGCTTCAATTTCGAGTTCACTACTTGTGATTAAAGGAACAGGCCCGAAAATATCAAATAGGTAAAAATAATTGCTGGCCCTGATAAACCTGGCTTCGGCAAGTATTTCCTGTTTTCTTTCCTCATTCATATCGATTTCAGGAACCCGGTCAATGATTAAATTGGACCGATAGATGGCGGTATAGTCCCTTCCCCATTGCCCATCCAAAAACGAGTGGGTGGGATTCCAGGTAAAGTCTTCGATCAATTGGGCGTCTCTCCTTAACCCACCTCCTCTCTCAATCAAAATATCAGTGGTTAGCTCTGAAAGCAGCAAGTAATCCCTACTGCTTCTTCTTTGATCCGATGCATAAGCTGAATTCAGCAAAGATTCAGCATCTTCTGCGGAGCGAAAAAAATTTGTCGGCCCTAATACTGAGTAAACCTCTTCATTTAAGGGGTCTTCACATCCCTGAACAGCAATGAACAAGGAAATAACTACGAATATATTTTTATAAATAATTTTCATTTTTTTCACGATTTAAAGTTCCAGATTAATACCAAGCGTAAACATTCTGGTAAAGGGATAAGCATTGTAATCTGCCCTTACATTAGAAGTCCCAAATGAACTTACTTCAGGATCCATGCCTGAATAATTTGTGAGGGTAACCAGATTTTGCCCCGATAGGTACACACTGGCATTGGAAAAATATTTCCCAGGTAAGTTTGGAATTCGATAATTCAATTGAACGTTTCTAAGTCTTAAAAACGAAGCATCCTCTATGGCCCTGCTATTTACCGGACTCCCATAAGACACACCTACCGGCTGCCCATTGGGGTTTTCATTTGTGGGGTTGTCCGGTGTCCATCTATCGGTATAAGATACCGCCAAACGGTTTCTCCTAAAAGATATAGGATTTTCGGACTCTACCCGATTGAAATTGAAAATCTGACTTCCCTGCACTCCCTGAATAAAGAACGACAAATCAAAGTTTAGGTAATTAAATGAGTTATTTATCCCAAACGTAAAATCCGGAAAGGGTGACCCCAAAATATCCCTGTCAGCAGGGCTGATCTGACCATCTCCATTTACATCCCGATATTTTAATTCTCCCGGTTGAGCCAGGGGCTGAGGGGAGTTTTCGATATCATCATTTTGCTGAAAAATTCCATCCACAACAAAGCCGTAATAGGAGTTAAGTGGTAGCCCTTCCTGGATTATGGAAATGTTTTGTGTAAAACCGGCACCACCCTGTAAAATAAAAGGCAATCCTGAGATATCTAACACCTTATTCCGGATGACAGAGAGGTTTAAGGAAGTGTTCCAGGAGAATTCTCCAACTATATTCTTGGAAGATAGAGTGAATTCAAAACCCTGATTTTCCATACTTCCCACATTCTGGAGGGAACTGTTAAAACCTGTTGTCCTTGGAATGGGAAGAAACATCAGCAAATCATCCGTTTGCTTGTAAAAATAGTCCACAGCACCGTCTATTCTTCCTGCAAGAAAACTAAAATCCAAGCCTAGATTTAATTGTTTGGTGACCTCCCATTTAAGATTGGGGTTTTGGGCTTGGGTAGTGGAGATCCCAACAAAGGGATTACCATCAAACTGTGCCTGGCCTTGCGTTCCCAATAAGATCAAGGAGTTGTAATTCCCTATTTCCTGATTTCCGGTCAGCCCATAGCTGGACCTGAATTTCAATTCAGAAAATAAATTCTGATTGTTCATAAAGGGTTCATCTATAATTCGCCACCCAAGTGCAACAGATGGGAAATAGCCATATTTGTTATTCTCTCCAAACCTGGAAGAACCATCTGCCCGGAAGGATACTGTCAAAAGGTACCTGTCTTCATAAGAGTAATTGAGCCTTCCCAAATAGGATAATAGTTGATTTCTGAATTTATTGGTTCCTATAGCATATGTCCCCTGAGCCCCGGCATTTAAATTATTGGTAAGGAAGGCATCCGAGGGAAAATTCTGTCCACTGGACCTGACGAATCTTCCTACAAATTCCTGATACGTATACCCCGCAAGAACATTAAATTTATGTTCATTGAATTCCTTGTTGTAATTGCTGGTCAGCTCCAACAAATAATTACTCCTCTCATTGGAGCGGACATCTGCAATGCCCCCGTTAAACCCTCCTCTTCTTGTGGTGGTTGCCACGTAATTATCTCTTCTCGAGGTTTGCCTGTCAGAACCGAGATTTAGTTTAACCGAAAATTCATCACTAAAATTATACTGGCCATAAACATTCCCAAAAGTCCTGTTTGTTTCAGCCATATCATATACATCATTGGCAAAGGCAACCGGATTTTCCAAATTGACAATTGGAGATTGAAAATAATTGCCGTTGCTATCAAATATCCTCATGGTTGGATCCTGATATATGGCAGAATTAATTACACCTGAATTTTCATTGATTGCGACTCCAAAGGGTATGTAATTATCTTCGATAAAACTGGTATTTAAATTCATCCCAAAAATGAAATTTTCGTCAGCGACATGTTCAAGGTTCATCCTACCGGTATACCTTTTGATTCCGGAATTGATCACTACCCCGTCCTGGTCAAAATAATTCAGGGACGTAAAATACCTCGTACTTTCGTTTCCTCCAGAAAAAGAAAGCTGATGATTTTGAACAGCCGCAGTCCTGTATATCTCATCCTGCCAATAGGTGCCATTGCCAATTTCATTGATTTCACTTTGAGAAAACTCTGGTGCCTGATTGTTTTCTGCCCGCAGGTCATTTAACAACGCCATATATTGTTGGGCATCCAACATGTCAATTTGGTTGGCTACTTCTTGCAAACCATAGTAGCCGTTATAATTTACTTTCATTTTACCCTCCTGTCCTTTCTTGGTGGTAATCAAAATAACCCCATTGGCTCCCCGGGAGCCATAAATGGCTGTGGCAGAAGCGTCCTTTAAAATCTCTATGGATTGGATATCGCTTGGGTTTAGGGCGTTCAACGGGTTTCTTGGCGTAGCATTATTGACCACTCCAGAGCTTGGGGTAGATGCTCCATTATCAATGGGTAAACCATCAATTACATATAAAGGCTCATTGTTGGCATTTATAGAATTGGCTCCCCTTATCCGGATACTCACCCCTCCTCCGGGTTCGGCACTGGCCTGGGTAATTTGAACACCTGCAGCCCTGCCTACAATCAATTGGTCTACAGAGGTGACCACTCCCGGATTAAACTGCTCTTCATTGAGGGAAGTTACTGAACCCGTAATGTCTCTTTTCCTTTGGGTACCGTATCCCACAACAACCACTTCCTCCAAAGAAGACTGATCCTCCCGCATGGTAATATTCAGTTGCGTCTGGTTACCAATGGTAATCCTTTGGCTTTCATACCCGATGAAAGAAACCTGTATAACATTCCCTACCTCGGCATTGATATTAAAAACACCGTCTATATTGGTAACCGTGCCAATATTGGTTCCCACCACGACAACTGTAGCCCCGGGGATGGGCTCCCCGTTTTCATCGGTAACCCTTCCGCTGATCTCCACGGCATCTTCCAGAATATGACTGTTCGACGGTGTCGCCAATATAAACTGGATCGCAAACGTCTGAATAAGGAAGACGTACAGAAGCCCCTTAGATGCCATGATCAATGGTTTTAATAAATTAATTTTCATGATTTTAATTGCTTTAAAATTCTTTTCGGATTCATTAATTGATTTGGATTTGGGCTTTACCCAGCACTGTTGCCAAAATGGCTGGATCTTTATTTATTAAGGATTTTATCATAAGCATTGCTTTTAATTTACACTGACTGAATGATATTTACAGATTTGGTTTTTGTATTGGTATCGGTCTCATAATCAAAATTCAGCAAGTGCCTCCTTCTGCGTTGGATGGTCTCAATCCGCTCTCCTTCATATAATCAGGAATCCCGTTTTATCCTCTGAAGAATTGACCTGAATGTAAAGCGACAAGTATGGTTCAGAATCCTAAAAACAATAGCTTTTAGCATTCAAAAAGTGAGATTTACTCTCTCACTTTTTGAATTTAATAAAAATTTCGAATACAGTCCCGTCTTCTTGCAATAATTCTCAATCCTTCCCCCAATTATCCAATGTGGCCATTAAATTTCGAAATACTTTTGGGTTTTTTGGTGCCAAATTTTCCTGTTTCAATGGGTCTTTTATGATGTTATACAACAATAATTTATTTTACGAGGTTAATTATTTTTCTATGATCTAATAAATTTCTTCTTTATCTAAGCGATTTAAATCCGTGATTATGATCTGTTGCGTCTTTCCGCTCTTCGCATTTTGCTGCCAGTGCTGCTATAACATTTTGGTATTGCTCGTCAGCAATCACATTTTTAGTTTCCTTTGGATCAGTCTGATGATCATAAAGTTCCTTCTCCAAAACCTCCCCTGTGTTTAGTTTTACCCACTCCACATAGTTAAAGCGGCCATCTTTTACCGAATATCCCATTATGGTTTTATTGTAATTCCAACGATTGTCAGGCCAGATGGTAAACGCATATTTCTTTGAATCTGGTTGTAAATCAGGGTTATCCAACAAACCAATGTAATGCTTTGCTTTTCCTAATTTTTGCATGTCATCGTAGTCGTAGGGAATATACTCTTCCTTGTTATGATATAATCCCAACTTCGGGAGAACGTGATGCCATTCCCAAAATCGGCGAATTCCCCCTGTCGGTTTTTTATCGGTATCGGTGCGCATTGGCGTAAATCCACTAAAGGAGGCTACTCCTGCAATTCTTTTATCAATATTTTTTATCAAGTAAAAAATCCAGTGTCCGGCTTGCCAACCAGGCTTGTATTCCCAGCGACGATGTCCAATCTACTTCAGGGTATTCCTCTTTAAAATTTTTCCAAATATGTTGATAATTTGGGTAGTTCGGATCATCGTGATAATTGTCCAACCCCGGATATAAGCAAGCCACATATCCTCTTTTAGCTGCTTCTTCGGCCCACTGTATCTGATAATCCCTGGGTTGGGTTAAAAACAGCGGTCGGGTTATTTTACGCTCAGCTTTTGGCTCCCAAACCTCAATTTCGAAAGATTTCTTGTTTGGTGAATTAAAAGTCAAAACATTTCGCTTACGAATAGTGCCATCTTCATTTTTTTCTATTTTAACCACCTCTGCCGACAGTAAATCCGGCACTGTATGCGGAAAATGCCCAATAAAATATTCGTGCCACAAGTCTTTTATCTCCCTTTTACGTTGCTCCCAGTCTGCTTGTGTTTTGACCTGGTTACCGTCTAAAAATGTCAAGGCATCTGGCAGGTCTGCACACATAAAGGTTTGGGCATCTACGATTGATGCAAAAAGAAAAATTATAAGAAGAAAATGTAGAAAATGTAATTTGTTCATTATTGGTGCAAAATAAATATAATCAAGATCGTCTACCCCTACGAAGACCTAAATGGATGATTTATTGATCCTCTTCTACCCGCAAACCGTTTATTGTTTCAATTTCCCAGGTATTCCTATGTGGAAAAAAAACCACCATCCAATACCGGATAATGGTTTTAAAATTCTCATAAAATACTTTTTATTTGACTACACTTTGAAATTTTGAAAAATTAAAAGTTCCCAGAGGATCATTTAAAGCACGTTGCTGTTGGACCAATAAAGCCATCATCTCTTTCATAATACTTTGGTAAGCCGGATCCTCAGAAAGGTCTTTCAGCTCTTCCGGATCTTTTTCCAGGTCAAATAGTAAGAGTTTATTGAGATTTGGATAAACAATCAATTTATGTTGATCCGTCCTTACCATCCGTTGCAGGTTGAGGTAGCTGCTGTAAATAACCGGATATACACTCCCGGAATGATTTTCAATATAGGGCATCAGACTGTTAAAGACGGTGCTTTCTGGCTTTTCCACACCTGCCAGATCCATCATCGTGGCACTTACATCCTGGAGGTAAACCTGCTGTTTATACTTCTTATTTTTCGGGATGCCTGGACCCACAATGGTTAAAGGGGCTCTCACACTATGGTCAAACATGTTTTGCTTGCCCATCAATCCGTGATGCCCAACGGCCAGCCCGTGATCTGAGGTAAAGATGATATAAGTGTTGTCCATTTTCCCAGTTTCCTCCAGGGCATTCAGAATTTTGCCGATCTGGGCATCCATATGGCTGACGATGGCATAATATTCCTGTATGTTTTTCCTAACAGCGTAGGCTGTCCTGGGAAAGGGAGCCAGGGCTTCGTCCCGCAATGATTCGCTCAAACCTATGCTGTCTTTGTATGGGTACATGTCCATATGGCTGGGGGGCAATGCGATGCTTTCCACCGGATACATGTCCACAAATTCTTTGGGGGCCTGCCTGGGATCATGGGGCGCATTGAAGGCCAGGTACATCATAAAAGGGGATTGGCTTTTTTCTGCCTTTTCCAAAAAGCCCTGGGCATCATCGGCCAGCACTTCAGACCAATGTTTGCCACCTTTCCAAAATCCTTCAAAACTTTTATCCCAGGGTTGCCAGGTGGTGTCCGCTTCACTTTTGGGCCGATCATAGCCTTCAGGGGTTTGATTGGGCATGCCCGGTCGCACATGCACCACGTTCTGAAAAATGCTTTCTGCCTTGGCTTTTACGTGCCATTTTCCGGTCATATAAGTCTCATAGCCTGATTTTTCAAGCAATTGCGGCCAAAACCGACCTTCATCAGCCATTTGTTGAAATTCTCCTTCCTGCTCATGGGCATCCCAAACGGAAAGGCCACTGATCATCATGGCCCGGCTGGCCACACAGACGGCCCCGTTCCAGGCACCCATATTGTAGGCATGCGTAAAGGTGGAACCGTTTCTTACCAATCTGTCCAGATTGGGCGTTTGCACCTGGTTATTGCCCAGGGCATGAATCAGGTCGTAACGCTGGTCATCGGAAAAGATAAAAAGGAAATTGGGTTTTTCTTCTGTGCCCTTTTGTGCCAGGCAAATTCCTGATAGTAAAAGGAAAATTACAAGAATGGGTATTTTGAGTGTCATATTCTGTTTATTTAATGCGCTAATAATTTACTTTTGGTAATCCATCCCCCTGTTACTGTTTTCACAGGAAATCATCCAATCGGCCAACTCCCTGGATAAGCGGGTGATGACCTGTGGATGTTCAGCGGAGATATCGGTCGTTTCCCCCGGGTCATTGAGCAGGTCAAACAAGGCAAGATTTTCTCCATTATCCCCCGAATACAATTTAAATTGGTTATCCATAATGGCCTGTTGCTGCTGAAAGTTAAAGGCAATACTGCTTTCCCGCTTTTCAATGTTTTTTTGAATCAAGGGAAAAATATTGATACCATCCAGGGGTTGTACCCCTTTTTTTGTATCCACACCCAATATACCCAGAAGGGTTGGAAATATATCACTGGTGGAAACGGGTAAATTGGTTTTTTGTCCCCCCTTGATTTTTGCGGGCCACTCGATCAGGGCCGGCACCCGGATGCCTCCTTCATAAAGGCTTCTTTTTCTTCCCCGAAAAGGCCCCGCCGATCCCTGTGTCCGGTTAATTTGTTCAGGACCCTCTGGTCCATTATCACTGCAAAAAAGAATAATGGTATTCTCTGCCAGCCCTTTCTCCCGGAGGAAATCCCTTAACCTACCGATTTGTTCGTCCATGGCCGTAATGCTGCCATAATAGTGCTGCTTGTCTTCTGAAAAATCCTCATACATGTTTCGGTAAGAGGGCCCTGCGACAACGGGCAGGTGGGGCGTATGGAACCATACTACGGATAAAAAGGGTTTTTCGGCCTCTGCCATCTGATTGATAAAAGGGATCACCCGATCCATGATAATCCTGGAATCGTCTCCCAAAAGGTTATCGGTCACCTTTTCATCTTCACCTGTCCAATAATAGGTGCCAAAGTGTTCGCCGGGAACCCGATTCCCGATATCTTCCGCACTGGGGTCAGGAGTAACCATGGGATCCCAGGTAGGGACTTTGGATTCTGTGGAGAAACTGACATCAAAACCATTTTCCCAGGGGGGAGCATAATGGGCTGCCCCATTTGGACCTCCCCTATTGGCATCTTTTTCCTTTACCGTTAAGGTGCCCAAATGCCACTTTCCAAAGTGCCCGGTGGTATATCCCTGGTTTTTTACTATTTCAGCAAGGGTCAGCTCCTCCTTTTTCATGTGTCCGGTATTGGCATGGCTTATGCCATACCTTTCGGGATGCCTGCCGGTAAGGAAACTTCCCCGGGTTGGTGAACAAACGGCAGATGCGGCATAAAATCGATTTAGCTTGAGGCCATTCTGAGCCATTTTATCCAGTTCGGGTGTTTGAAGGTACAGGTTGCCATTAAACCCCACATCCCCCCAGCCCAGGTCATCGGCCATGATCAGGATGATGTTGGGTTTTTCTGAACTTGTAGACTTAGAAAAGGATTTTTCATGAATGCAAAAACATATAACAATTGCATAAATCAATTTAATAAAATATCTCATAGTAGAAACGTGATTAAAAAATAGGAGCAAGCAAATGGCCTACTCCTATTTTATTAATATTACCAACCCGGGTTTTGTTCCAAATTGGTATTCAGTTGGGTTTGCATATCCGGAATGGGGAAAATCAGCATAAAATCTTCCACATTTTTACCTTGAGCCCTCACTTTATCCAGAAACAAGTTTCTTCTTTTTAAATCCCATGCTCTTTGGTTTTCAAAGGCCAGCTCGAATCTTCTTTCTTCCAAGACTGCGGTTCGGAACTGATCTTGAGTGAGTGCATTAAAATCAGGTAAATCGGATTCTACGCCATTTCTGGCTCTTTCTCTAACCAAGTTTATCCATTCATATTTTTTTGGATTGTTTGGCTCTGTCTCATTTAAGGCTTCTGCCGCCATTAATAAAACATCTGCATACCTAATCACCGTATAATTTACGCCACTTTGTAATTCTCCTTCCCTGTCGTCAAATTTACTAATATAATAGGGAAAACTTCCGCCATATACCTCCTGCATGGTAATGGTCCCGGATACACCATCTATGTGTTCGTAATGGTCAGCTATAGTCACAGACCTCCTGTAGGATTCGGGGTTTTGAGCTATGAATTCTGCAGAGGGTGCATAGGATCCTGGAATGGTCGTTCCTGCCCAGAAAGAATTTCCATAAGGTCCTGAAGGAGCCCGTGGACCATACCTGCCAGGAAGAGGGTTATTGGTTTCTCCACTGAGATATTGTATTTGAAAGATGTGTTCATCACTGTTATCATTTTCAGGCTTAAAAAGGTCAGCATAGTCATCAAGTAACCTATACCTATTGGAATTGATTATATTCTCGGCATGAGAAAGGGCATTTTGAAAATCCCCTCTATATAAATATATCCTTGCCAGTAAGGCATTAGCAATATCCGAATTTATTCTCCCCGCAGGGCTAGAAGTATCTAATTTATTGGCTGCTTCTTTCAAATCTTGAATGATAAAGTCGAAGACAACTTCCTCAGTGGATCTTGGTTCATAAATATTATCAAAACCAACTGTAGGCGAATCATATAATGGAACCCCTCCCATTGCCCTTGCCAGGTGAAAATAATAAATAGCCCGCAGAGCCCTTGCTTCTGCTATTAAAGCTGCTTTTCTGCCAGGTTCGAAATCTATCCCCTCTGTGTAAAGAATCACTTCATTAGCACGGTTTATGGCAGAATAGCATTGAGACCAAAGTCCACTGGTGACTTCACTGTTGAAAGTAAATTCATCCCATTCAAAGGCATCAGGAACAATTGGGGATATGGTCATGTCATCGGCAATCATTTCCCCATAATTGGGCTCTTGAGATACCAATCCATAAAGATTACTATAGGCACCGTATAATCCTACAAGGGCATCTTCTTCTGACTGATAAAAGTTCGCCAAACTGATATTACTTGGTGGATCCTCTTCCAGGAGGTCATTGCATCCCTTTAATGGAAACATTATCAGAATAATGATGTAAATTCTAAGTTTATGTATGTTTTTCATGATGTAATTCATCTTCAATTAAAATCCTATTTTAACGCCTATCCTTACACTTTTTGACATGGGGTATGCGCCGTTGTCAACACCAATTTGCACATTACTTGAAGCATACAAGTCTACTTCCGGATCAAAGCCCGTATAATTCGTAAAAGTGAAAAGATTATCTCCCGCTATATATACTTGTGCATTTCTTATGCGGTTCATTCCTATTATGCTGGGTGGGAGATTATAAGATAAATTGATGGTTTTGACTCTCAAAAACGAACCATCCAAAACATCCCTATCACTAAAATTTTTCCATTCACCTGCATTGGTTATCGGAGCCTCAATGGTATTACTTGTACCTGGTCCGGTCCACCTCTCCTCGAAATAAACCTTGTAGACGTTGTGTTTTTGGGGTTGGGCCAATAACCCTATCCTGTTCATATCGGCAATTTCGTTTCCATAAACACCATGGATAAAAACAGAAAGGGTTAGGTTTTTGTAAGAGAAGTCGTTGGAAAAACCATAGATAAAGTCCGGGTTGGGATCCCCGATTACTTCCCTATCTTCATCATTCCGTCGAAAACCATCACCATTTAAATCGGCATATTTAGGTAAACCCGGTCTATTAATGCCTCCCACTGTATTTCCTGCCGCAATAATTTCTTCCTCTGACTGCCAAATACCGGCAAACCTGTAACCATAAAATAAACCTAGTGGTTGGCCTGGTTCGGCAATGGTTCGGCCATGGGCTGATTCTCCCCTTCCTATTCCAAAAAGAAGCCTTTCTGTTCCTTCTGCCAAAGAAAGTAACTTATTTCTATTGAAGGACATGTTAAAGGAGGAATTCCAATTCAGTGCTCCAAATGTATTGTTTATCCCAAATTGAAACTCAAAACCCTTATTTTCCACTGAGCCAATATTCTGAACTGATGTTCCGTAACCTGATTGATTGGGTATGGTGACATTTAGCAAAAGGTCTTCCGTTTTCTTAATGTAGTAATCCACCGTAAAATTAAATCTTCCTTCCGCAAAAGAGGCATCCAGGCCCACATTGAATTGCGCTGTCTTTTCCCATTTTAAATCCGGGTTGGGTATCCTATTGGGAACCAGGCCAATTACCGGTGCACCGTTGATGATTGGCCTCGTGGTATTGTAAAGGGCCAATGAAGAATAAGGACTTATATTTTCATTGCCTGTCAATCCGTAAGAAGATCTTATTTTTAAATCATCTATTGAATTTAATTGTTTGATGACCTCTTCATCGCCCAGCCTCCAAGCAAATGCTGCTGAAGGAAATACCCCCCATTTATTTTCCGCACCGAACTTGGAGGAACCATCCCTCCTCACGGTTCCTGTGAAAATGTATTTATCATTAAAAATATAATTTAACCTTCCAATGTAAGATAACAATGCGGTATTAACCGCATTACTTTCGGAAGGCCTGGGATTGGATCCTATACCTAGATTATTATATTTCAATGAATTGGTAAAGAATTCGTCCGTTCTGCTTAATACACTTTCGGTTTCTCTGGTTTGAATGGTATATCCCAAAAGAGCAGTTAGCCTATGTATTGAACCAAATTCACCATTGTAAGACAGGGTATATTCCTGTAGCCAATTGTTACTTTGAATGGTGCCTATAGAAGCCACCCCTAAATTGGGAAGGGCCTGCGTTTCGGCGGTATTGGGTATGTAAACATCCCGTTTGGAATTGATTACATCTGTCCCAAAATTTGTCTTGAAGTCAAGCCCCTCAAATATATTAAAAATCACAAAGGCATTACTTAACAGCCTGGTGGTTTCTGTTATATCTGTTCTTGTTTTGGCAATGGAAACAGGATTTTCCAGAATTTTAACCGTTTCATCATGATTATGCAGGTAATTTCCTTCTCCATCAAAAACCGAAATTACAGGGGTAGTCGTTAAAGCATTCCATAAAGGAGAATCATGTTGAAATCCACTTCCGTCTGAAGGCACGGCATCATTGATGGATTTATTTACATTTAAATTGATCCCAGCTTTGATCCTTTCATTTATTTTTTGGTCTAAGTTGAATTTTAAGCCTCCTCTTTTAAAATTCGATTCAATGATGATACCGTCCTGGTCCATATAATTTCCCGAAACTAAGTATTTGGTGTTTTCAGTTCCGCCTGAAAGTGAAAGATTATAGGTATGAGTAAGGGCAGTTCTGAAAATCTGATCCTGCCAATCAGTGCCTACTCCCAGTTCTTCCGGAAGGGGTTTATTCATTCCATCATATATCAGGGGCTGGTTATTATTTATGGCCCATTCATTGGTAAGAATGGCCAGCTCTTCGGCATTGGCCAAATCCAGTTTTTTTCTGACATTGGCAACATTTAATGAATAATCAAAATCAATTTTAACACTTCCTAATTTACCCCTCTTGGTGGTAATCAACACCACCCCATTGGCGCCTCTGGCCCCATAAATTGCAGTAGCAGAAGCATCCTTTAATATTTCAATGGATTCTATTTCACTGGGACTGATGGAGGAAAGTGGATCTGCGGCCAGAGCATTGTTTCCCGCCCCACCTGGCGTGGTATTGATGTTATCGATCGGAAAACCATCAATCACATACAAGGGATCACTGGAAGCGTTTATCGAGTTGGTACCCCTGATTCTAATTTTCATTCCTCCCCCTGGGGCATTGGAGGCTGCTCTGATATCCACTCCAGCAGCTCTTCCCTGCAGGGATTGAATTAAAGTATTTGCAGGGGTTTTTTGCATATCTTCTCCCTTTACAGAGGAAACTGCCCCACTTAAATCAGATTTCTGTTGCGTTCCGTAGCCTACTACAACCACCTCATCCAAAGAGGTTTGATCTTCTATAAGCGTAATACTGATATTCGATCTGTTATTTATGCTCACCTTTTGTGACTGGTAACCAATAAATGAAATAATCAACACCGCATCTTCCGATACTTCCAATGAAAATTCTCCGTTTAGGTCAGTTGCGGTACCTGTCGTCGAACCTTCTACCACTACCGTAGCTCCTGGAATGGGCTCACCATTTTCATCGGTCACTTTTCCTTTTACCCCAATGATATTCCTATCATGGATCAACATTTCTTTGTTAACGTGCATTTTTCCGGAAACCAGGGGATTCCCATTCATGGGCACCACATAAATCGTTTTATTCAGCCTTTTGAATTCAAAGTCCGTGCCCTGGGCCAAATATTGAAGCACTTCTTTGACATTGCTGTCCTCAAAAGAAAAAGTAAAACGCTGGTTATTCCTGGCTACTTTTTGGTTATAGGTGAAGTTAAATACCGTTTTATCTTCAATAATTTCCAGTACTTTTTTCAAAGTATGGGATTCCACCTGAATGCTAAGGCTGACATCTTCCAGATTTTGACTGTTGGATGGTGTCGCAAGGATAAACTGCATTGCAAACACCTGAACAAGGAAGGCATATAGGAGCCTCTTTGATGCCATGATCAATAGTTTTAGTAAATTAATTTCCATAATTTTAAGGACTTTAAAATTCTTTTTGAGTTTGTTAATTTGATTGGAATTTGAGCTTGATCCAGCACTGTTGCCGCAGTGGCTGGATCATTTTTTTTCGGGTTCTATCATAAGCGTTTTTTTTATTTACACAGTATGTTGTTTATGGATATGGTTTTTGTACTTATATCGGTCTCGTAATCAAATTCCAGCAAATGCCTCATGCCCTGTAGAATGGTCTCAATTCGCTCCCCCTCATACGATCCGGTAATCAGGCAATCGGGTTTTCTGTCAGCAATATTGGTGTTTATGGTAACCCCATAGGCCCTTTCCAGGATTTCAAATACTTTTTCCACCGGCTCTTCTTCAAAGGAGAGTTTCCTGGTATGCCATCCCATAAAATATTCCGGGTTCACCTCATTGATACTGATGGTTTTTCCATTCATTACCGCCTGTTGCCCGGGTTGTAGGAATGCCTGCTTCAGAGAATGCCGGTCCGCCACCTTAACTTTTCCGGTTGCCACGGTTACTTCAGTGCTTTGGTGGGTGTTGATGTTGAAAGAGGTTCCCAAAACCGTGACTTCAGACTGGTCCGAAACTACCACAAACGGCCTTTGAACATCTGCTTGTATATCAAAAAAGGCCTCCCCTTTCAAAATCACTTTTCTGATTTCATGATCAAAATATTCGGGAAATTCCAGGCTGCTGTTTTCATTGAGTCGGACCATACTGCCGTCGCCCAGGGTCAGAGTAGACCGCATGCCCGTCTTGGTGACTTTGGAAATCATGGGAGGCAGTTTCTGTGTGGATTTCCGCACCTGATAATAAGCTAAAGCAATCAATCCAAAAACCAAAAAGACGGCTGCATATCTTTTTACAGCCAAAAAAACATATTGCCCTTTTATGGCCCTCCCCCTGGACCTTGCCAGTTTTTCCATTACATTTTTCTTCGACTGATCCAGCGTATGCTTATCCGGCGACTTTCCCCTTTTTGCCAGCCCATCAAGCAATTCTTCAAAATCCTGCTTCTCTTTTTCAGAGGATGCTGAAGAAAGGAATTTCCTTGCGGCTTGGAATAAAGGATAGTTTTTCATGTTGTTTTCCAGGTAGCACTTAAGGTTAAGTACCCATAAACCGATCGGTCAGCTACGTGCCCATTAAAAAAAGGCTAAATTTCTTTCTTCTCCTGGTTTTAAATCCAACTTCACCGATTTATCCCCGAATCGGACTACACAGGATCCGCCTGTTTTGGCTATAATGGAAGCCGATTTTAATTTTTCATCTTCCCAACTCATTGCCAATTCAAAATTTCCTCTGGCACATAATCCCTTTACGCTCCCTGTGGCCCATACTTTAGGAATGGCAGGTAAGAGGTGGATGATATAATTGCCTGATTCATCAGTTCTATGACTTTGTATCAGCATTTCTGCTATACCGGATGTAATGCCAAAATTCCCATCGATTTGAAATATTTCATCCGCATTCAATAAAGTATTCGTTCTTTTATTAAAAAGCATTTCCAAATCCTCGTACGCCTTTTCTGGCTCAAGAAACCAGGCATACATAATGAGCGAGTGGGCAAAGCTCCAACCCCAACCTGTACCCTGTCCGTTTTCCTTTCTCCAGTTCAAAGCCATTCTGGCCGCATTATAAAGTTCAGGTTGGTCAGAAGTTATCATTGCGAAAGGATGAAAGCCCAATAAATGGGAAAGATGACCGTGTCCCGGTTCTGCTTCCTTAAAGCCTTCTCTTCTCTCCACTCCAATAGCCTTCCATTTTTATCTATGGGAAAAGGGGGCAAAAGACCTTTTTTTGCAGAGATCCGATCTATTTCTCTGAGCACTATTTTTATTCATTTATTTTTGCAATAAGTTCATTGTTCAAACCTGTATTATTCAGGCAAGCGGGGTTTACTGGTGACAATTATTTTGCCCAAAATTGATATAATCCAATATACATTGTTGCCCTTTACCAGGTCCGTTCTTTAAAAAAATCGTCCAATTGTTTTCTTGTCATTTTTATTTTGGACGGGCTTTCATCCAACCAATTGAGGAATTCATTTTTTATTTCAGCAGTCCACCGTCCGTCAATTTCACCTGGTGTATAGTGCCCTTGCCTAAGGAAAAAGTGGCCAAATTCATCTTTTAACGCCGTAAATTCACCTACATTAAGAATATTCATTTATCTTTATTTGTTAATAATCCAAACCCAGAATAAACCTACTTATGTCTTTAGCCTGGTCTTCTGTAAGCAAAGGATTGGCGGGCATAGCGATATTGCCAATCCAGTTTCCAGTTCCCCCATCAATAATTTTTTTTGGAAGATAGGTTTGTGCTGAGTCAACATTTGCATAGTGCTGAGCTACGTCTTTAAAACTTGGTCCCACGATTTTTTTATCTACTTGATGACAACTCATGCAGTTATGACTTTTCATTAGTTTCCATACTTCAGTATGTTCTTTTTTTATAGTAGGTGTACCATCGAGATTTTCAGCTTGTGGATCTTCCATGGGTTTGAGCTTTGGTTTTCCTTCGGCATACCTTATTCTCTTCAAACTGGCATCAGCGTTTGGCTTGTAACCACTACTCCCATACTCCAACAGATATAAAGTACCATCATCACCAAACTTCATATCGATGATTTTATTAAATTTATGAGTGGATAAAAACGGTTCAATCCGAACTAGTTTGTGATTTTCATCCAACTCTAAAACATTAATCCAATTCCTGACCCAATCGTAAATAAATAGCTTTTCATTATAATGAGATGGAAACCGAATGTTAGATTGCTTAAAGTCATCCAGGTAATATTTTGGCCCTATCATAATGTTCATTCCTCCTGTTCCCAGGTATGGGAAGTCCTGACTCTTCCCTTTTGGGTACCAAAGTATTGCTTCCCGAGCGGGCATCAATTTTTTCTTCCCTGTATTGTTAGGCGATTTATTAATTAGATTGTCAGGGTCAAAGAATGTTCCTAACGTATTACTGCTATAATTAAAATCTCTGTAGGGTTTATTGTCTGCAATAACGTAAGGCCAACCATAATAGCCTGATGATCCAGCAATATTTAACTCATCATATCCCTTAGGGCCTTTCTCTCCATCTTTCCAGGCATCAGGACCCACGTCTCCAAAATATAATACATCAGTTTTTGAATCAAGGGTAAACCTATAAGGATTACGACAACCCATTATATAGATTTCTGGTCTTGCGAGGCTATCCTTTTTCTGAAAAAGGTTCCCCTCCGGAATAGTATAAGTACCATCCTTTTCAGGGTGAATTCTACTTATTTTCCCAAGTAAATTATTAGAATTTGATGAGGTGGTCTGTGAGTCGTTACTGCTGTTTCTTTCGTCAATTTGCCCATATCCAGCGACCTCTCCTGTTTGAATGGTAAAGTCTCCAATAGCAAAATACAGATTCCCATTAGAATCAAATTCAATGGCATTGATTCCATGCCAACCGTTTGTTATCGTGACTGAATGCTCAAACAGAATTTGCTCAGAATTAATAGCCAGGGAATCTTCTATGATTTTAAATCGAGAAATTCGATGATGGCCCGGATTTGCCTGCGGTGTGTAGGAGAAAAAAATCCATCCGGTATTTTCGAAATCAGGATCCAAAGCAATACCACTGATCCCATTGGACTGAGAAGAAACCACAGGAAGTTGTGCAATTGTTTTTATCGATCTTTTATTAGAATCAAAAATTTTTATATTTCCTTTCCTTTCAATAATTAAAACATCACCATTTTTTAGAACTTCCATTTCAATGGGTTCATTAAATGACATTGCCAAAGTATCTATTTCAAACCAGTGTTCAGGTGGGACCCGGGATGTGGCCACTTTTCTATATTCAAGGGAAACCTCATCAGCCACCACTTGAGCGATAGCCTTTGAAATCAACCCTTTTTGCCCTTCAGGTTCCAAAGATTCTAACTTGACCACAACTACTTGCCCCTTACCAAATTTCTCCGACATCAAATCAGCGTTTAATGGGTTGGCTGGTGGCAATAACCCACTAAGAAATTTAGAGAATACTGGCCACTTGTATTGATTATAAGAAGTATCCGTTGGATCAATAATCACAACATTTCCTCCGGAATCAACATATCTTTCCAATGCATTGATTTGAAAATAGCTTAAATCATTCAATCCAATGTTATCGAAGAATACAACTGAATAAAGCTTTAAGGTATCCTCATTAACAGATGTGAGGTTTGGGCTTTTTTTCAATAAAAAATTGGATGAAAGGGCAAACCTGGCAATTTCTGTGTTTACTAAATTGTCCTTTGATTCTTTTGAAGAAACAATTAAGAGCCGAGTTTCCCTGGTACGGTCACAACCAAATATTAATAAAATTATGAGTAGTATAAATGGTTGTATCAAAGTTTTTTTATATGGTGCTGGGTTCATCAAGAAAATCTATTGATAAAAACTAAGGAGATATTGTTAATGCTATAAAATGCCATCAGTTTTCGTTAATACCAGCCCATGGAAAGCGATAGGAAGGATCGTTACTAAATCTATCGAGACCTATTTCCAAAAGAATGGTTGTAGAGGGGGGAAGTATTATTTTCACGTATTTACCACGAACATCTTTAGCCTTTTTTTTACCTGCCGCAGGTTTTATTTTGCCTTCTAAGGGTTCATTATACTGGATAGTGGTAAACTGATGTTCGCCAAATACACCAGCCTGAATGATTAATTCCTTTGATTTAACAGGATTTAAATTGACCAACCTGATCGCTACCATTTCATCCTCAAGTTTTTCCACCAATGCCGATACATCAGAGGGTAACCCAGGTCGTTTAGCTGCAAGATCATAATATCTAACAGTTCCACGGGGCAGACCTCCAAAATAAATTGTTTGAGGTGTTCCCATAGTAGTTTGCTGTAAAGCCTTTAAAATCACCGGATTATTTGGATAGGTGTCATCTTTATTGATGTCTTCAATGGGTCTTGGGTCGTTGCGCATAAATTCCATCCGGTTGGTCATTTCCTGATAGTCCGCCTTTAAGGCCATCAAAGGCCAATCCGGATTTTCACCAGCATAGTACATCAACCGGGCATATTCACTTTTTCCCATTATCCTATCCCCTTGAATCATTTCTTTTTTCCAATCAAATGGCTCAGAAGGTTTATACTTTTTAGTGTCTAGATGGTCTAGTGTATTTTGCCCCCAGGTACCTTCTCCATTTAACGGCCTGAATTTTTGTCCTTTTCGAACTGCTTCTATCTTATCCCAATCCTTTTTATCCATTGAGGCATGCCAAAGATGCGCCAAATCCCTTATCATCATGGGTCTATAGCTGTGCCAGCCCTCTTTATTCCTCCGATAAGGCACCAAAACCTGTCCTTCTTTGGTGGTGATAGATCGTTTCATCAGCAAATCAATTTGATTCCGAAGAAGGTTAAGGTATTTTTCATCACCTGACAGCAAGTAAGCGCATTCGGTTGCCACACTTAGTGAGGCAAACATCATCCCTAACCCGTACCTTCCGTACCAACCATAAAGTCCACCCCACCACTGCCCGTTTCTATATTCACCAATTTCACCGTTCAATCCTATGTTGTCAGGTAAAATGCCCTTGTTTTTATCTATCCGTTTCATCCAGGCATCAACATAATCAAGCACCCATTTTTTGTATTTTTTGTCTCCTGTATAGAGATAGGCATTTGTGATCAGCCCGGTCGCTCCAAGGTTTACTGGTACATCAGTCCTCGTCACTATACTATCGTAGAGTGCCTGAATTTCAGCTGCCCGGGATGGGTTTTCGTGCCACTCTGGCTCAAGGTTTTCTATTACAGGGTATAAAGAAGCATGCCCATACCTCAGGTTATAGGTGGCCTCAGAAGACTCAAGGGGCCCACGGCTTCCTGTAAATATTGAGCGCATTAGCTCTTTGTCCTGATCAAAGTTTGGTGCTTCAGGATCTTCATTCAGATAAAAGCCCGCAAATCTCCTGGCTCTTTCAATATTTTCCGGAATAGCAGGGTTTCCCAATGCGAGGTTGTAAAATAAGGTCATCCCTTCACTGATATGGAAAAAATCATCATGAGGGGGAAATTCTTTATATAACTTATGAAAATAGTCCCCTTCATCAGGAAAGTGGGGGGTGTTTTTACGGGTAATCCCATTGTAGGCAGCAAGCGCCCGGTTGTACATGTCCTTTTTTGCGCCAATCATATAAAACTCCGGCCAATTGTAGAACATTTCATATAGGTCGTCATAAGGCCCTGATCCGATAGGGGTTCCTCCCTCATTCATGAATCTCTTCCAGTAAAAATCACCTGCATCCTCCATGGAGCGGATAAGCTGCCGCTGCATTAATGCCCAGTCCAGTGGTGCTTCTATAGAAGTGGCCTTGATTGTTGGTATATTTTTTAAAGCATCTATTTGCCCTATGCAATTAATTGAGTTTAGGACAATCATTACACCTGATAGTAGATTATTAAAATTCATAAGGATAAGGAAAATTATTTTTAAAATAAAGTGCTTCAACTGTTGTCATTGATCTTGTATAGGACAGGGAGCAATTTCCGTAGCAAATAAGAAGAGGTACAAAGAAAAAATCTTCTTTGTACCTTTTTGTTAAATTCAAAGATTTAATTGAATACTCAAACTATAATTTTGAGCCTTTTGTAAACCAAAGTGCTGTTGCCGGGGTATCTTCTCCCTGCCTCGAAATGGCTTCCTGCAAATTAGCCCCGTTCAAATTATATGCCGGTTGCCCATACTTTATTCTTTGCGGGTATTTTCTACCAACCGTAAGACTATTGCTATAAAGTTCAGGTAAATTAGGAGTATCATCAGTAATCCCTTCCAGATGAAAGTCCCTGGCTATGGCCCATCCCTGCCAATCTACCATATAGTAAGCCAGCCACGCCTGCAGACCCAGTTGCTGTAATTGTTCCTCGGTTGTTCCGCTCAAAGTAGCAAGTGGCAAGTCCATATAGCCATTATCTGCTACTCCCCACTGATCAAAAGAAGCCTGGATCCCACTCCTGTACAGGCTGTTAGCATCTCCGCCAAAACCCAACAAAGCGGCCTCAGCCTGCATAAAATATATCTCTGACATAGGCATGATCATTTTATCAATTTCTTCTCCAATCGTCCTGGACCCTTCTGTGACGAGATGATGTTTGGAAAGTAAACTCCTGTCTAAAAAAGTCTTCATCCCATCCGTCAAACGCAGGGGTTGGCCCACATAATACTCACCAGGGTTTATCGATACAATTAAATCCTGCTCTGATTCGTTTTTGGTATATGGAACACCAGCCCGATCGAGTGTATTTGCCAGCAGATAATCCACTTTCTCCTTATTTTCAGTTGCAGCATTATACCCGCCAAAAACCACTTCACCGCCAGGAATTGGTTCTGCGTAGGCCGATAATCTGGGATCATCGTTATCCCTCATAGCATTGATCAATCTATCTGATAACATGGCAAGGGATGCTGGATTGTATCTGGAATAAAAATCGCCATTTGTTGCAGCAATATTCCATTGAGAATTTAGATCTTTAACTATTTTGATATCCTCCATAGGCAAAGGGTTTGCCAATGCTTCTGATATTGCAGCATCTGCAAAATCTTCCCCAGGAGCACCTTTTGCACGTAAAGCAATCCTTAGCTTCAGACCATTAGCAAAACTTTTCCATTTTTGTAAATCACCACCGAAGAGAATATCATATTCCCCCAAATCGTTTGTTCCGATCCCTGTAGACATATTATCACCAATTTCAGCCATAGCAGCATCGAGATTGGCAATTACTCCTTTCATAATATCTTCCTGAGTATCAAATTTGGGAGTAAGAACTCCTTCCTGTCCAACTTCAGAATAAGGTACATCACCCCATAGCTCAGTGTAGGTAGCAAAATAGGCTGACTTCATGATGTTGCCAACGGCCGCCATCAGGTTATTCTCCAGATTACCACCTGGTTCTACCAAACGTAGAAAACCGTCAACTTTTAAAAAATACCCTGACCAGACATTCCATGCAGTAGCAGATGCTCCCCAGCTTCGGTTTGTATTAAAAACCACATCTGGGAATTCCCAGGAATTTTTATGCCCATAGGAGGAGTATCCCGCATAAACAATGTTGTGTTGCCTTATGGTAAAAAAATAGTTCCATGAAGGAGGCATCCAAAGCTCATGCTGAACAGCTGGAAAGAAATACCTTGCAGTTATATCATTGGTAGTGAGATTGTCTATATCACCTTTGAATTCTTCAAACTGGCTCGTACATCCAGCAAAAAAGGATATAGCCAGAATTAATATTGATTTATTTAATATTTTCATATTGTTTTTCTTTTTTAATTTTCAGAAAGAAATATTCAGGCTTACACCGTACCTTCTCAAACTAGGCATGTTGTAGTAGAATATGCCTTGTCCGTTTCCACTACTTACGGAAGTTTCAGGATCCACACCCACAGCCTTATTCATAATAAAGAAAAGGTTCCTTCCAACGATGGAAACAGAGGCTCTGTTGATAAAGGTATTTGCCAATACGCTGGTGGGTAGACTGTAAGCCAAGTTGACTTCCCTCAAACGTATATTTGTCAGGTCTTCAATATGGCCGGCAGGTATTCCCTGTAGCTTTGCCCAATAAGCCTCTGCATTAGTTTCGACAGTGTTTGCCTCATAATCCGGATTTTCAGCAGTACCTGTACCAACCACAGCATCCAAGACCATACCCTCTCTTCCTTCCAGGGTTCTTTCCAAATTTCCATATCTTCCGGCTTCCTGGCTGGTCCAGTTGATGGCCTCTCCTCCAAGTTGACCGTCAATGAGTATTTTAAGACTTAAGCTTTTATAACCGAAAGTATTCACCAGACCTCCAGACAAGTCTGGATAATAGTTTCCAAGCAGTTGTTCCTCAGCAGAGGCTACAGGTACTCCATTTTGATCGACAACCAGTCTGCCATTATTGAAAACAAAATCATTTCCCCAGATATCACCAATTCTACCACCGACATTTGTTCTTATGGCAAAATTATCTCTGCCACCAAAGAAATAAGAATCAGATCCTTCGATAAATGATTCAAGTGTACTTATGTTTCTTGCCATGTTCAATGCAATATCCCAATAGAAATTATTAGTTTGTACCGGAGTACCGCCGATCATTAATTCATATCCTTTGTTGGTAATTTCACCCACATTGGTCCTCATGAACTGAAATCCTGTAGATGCATCCACAGGAGCATTAACAATCTGATCTTTGGTGGATGAGTTGTATAGGGTAAAATCAGTATACAGACGGTTATTAAAAAATTTAAGTTCGACTCCCACTTCGCTTGATTGGGTGAATTCAGGCCCTAAATCGGGATCATCGAAGATATTACTTTGGGATACACTAATTAAGCCGTTATATCCTGCAAAATTACCTAAGGAATAATATATCTGATCGCTTTTGAATCCACCTGAACCCACTTCAGACCAGGCAATTCTCAATTTAGAAAAAGACAGGATTCGACTGTCAATACCCAGCAGTTCATTTCCTAACAAGGATAAACTTACAGACGGATAAAAGAAAGACCACTCATCCGAGGTACCATTTGGAGTCCATAATCCGGAGTCCCAGTCATTTCTCCCTGTCACATTCAGATATATCTTCTCCTGATAATCAAATGATCCGGAAAAATAAAGTGAATGCACTGCAGATCTCCTCATGGATTCTGTTCCGGCTAGTAGAATATCCAAATTAGAATATAAGAACGATGTAGGTATTTTAAAATCTTGACCCGATCTACTACTCTCAATATTTCTATTGTATCGATAATTTCCTCCTGCGTTCAGATTGATATTGAAATCACCACCAATATTTTTATTAAACATCATTAAAAAATCAGCGTTGGTCTCTGATAACTGATATCGAGAATCAGATCTGGATCCTCGAACAGTTCTTGGGTCGGAACCCCAAGGCATTATAAGGCTGATTTTATGAGATAACGCATCAGTACCTACCCTGGCAAACATGCTGAAATTCTCATTAAATGCGTAGGTCAATTTTACCATTCCCTGAACCCTACTTCTTTCGTCCTCATCCCGAATCCGATATTGCATATAATAAGGGTTACCAGCGGGTACTTGATCAGTGACCGGACTTATACTGTTATTTTGATCATCTATGTAATAGTTTTCAAAATCCCGAAGACCCGCATTCCGTGGCAGCCTGTAAAGTACATTGTTAACATTTCTGCTGCTTGCCCATCCCATCACAGGTCTGTTTTGAGCATCTTGAATAAAATAGGTGATCTTGGAGTCAAAGCTTAACTTATCTGAAAGGTTAGAGCCTATTCTCAGGTTGAAGGTGTTTTTACTCAATTCAGAATTAGGCATTACACCCTTACCGTCGAAATTGGTATAGGAAAACCTGAAATTGGTTTTTTCTGATGAATTTGATAATGCTATGGTATTCACAAATTCTGTCCCTGTTTCATAAAAGTCACTTACATTGTTTGGCTGTGCAGAATAGATTCCAGAGACTCCGCTGGGATAAGTAAAGGTGCGTCCGTCAAACCGTTCTCCCCAGCTGAATTCGGTATCGGGTGCGAATACACCTCCACTACCCTGCCCATATTCATTTTGAAACCTGGGAAGAGTGCCCTCATGAATCTTATTAAACATGAAAGAGGTGTTATAGTCTATACCAAGTCCTGGCTTTGACCTTCCCGTCTTTGTGGTGATAATGATTGCTCCGTTAGCAGCTCTGTTTCCATACAGCGCTGCAGCATTAGGCCCTTTAAGTACAGTCATACTCTCGATATCATTTGGGTTGATATCAGAGATACCAGATCCATAGTCCGTTCGTACCTGGCTCGGACCTGCACTATTTGAAGTCACGCCTCCAAAACCACTGTTATCAATTGGTATACCATCCACAATGAAAAGTGGTTGATTATTACCCGTTAATGACGCATTCCCACGAATAATCACCCTCGAACTTCCTCCCATCCCCGAAGAAGCAGGTGTGATCTTAATACCCGCCACCTTTCCTTGCAGTGAATTTACCAAATTCGTTTCCCTTGAAGCTGAAAGCTCATCTCCGGAAAGTTTATCAACCGCGTATCCCAGAGACTTCTCCTTTTTTGTAATTCCCAATGCGGTTACAACAACTTCTTCCAGGCTCTCCAGATCTTCTCTTAAAGTAATGTTAAGAGTGCTCTTATTCCCAACGGTAATTCGCTGGGATTGGTAGCCGATAAAGGAAATCAACAAAACCGCCCCTTCTTCTGCCTCCAGACTGAATTTACCGTCAATGTCTGTAACTGTACCCGTATCGGTGCCCTCTACCAATATCGTGGCCCCGGGGATGGGTGACCCGTTTTCATCGGTTACCGTTCCGCTTATTTCTACCTCAACTTTAGAAATTGTCACGATGGACTTCTCCTGTCCTTTCCTGGACTTATGGACATGAATATTGTGGTTGATTTGCTTGAAATCCAATCCGGTTTGCCGGGCTATCTCCACCAAGACCTCATAGAGGCTTTGGTCCTTGTCCTCAACGAAAATGGCAGGCAAATTCCTGACTTCCCTTGTAAGATAAACAAAGGTGAAATCGGATACTCTTTCAATCTTCTTGAATGCATCCTTGACCGGTACCGCCTCCAGGGGCAGCCTGACCACCACCTCTTCTATGCTTTTGATCTGGGCATTACCATTCGAGGCCAATAACAAGCCCATGGTCAAACACTGGAAAAGAAAAGCATAGGTGAATAATTTGCTCATGCGTATAACATGCCTAAGTATAAGGTTTTTCATATCTTTACATTGTTTATTTGGACTATTGTGAAAATGGTTGAATGAACTGGCATCGGGTACTGATTGGCGTCAAATGCCCCGATGTTTAACTTCTTCCGAAGGTGTTACCGCACCTTCGGATTTTTTTGATGTTAATCTGAATTAGTTGTTCATGGGCTGTGGGGTTTTGGGTTAATAACTGAATTTTATGCTTACCTGGTCCTTTTCGATCCTGAAATCAAGCCCCGCCGTATAGCTCAGGCCTTCCAGCACGTTTTCCAGTGTCTCATTATGGAATTTCCCAGAAAGGTTCATTCCGGGTTTCGGTTGGTTTTGAAAGTGAAACCTGACCCCGTACCAGTTTTCAAGGGCCCTAATGGCTTCCGCCAACTCCGTGTCATCAAACACAATGGTTTTTCTGGTCCAGGCCAGGATGGCCTCCTCATCAAATTTACCCATGGAAACCAGCATTTTGTCCGGACTAATACTTATGGCCTCCCTGGGGGACAGTAAGATCTTTCTGTTCTTTGAATTTGGAAACTCTATGGATACCTTTCCAGTAACCAGGGAAACCATTTGTTTTTCATCTTTGTAGGCCATGATATTAAAGGAAGTCCCCAATGCAGTGGTATAGACCCCTCCTGCATTTACCGTAAAGGGCCGATCGGGGTCATGGGCAACTTCAAAAAAAGCTTCACCCTCCAAAAAGACATCCCGAACCTCTTTGAATCTGTTCTCCTCATAGGATAAACTGCTTCCCGCATTGAGTATTACCCTTGTTCCGTCAGCCAGGGAAATACTAGACTTTACACCGGGAGGGTTATTAAAAACAACATTTTTTGCGGGTTGGGGCATCTCTGCAGTTGGTTCAGGTAGCGTATAGAGGCTCGCTAAAAAACCTAAACCCAATGATATCAGCAATATGGATGCAATTCGCCAAAAATACCCTAACTGAAAAGAATCCTGAGTGCTTGTGGGGCTCTCTTTTACAATCCCTTGCCTGATAGGCACTACTTTTGCGATTTGCTTTTGTTGGTCTTCTTTGGTGGTTTTGGTCTCTATTTTGTCCCAGATCTCCTCATACTCCTCATCCTGAAGCGGGTATTGATTTGAAAACAACTCCAAAATAAGTTCCCTGGCCACCTCCACATCCTTCACAGATGTGGGGTTATTGGACAAATAGTGCTTCCAGGTCTTATTAAGTTCGGGATTAGGGTATAATACCCATTTCCTAAACTCCGGGTTAAGTACAAGGCCTTTGACCGTATCGTTGTAAATATCCATTTAGGCGTGTTTTCATGAATATGTGTCGGCCAAATCAAAAATCTATCCTTTATTTTTTGATTATTTTCAAAAAAATTAATTGTAGCTGCTTTACAGCGAAAAATAAAGTGAAATTAAGAGGGTGTACAGTTTTCTTAAATTGCAGATGGCCTTCCAGCACAGGGTATATACGGACTGAA